>JAGBPE010000045.1 GCA_017633495.1 Bacteroidales bacterium | reverse complement strand
GTCCTCTTTCCATGCGCGGTACTCCTTAAACGATTTCCGCACCATTGTCATATCTCGGTTAATCAGCAAATCACGACCGAAAATGGATTTCAACGCTTGGAATGGTGTATCAAATCGATAAAGCAAATCGATGTCGTGCGTGGGCACAACCTTAGGTTTGCGAGGTGTGGGCGTGAAAGTTTCTGGAGAACAGGCACATAAGAACCTACGCAAAATCATCGCGTATTCATCCACAATGGGGATTTCCACTAAACCATACTTCTGTGCGAGGCTGTCTTGATAAGGGAATCGCCCGTAAGCATCCGATTTCTGCGCATAAAACTCCTCGTAACGCGACAAAAACGCAAAAGAGGGCGTGATAATATCAAATGGATTATCCTCAGGACCAAACAACGGGATCGGTTCTGTTCTTGCTTCATTAACCCACGGCTGCATTTCCCCCTTCAAGAAGGCTTGCCATTGCGTTTCATTCATTTTGGGCATCGTAATCGAGCTTTGTCCAAAATGGATGCAATACTCCGATTCCGAAGCTTCTATAGTAAAAAACGACGAATCAAAATCAGGCAACGCGACTTTGAGAAGCTGTTGGAAGGTATAGTTAATGGCGTTCTGGCTAATCATAACATTTCAATTTTCAGAAGGTTATGATTCAATAATCCCACCGCCAATCAGATCGTCACCGTCGTAGAAGACAGCGCTTTGCCCAGGAGTGACCGCAAAAACGGGTTCTTCGAAAACGACTTCCACACGGCCGTCATCCAGATGAGAGAGGCGCGCGGGCGTTCCGGCACTGCGGTAGCGCGAACGGCACGTCACCTGCATACCCTCTTCAAAATCGGGACATTTTGTCAAATTCAAGTCGGAGACCACACAGCGGGTGTGCTGCAAATCTTCGCGTTTCCCAAGCACCACGCAGTTCGTGTCGGGCTGCAACGCCACCACATACGCGGGTTCGCCGAGCGCGATGCCCAAGCCCTTACGCTGTCCAACCGTGTAATTGTATAATCCTTGATGCTTCCCCACCACTTTGCCGTCCGTAGTCACAAAGTCGCCCACAGGCATACGTTCCTGCAAATCAGGGACTTCATCCTGCAGGAAATGGCGGTAATCGTCATCGGTCACGAAACAGATCTCTTCGCTCTCCTTCTTCTGCGACAGCTTCACGAAGCCATGGTCCGCCGCAATCTGCCGCACCTCCTGCTTGGTCAAACCGCCCAACGGAAAGAGGGTCCGGCTCAACATCTCGGAAGTCAACTTCCAAAGAAAGTAGGTCTGATCTTTCTGGGTATCAACGCCTTTTTGGAGGTAAAAACGGTCACCATCTTGCGCTATACGCGCGTAGTGACCTGTTGCAATATAGTCGCAGCCTAACTCGTCTGCCATCTCCAGCACCCTGCCCCATTTGATGATGGGATTGCAGAGCACACAGGGATTCGGAGTGCGACAACGTAGATATTGGTCAATAAAATCCTGGATGACCGTTCTCTTGAAGAGATCGCGAACATCCAGGATATGGTGTTCAAAGCCGAGTTTTTCGGCCAGATGTTTCGCTTCGAAGATGGCATCCACAGAGCAGCAGCCCTTTTCGCGGGCGAGACAGCTTTCGGTGATGGAGTCGAAGGTCCGGAAGGTCACGCCGACCAATTCGTAACCCTGCTCCATCAGCAGCATCGCAGCCACACTGCTGTCGATACCGCCGCTCATCGCTATCAACACACGCTTCGCCATACTATCGTCAAGGTGTTATTGCACAGTCACTTTGCGCACCGACTTGCCAGACGGTGTTGCAACTTCCAACAGATACAATCCCTTGGCCACTCCATTGATATCGAAACGGAGATGGTTGTCACCGTCAGCACCTTCCACAACCTCCTCTTTCAGCAGTTTGCCGGTCATATCCACCAATCGGAGGTTCAACTTATCGGCTTGAGAGAGCGTAAGGTCGATATTCAACACATCCGTAGCAGGATTCGGGTAAACCGTCATATCCTCGATGCCGTTGAAGTCCTCAATGGCAGACAAGGCCATGAAATCCATGCTGAATCCTTCGCTCTCGTCCCAGTTGTCGCTCACGAAAACCACACGCATCTTCTTGAACGGCACCGTATAGTAGGGCTCGTCCGGCATGTTGTAAATATCGAAACGCTTATGCAAGGTCGCCGGATTTGTGCTTGAATTGTAGATGTCCACAAAGTCACCATAACCCAAATTGAATTTATGGAAAGTGAATGCATATCCGGAGATGAAATTGTGGGAGACATTCCATGTGCAAGAGGTCGAAGGCATATATTTATCACCAACCTGTGAACCGTCAGTTACGGTGGCACTCCACACATTCGGCATATTCGTTATCTGCTCGCAGGTACGAGCGGGCAACGTAGCGTTGTAAGAGATCTGGAATCCGTAATGATCTGTATTATTGGTATTTCCGACAAATTTAATCAACACGCTGTCGGCATTGACCGTATAAAGTTGCGTCGGCACATCCGAGCCGGTGAGTGACACCAACACGCCACTGGCCTCCGTGGGACCGTTGTAAATAGTCACATAGTCTCCGGGGTTCAAATCCAGACGATCGAAGGAGAAATGGTAAGAGGTAGCGTAGGGAGTAGCCACCATCCACGAGCAGTCGGGATTCTGCTGGTAAGGTTTCGCTGTCGGGGAACCATCAGCCACATAGCCGAAACTGGCCGTATTACGCTGATGTCCTTGGCAGTAATGGGCCTCCACAGCTTCAGACGGGAAAATCTTCAGCACGGCCGTGCTCTGATAGTCGAAATGTGACGGACCGGCAACAAAGTTGTCAATAGCGTAGAAAGCGTTAGATGAACCGCCCCATCCATAGTTCAGATGGAAGAGATCGTCCTCGTCATAACCATCCAACACGTATGCATGACAACCGGAAAGGTTCTGATCACAACCACTATAGACCACCGGGCGGCGATTGTCGATTTCATTCTTCAAAAGCGCAATGTAGGCCGCCACCACTGTATCCAGATAATTGCCTCTGTATTGAATCTCGGCTCTTTCGTCATACCTGAAATTGGTAATCAGCTTTTCCTTGCCAAGTTCAGTGCTGGAGCCGGAGCCATCGGCATTGTAAGCCATCTGGATAGCCACGCCGAAGTGGTAACACAGCTTCGCAATTTCGTTGGCATAATCCTGAGGCGCGTTGCACATGGCGTCATAATGATAAGTGTGCTGGGAGAAATAGACCGTCTGGCGGGGATATCCCTGAGGAATATAGGTGGTAGCACCCGCGCCACGGTCCGGATAACGGTGATAGTTCATCACCTGAGAGAAAGCCAGTGCCACACAGCCATTGGGCACGCGGTAGTCGTAATAGGAACCCGCGTTCGCATCCCACGGACAATAGGTGTTATAGTACTTGTTCTGATTCCATGTGGTGGTCAACAGCGGACCGCCTGAGGTACCGCGGGTGATTTTGGGCGAGAACTCCTCGGCGAGGAAACGATCCCAAGCAGCAGCGGCCTTGGGTTTCGCCTGCCATTGCTCTTTCTCAGCGCAGGCAATCTCCTGTTTGTAAAGGTGGAACAGGTTACTCACAGGCGGAATCATCTCGAAATCCTGATCAAAGGCGTATGCCAGCACCGGAGGGGTGGTCGTAGAGGCCGACACCACCACAAAACCCGTCTGGGGCAATTGGAAACGGTAAAGTGCAGCATCCCCGTTGTCCTGGGTGTAAGTCTCCGCCAATTTGATGCCCTCCACAACGGAATACTGCTGTTTGTCCATCAAAAAACGCTGACAGACCTGCATGGCCTGGTCTGCTGTAACTCTTTGCGCCACAACACTGCCCGCAAACAGCAAAATAAAGATACTGAAAATGGAAATCTTGTTCATATACACGTAATTTTTATTTGCAAAAAAAAGCGTGCAAATGTACAAAAAAAATGTTCTGTTACTGGAAAGAATTATTAACAATTTCCCAACTTGCGAAAACCTTTCGTCAAAATCGTCAAGTCGTTGCGCACTTGGTAATTCCGAACGTAAAGTTCCTCCGTACGAGCCGCTATCTCCGGCGAAAAGGTACTGTTCGGATAGGCGTCGGCGGGAGACAAAACGCCCGGGCGCAGCTGCGAACCGGAAGCTTGCGCGGCAGCTGTCACCCCTACCCAACTCTTACGACCAAACAGCACATCGAACAGGTTTCTGACAAACGCCCCCTTGTTCTCCACAAACCAGATGTCTACCGGAAGCAGCAGTGAGAGCAAAAATGCGGAGACCATATCGAACGAGCGCTTGACACGACGGTTGCGCGGCAGGTAGACCGGCTGCAAAGGGATGGTGTACAGATCCTCGGTGGTGAAGATGGCGTTGCTGCCGATGAGCGAAAGGCTGTCCTCCGGCGCGATTTTGTACTCAATCTGCATATCCTGCAGACGCCCCATCCAATCGATGATCTGATCGGCGGGAATATCGCGGGAACAGAAAATCACCTCGTTGATTTGGTATATGGTAATCAGTTCCGACAGGTCTTCTACACGGCCGATGCACAGATGGTTTTCTGTGTCAACGGGTTGCGTCATCACCAATCCGACAAACTCACGCGGGGTGTTGATCGACTGCACCATGTTCAGCACCCGCTCAGTCTCCTCCGGACCGCCCACGATGGCAATGCGCTGACTCAAACGGCGGGCATCCACATCAATGAGATGCGCCTTGGAGAGAAGGGAGCGCAATACGTTCACGGCCACCAGCGCCCAAACCGTTCCCATGATGACCACCGCGCGGGAGAAGCGCATGGTCTCGGGCAACAGCGCGTAGATGAGCAGCACCAGCACGCCACCCCCGATGATACCGCGGTTCAGCAGCGAACGGTTCACCGGCTTGCGGTAACCGCCACGAAGCCACACTGCCAACTGCCACAACAGCGTGTAGCCGGGCAGCACGGCGTAGAAGTAGTAGTCCGGGAAGAAGGAGTTGCGCTGATAGAGCACATTGTGGTCCCAATATTTGGAAATCGCGAAAAGTCCTGCAAAGATGAGGATGAAATCGAGCAACGGCAGCATCAGCCGACTCAGAATCCGCTTCAAAGCCGCCAACGAAGCACGAAGCCAGATGGCAGCGTCGATGGCAACATTGAAAACTTTGGCGTTGTTGGCCGAAAAGTGTTTCCGCGCGAATATCTGCATCGCGTTGTAAAACACATAGACGTAGTTCAGACTCCCCTTCTTGGTACTCTCGCCTTTATAGTGGATGATGCGGGTCTGGGGGAAGTAGTAGTTCTTGTAACCGCCTTTCAAAATCCTGTACGACAGGTCAATATCCTCGCCGTACATGAAGTAGTCCTCGTCTAAAAGTCCCACCTCGTCTAGTACGGATTTGCGCAGCATCATAAACGCGCCGGCCAGCACCTCCACCTCGTGGGTCTCGTCCTCGCCGATATAGGTGGCGTGGTAGGCACCGAACTTCTGCGACTTAGGGAAAAGCTTCGACAGCCCGAAAAGCTTGTAGAACGAGGCCTTCGGATAGGGAATGCCGCGCTTCGACTCGGGCAGGAAACGACCTTGACCGTCCACCATCTTCACGCCGAGACCACCGCAGTCGGGAGTTTCGTCCATGAAGCGGATGCACTTCTCGAAGGTATCCTCTTCCACCACCGTGTCGGGGTTGAGCAGCAGCACATATTCACCGGATGAGATGCGGATCGCCTGGTTGTTGGCCTTTGCGAAGCCGACATTATCCTGGTTTTCAATCAGTTTTACGTTAGGAAATTTGGCCTTCACCATCGCCACGGAGTTGTCCACCGAGTGGTTGTCCACCACGAAGATCTCCCCGTCAATACCACGCATAGCCTTCTGCGCAGACAATAACGCCTGCTCCAGAAACGCCGAAACGTTGTAGTTCACGATGATGACCGAGAGTTTCATAACAACAGATTGGTTTTCCGCCTTAACTACTAACTGCTAACTGCTAACTGCTAACTAAAAATACGCCAGCACGGTCTTCTTGGAGACGACTTTATCGCCATTACTGACGGCGACGGCGGCGTTTTTGGGGAGGAAGACATCCACGCGGGAGCCGAACTTGATCATGCCGACCTCTTCGCCCTGCTCCACAATGTCACCGACCTCAGGATAGCTGATGATGCGGCGGGCCACAAAACCGGCAATCTGTCGGAAGAGCACCTCTATTTCGTCGTTGCGCACCACGATGGAGTTGTGCTCGTTGTCCACCGAAGACTTCGGCAGTTTGGCGAGCGCGTACTTGCCCGGATGGTAAGCGGTGTAGGAAATTTCCCCCGAAATGGGGTAGCTGTTCACGTGCACGTTGTTGATGGACATGAAGACGGAAATCTTCAGCCGCTCGTCTTTGAAATACTCATGCTCAAACGCAGGTCCCACATAAACGATAGTGCCGTCGGCGGGGGAAAGCACACCGTTGTCCACCTTGTTGATGACACGCGTGGGCACACGGAAGAAGCGCACGATCAGCACTCCGATGGTGAGCATCGTAATGAAGAAGACGAGGTTCACCCACCACAGCTTCGCCAGGAACAGCATGTAGAAACAAACTGCCAGGAAAATCGTGATAAGACTGACGAAGATAATCAGCTTACCCGCATCATGGATTTTCATACCAATCACCGGCGACTATTCTTTATATAAAATATAGGTGTGCATCGGGACGTTGTTCTCGTCGGAGAGGGTCACGAACTGACGCGGATAGTGCTTGTTGTTCATATAATTCAACCCTTCGTAGCTGTAGGTGATGTTAACCGGCACCTGAACACTGCCAGCCACCACCGTCTCAACGCGCTCCGTAGCCTTGCAGTTCAAGTAATAACCGTCCACACTGGCGTATGCGAAAGGCAGGCCATAGAAAGGATTATAAGTGTCGAGATTGTAAGTATATGTATGGGTAATGGTGGTTTGCGCAATCGGGAACTCTTCCACGTAGGTTTCGATATTGTTGTAATCCTTGTGTTTGCCAGGATAGTAGGTGAAGCGTTTGATGGAATACATCTTCAGGTCTTTGGATTCGCTGCGGGCGACGATTTTCGCAATCTCGTTGTAATCGCCAAAGACTCTGTCGTACAGCAGATGTTTCGAGCTTCTGTTGGTGATATCGTCAAAATAGGGTTCGTAGAAGGCGCCGTCGTACATCACTTCGATGTAGTCGAGGCGACCGAATGCCTTATCTTTCTTATTGTCAATGCGGTGGAAGGTGTAATCCAGCACCACTTCGCCGTCCACGCGGTAGGTCATCTTGTCCACCAAGCGGTCAGTCCACTGGAAATCGATGGTCTCGGTATAGTTCACACCCACATGCACTATCTGGCTGACCGTCTTGTCTTTGTTGTAAGTGAACTTGAAGGAATAGAGGCTGTCGACAACAATCTCTTCAAGATTTCCCTTCTTGTCATACAGAAAAGTCTCGTTAGGTTCACCCACCTCGCTACGGAACCAGATCTTGCTGATTCGGCATTTCGGGCTGTAGATTTCCTCATCGGGCTTGCAGGAGTTGAGACTCACTGCCACCAAAACCATGGCAAATAGCGGTAATAAATATTTTTTCATTGTATACAATTTTTCTTAATTTCGAAATTTGGCGGCAAAGATAATATTTCCTTTGATATGTCGGGAATATTTTTTTCTAATAAGCCTCCGCGTTGAAACCTTCTGCACGTAACTTCGTCACAATGCCGTCCAGATACGCCTTATCGAACTTATGCAGGTCAAGGGCGGGAGTTTCGCGGTCTAACGAGTAGATGACGATGCGTTTGGGATTGATGCGGCGGATGCGAGACAGCCACTGCGACCATTCGGGATCCACGGAGTTGTCGAACGCCCTACCCTCTCGCACGCCGCTGAGAAACATCGTCTGGATGATGAGGTTGCCGTTGAAGCTGCAAAGCTGGTCGGTGACCTGCTCGATGTCGACCGGCACGATGGGCGCGTTCAACGTGTCGAGCATCCCCTGCGTGCCCGCGTCGAGCTTCAGCATCGGGTTCTCGATGCGCTGCAGTGCGCGGATGATCTCCGGACGGTAGAGCTGCGTGGCGTTCGACAGGCAGGTGATCACCGCCCGCGGATAGTACTTGTCGCGCAGCACCAGCAGCCGGTCGATGACTTGGTCGAACCAGGGATAGAGCGTCGGCTCGCCGTTGCCGGAGAAGGTGATGCTGTCGACGGGCGTGCTGTTGCCGGCACACTCCGCCAACTTGCGCTCTATAGCCTCCATGACCGTCTCCAACGGATAGGGCTCACGGGCGTTGAGGTTCTTTTCCAAAGTCCAGCCGCACTCGCAATAGAGACAGTTGAACGTGCAGATCTTCTCGTCCACAGGCATGAGGTTGATGCCCAACGAGTGGCCCAGTCGTCTGCTGTGTATCGGGCCGAAAGCGATGCTTTCCCAAAGGAAGGTTGACATATTTATTTAGTGTTTGGTTACTTGTACTTGCCGCCCCACATTACGCTCCTTCGTCGCTCATGTGGGGTTAATTGCGCTTCGCGCGTCTTGCCTCTTCGAGGCTGCTCAATAAGGCTGTTTTAAACTGCTAACTACTAACTGCTAACTATTGTTTGTCGTACTTCACTACCTCA
This sequence comes from Bacteroidales bacterium, assembly GCA_017633495.1. GTDB lineage: Bacteria > Bacteroidota > Bacteroidia > Bacteroidales > WCHB1-69 > F23-D06. The sequence goes on along the minus strand of JAGBPE010000045.1, from coordinate 4,532 downwards.
TCCGAAAAAAACTCCAGTTCGACGCCGGCGGCCTTGAACATCTCTTCGGATTCCTGTCCGGCGTGGTATTTGTTGGCGCAGACTACGCGGACGATGCCGCAGTTGATGATGAGCATGGCGCAGGTGCGGCAGGGGGTCATGCGGCAGTAGAGGGTGGCGCCGTTGAGGGAGATGCCCAACTTGGCGGCCTGGCAGATGGCGTTCTGCTCGGCGTGGACGGTGCGCACACAGTGCTGGGTCACCGTGCCGTCCTCGTGAACGGTCTGCTTGAGCTGATGTCCCACCTCATCGCAGTGCGGAAGGCCCTTGGGCGCACCCACATAGCCGGTGACGAGGATCTGGCGGTCGCGCACGACCACACAGCCGCTGCGCCCACGGTCGCAGGTGGCGCGTTTGCTCACTGTATCAGCGATTTCCATGAAGTATTCGTCCCAAGACGGACGTGTATGATGCTTTTCTTCCATAACGAATTTTTGTCTAAAAAAGAGGCGGCAAAAGTACACATTTTACCGATAGTTAGCATCAATTTTCATCTTAAAACAGCACCCGAAAATGCACCGTTTTGGTAAAAACCTGTTGATTTTATGCAAAAATCCGCCTTTTCAAGTCTCTTCTTTTCAACATTCATTTTTTGAGTTATTAACAATTTATTGTCCAACAAGCACATTTTCAGCAAATTGGAAAAATCGTGATGTTCATATTATTTCCACGGCAACTATTAAAACTATTGTCTAATTTTGAGCAGAACATTTTTTTCACCAAAATATAACGTTATGAAAAAAGCATTATTCTTTCTGATTCTGGCTGTAATGTTGCTGTCAGGCAGAGGTTTTGCGCAGAGCTCCTGCGCGACACCTACCGGCTTGACCGCCTCGTTGCACTCGCCAGACTGGTACAATGTACTTCTGAACTGGAATGCGATTACGGATTCCACTCAGGCGAACATTATGTGGTCCACCACCACTTTTTCAACCCGCATTGGCGGCGGTGACGGTGTCGCGCTTGACTTCACCGGCACGATTCGTTTCACGCCGACCGACCTGGCCAACTACGCGGGTCGTTACCTCACCTCGGTCTCCTTTGTACCCGGTGAGAATCAAACGATCTGCTCCTACTACCTAATGGTTTGGCAAGGTGGCAGTGTGACCAACGACACCATCTTCAACCCCGGCACACTGATTGTCAACCAGCCGATTACCTCTGCTTTGACAATCAGCTCCATGAATACGGTGTTGTTGGATAACCCGTTCTTAATCGACGTCACACAAGAGTTGTGGATCGGCATCCGTTGTGATGCATCCACCGGCTACCCTCTGGGCGCCAGCAACAACACGGCTGTATTCAACTATGGCGACCTGATTGCCGTAAATGGTAACGACACTGTATGGGAGACCCTTTCAGGAGGGGATCCTACGGCTTCTTTGGCTGCTTACAACTGGTTGATCATCGGTCATCTGCAGACGGCAGACAACATCCTTTCCGGCTACAATCTCTACCGCAACGATGTTCTTCTCGCCTCGGTCGGGGCCACCTCCTATCTGGATTCCGTGCCCAACGGTGACTATACCTATAATCTGACGGCAGAATATGCCAACGGTTGCGAATCCGACCCTCTTTCCCTTACTGTCTCTATGAACGACAACCCTTGCATGAACTGTCTCGACACGGTGACAGTGGGTACAGGTACCAACACCGTTTACACCCTTCCTTTGAACACCTTCTACAACTATTCTTACACCCAGCAGATTTTCACAGTTGCTGAATTGGGCACCATCAACGGCGCCATCAACTGCATCTCCTTCCAATACATATATAATACTGCCCAAGACAAGAACATCGTGGTATATATGGGCAACACCAACAAGAGTTCGTTCAGCAACGGCACCGACTGGATTTCTCCCAACCAGATGTTCCAAGTCTTCAGCGGTACAGTCAATTTCACCAATGCCGGTCCCGACGGCTGGGTGAACATCCCGTTCGATGTTCCTTTCGAGTATGACGGCACCAGCAACATCGTGGTGGCAGTGCTCAACAACACGGGTACTTACGTGACAAGTTCCAACCCCACATTCAGCACGCATTCTGCCTCCAGCAAGTCCCTCTACTTGCAGAACGACAGTTCTCCCTACAGCGTGAACAACCCGGGTTCCGGCACCGTGGGCAGCGACCGCAACAACATGCGCTTCCTGATTGGCGACCCGGTGGTATGTCCGATGCCCACCTATCTGACGGTGAGCAACATCACCTCCAATTCCGTCAATATCAACTGGCACTCCAACGAGAACCACAACGGCTATGAGCTCGTGCTCGTCCCCGCTGGCAGCACCTTGAACAACGAGACGGTGGAACAATTGAGCGACACATTCTTTGCTGCCACCAATTTGCTGCCGAACACAAACTACACCATCTATCTTCGTGCAAACTGTTCCTCTGAGAGCAGCTTCTGGAACATGGGCACCTTCAAGACTCTCTGTCAGCCCACCGACCAGCTGCCTTACGTAATGGACATGGACGGTTTCGGCACTGGTTCCAGTGTCATCCCCGACTGTTCTGAAATCGGTCTGGGTGGCACCTACTCCAGCTATCCTTACCTCTCCACTTCCTACCACCACTCCGGCAACGCATCGCTCTACTTCTACTCCTACACCCCGAACAACACGATGATCCGTTTCCAAGGTCTCGACTTGACCAACAACACGGAGTCATTGTTGATGACTTTCTGGGAGTACAAGACTTCTGCCGGCTATGGTCGTATCACCGCTGGTTACATGACCGATCCTCAGGATTTCAGCACTTTCGTTCCTGTGAAGAATATCTATCCTTCCGACCTCAACACCTCGGTTTGGACTGAGTTCACCTTCGCGTTGCCGGCATCGGTCAACGGACAGGTGATCTACCCGACACTCTATTGTCCGTTTGCTCCGGGCAGTACCTCCAACTATGTATATATTGACGACATCAGCATCTACGTTGGTCAAACGGATTGTATGCCTCCGCACAACCTGACCATCAGTAACGTGGGCGGTACTTCCGCAATGGTGAGCTGGGATGCCGACGAGACTGCCGCAGGCACCGAGACCTACCATGTTGAATACGCCGAACAAGGCACCGGCATCTGGCAGAGCGTGACCACCACCGGTACTTTCGCACTGCTTAGCGGCCTCACTCCGCAAACCTACTACGACATCATGCTCTATATGGATTGCGACGCTGGCGTTTACAGCGACACGTTGACCGAGACGTTGCTCACCAACTGTTTGGCAGGCGGCGAGCTGGCCATCGGCAACGGCACATCCACCTCATCCTACTTCCCGGAATACAGCTGCTACAACTACAGCTACACGCAACAGCTCTTCCTGGCCTCCGAAATGAACGGTGCAAGCACCCTCTATTCTGTTGCCTTCGAAGCCACCTCCTTGGAATCTCCAAGCAGACATTTGAGTATCTACCTTATGCATACTTCGCAGTCCAACCCGAGCAGTTACTTGCCCACCGACTCTGCCGTTATGGTATACAATGGCACTACCAATCTCGTGGTGGGTTGGAACACCTTCAACTTCACCACTCCATTCCAATATAACGGCACCGACAACCTCGTCCTTATCATGGTCGACTCCACCGGTTCCTACTCTTGCTCCAACTCTTGGGCTGTTCACACCGCAACAGTATCCTCTCTCTACAGCTACACCGACTCTGCCCCGTACAGCGTGAACCCAGCTCCTTCAGGCGGCAACAGCTCATCTTACCGTAGCAATGTCATTTTCGGTGCGCCTTGCGACTCTTCAGCCACCTGTGTCGCGCCCAACGTGGTTGTGACGAACTACACAGACGAGGAGATCACCCTCACTTGGGCTCCCGGCGATCAAGAGAACTCTTGGGAATTGGAATACAAGACCTCTGACACTACCGACTGGACATCCGCCGGCACGGTTAACACCACGACCTACACCTTCACCGGCCTGAACCCCGACACCCACTATGATTTCCGCGTAAGAGCCATCTGCTCTTCCTCTGAATTCAGCAACTGGGCTATGACCTCCGCTTTCACAGTCTGCGCTTACGCCACTGTTCCGTTCACCGAAAATTTCGAGTCGAGCAACGGCACCGGCGCTGGCAGCATGGCCAACTGCTGGATCGGCAACACGAACAACTCCACCCAGTATCCTTACATCTCCACGAGCCAACACGCTTCCGGCACCAAGTCCCTCTACTTCTACGGCACCTCCATGTACTACTCCTACGCCGCAGCTCCGAGATTTGACGACAATGTGGTGATGGACAGCCTGCAGGTCAACTTCAAGCTCTACTCTTCCTCTACCGGTTACAGTATCGAGATGGGTATTATGAGCGATCCTACGAACTACAACTCCTTTATCACGCTGGGCACATTCACACCCGTCTATTCCGGTGTATGGGAAGATTTTGAAGTCTACACCTCTGCATACGCAGGTTCCGGCCACTACTTGGCATTCAGAATTCCTGCCTGGGGCACCTCTTATATGTATTTGGATGACCTCAGCGTGGATTACATG
>JAGBPE010000044.1 GCA_017633495.1 Bacteroidales bacterium | reverse complement strand
TCAACGGCACCAACGCCACGGTCACCTGGACAGCCCACGACAACGGCGAACTTTCGGAATACCATATTATCTTGCACGAGAATGCGACGGGTGTTGAATCGGAATTCACCACCGACGGGCTCAGCTACCTGCTGATGGGTTTGTCGGAGAACACCGCCTACACTGTCGGCGTATACACCTTCTGCACAGATGGTTACGGCAGCGACACGGTGTATAAGAATTTCGTCACGCCCTGTAATTCTCCTATTTCCGTAACCGTGGGAGAAGGAACTTCCAGCACTCATGGCAACTATTTCCCGACACAGACCTACTACAACTACTCTTACACCCAACAAATCATCCCCGCTTCACAGCTGAACAACGAAGCCCAGGATTTCAGCTCGCTCGCCTTCCAATACTTCCTCTCCACCTCACTGACCCGCAATCTGGACATCTATCTGGCTCATGTGCCCGACACTCTGGACTTGTCCTCCGGATGGGTACTCCCTTCCGCTGACAACAACATCACCTTCACGCAAGTCTTTTCCGGACAGGTAGAGCTGAACAATTCCGGAACCGACTATTGGTTCGAGTTCCCGTTCAACCAGAGCTTTAATTACAACGGCACCGACAACATCCTTGTCGCTGTGTTAGACCATACGGGCAGCTACTCCAACAGCAGCAACAAATTCTACACGCACAACGACGCCAACACGGCCAACATGTCACGTTATGTGTATCGCGACGCCTCCACCTACGATCCATTGGCTCCTGATCAGGCCGGTACGCTGTCGAGCAACGTCAACAACATCCGTTTCATCTATTGCGACATGAGCAGCTGTATTCGTCCGAACACGCTGGCCGTGAGCAATGTGGATGCCTCCTCCGCCGAGATTTCTTGGTTCAACCCCAATTCCACGCAAAATGCCGAGATTGAGTACAGAGCCAGCGGCGAGACGGACTGGACACCCGCAGGAACCACTTCCGGTTCCACCTACACCCTTTACGGTTTAGAGGGCAACACGGTGTACCAAGTGCGTGTGCGCGCCCTCTGCGGCGGCAACGACGTGAGCCTTTGGACGGATGCGGTGAGCTTCCGCACCGAATGCGAAGCGCTTTGGGAATTGCCCTACACTCAGAATTTTGACGGCGACGACCACTACGGTTCCGGCGAGGACGCCTACATCTATTGTTGGGACCGCTACACCAACAACTCCAGCAGCCCGGTATATTATAGTACAAGTAGCTCTGCGCACTCTCTGTCTGGCATGTTGAGATTCGACGACGGCTCCAATGTCACCAACATCGCCATCATGCCGAAGGTGGACGAGAGCATCAGCTTGAGCGAATTGCAAATCTCCTTCTGGGTGAAAAACACTTCTGCCTCCTCCACCGCTGTGCTGGAACTCGGCGTGATGACGGACAAAAATGATCCTACCACCTTCGAAACACTCGACACCATTCATCCCCAAGTGGTTAACCAGTACAATCTTATTGAATATTCTCTGGCAAATTACACTGGAAACGGTCAATACATCGCTTTCCGTGCCAGCAACGGCAACGGCGGCAACAACCTCCGTCTGGATGACGTGACCTTGGATTACATCCCGGTTTGCGCGCATCCTGTCGATTTGGCGGTAGATGCTGTAACTTCCGAAACGGTCACCATCCATTGGTCGGAGGTCGGCACCGCAACAGAATGGATGGTCGAATACGGTCCTGTTGGTTTTGAGCCCGGCAGCGGCACCTCTGAGACCGTCTACGACACTTCGCATACCATTTACAGTCTCAACCCGAACACCGAATACGACCTCTACGTCTGGTCTGACTGCGGTGTCGGATTCGTCAGCACGCCCGTCAGCGTCTCCTTCCGCACCGACTGCGGTCCGATTGTGACACTGCCTTATTCCGAAGACTTTGAGACTGGCATTTACGCCACTTCGCAAGACAACTATATCCTCTGTTGGAGCCGTTTCGCTTCCGATCCGGCGCACTACGTCTATGTTCCCAGCAACACCTACGCCCACAGCGGCACGCACTTCCTGGACTTCCACCACACCACCAACTGCTACAACATCGCTATCGCTCCCGAGTTGGACCAAAGTTTTGACGTGAGCCAGTTGATGGTCAACTTCTGGGCTTGCCGAACCGGTTCGAGCGGCACGCTGGAGGTGGGTGTAATGACCGACAAGGACGTGGATTCCACTTTCGTGCCGGTCGACACCATCGACCTCTCCGCCATGAACACTTACGCTTACGCTGAGCAATTCGTGAGTTTCGGTAACTACCAAGGCACGGGCAAGTACATCGCCTTCCGCGTCTCCAACGCCGCCAGCTGCGGTTACTACATCGACGACGTGACGGTTGATTACGAACCCTCCTGCTCGCCGATCAGCAGTTTGGAGGTGGACGACATTTCCGGCACCTCAGCTGTCATCTCCTGGACAGCCGGACCGTTCGGCACGGTGGACAGCTATACCCTCGAATATTCCGAAAGCGGATTGGAGTCATGGACCACGGTGGACAACATCACGGCAACGACCTATCTGTTAGGCGGTTTGAACTACTCCACCTACTATGACGTGCGGGTGCGTCCGAACTGTGACAACAGCTACAGCGGCGAATGGGTGATGGAGACCTTCCGCACCAACTGTCTGGTGGGCGGCGACGTGACCATCGGCGACGGTACCGCCACCAACAGCTATCTCCCCTCATACAGCACCTACAACTATTCTTATACGCAGCAGCTCTTCCTTGCCGAGGAGATGGGCGGCACACCGAGAAGCATCGAGTCGGTGACGTTCGAAAAGGTGGCCGGCAGTGTGGACCGCACATTGAAGATCTATCTGATGCACACCTCCGAAACCAGCGCCTCCAGCTGGATTGACGCCACAAGCGCAACGCTGGTGTTCGATACCGCGCAATCGCTGCAAAACGGCTTCAACACCTTCCAGTTCTCCACCCCGTTCCAATACAACGGTGCGGACAACCTGCTGTTGATTGTGCTGGACATGACGGGCAGCTGGCAATCGGGCAACACCTGGCGCACGCACACGGCCCCGTTCACCGCATCCCGATACATCTATCAGGATGCCAGTGCCTATAGCACCACCACAACGCCCTCCAGCGGCAATGGCGGAAGTACCACCAGCCGTAACAACGTCATCTTCGGCTCACCGTGCGACACCACCACGACCTGTGTGGCGCCGAACATCAACATCACCGGCATCACCAGCGACGGCGCGATGGTGAACTGGGTGCCCGGCTATCAAGAATCCGCTTGGGAGATGGAGTATCGTCCCATGGCCGACACCAACTGGGTGAGTATGGGCATGGTAACCTCCATGTCGGAAATCATTACCGGTTTGACCGCCAACACCGCCTACAAGGTGCGCATGCGTTCCGTTTGTGGCGGTGGCGAGTACAGCTTCTGGAGCGAGGCCAACTTCACCACGGCCTGCGGTGCCTTCACAGTGACTCAGGCCAATCCGTGGTATGAAGACTTCGAAGGCTACACCAGCGCCGAATTCGTGTGCTGGGAGACGCCGATCACCTACGTCAACGGCAGTAGCTTCTATCCTTACGTCCTCCGGAACTACGGTGAAGCCGCGCACTCCGGTGGCAATACCGCCGAGTTCAAGGGCTACACCAATATGCTGGTGCTGCCTGAGTTCACCAACGACATCCACGAGCTGCGCATGTCCTTCTGGGCCACCCAATTCGGTAGCGGCACCACCAGCGCGATTGTGGGTGTGATTTCCGACATCAACGACACGGCCACCTTCGAGCCGCTGGGCGATGCCGGTACCCCCGGACCTCGCGGTTCCTCTGCCGGCGGCAACGGTGCCTTCATGGGACCGTTCGACTTCAACAACGTACAAGCCACTTCCGGCAGAATCGCGCTCCTCTACACGGGTTCCAACACCTCCTCCGGCTGGAACATGGACGACTTCACCGTGTCGATTATCCCGCAATGTTCGGCTCCTGCGCACAACTCCGTCGCTGTGACCAACGTGACCGACAACAGTGCCGAGGTCTCCTTCCTCGACGACGATGCCAACCACTCGGCGTGGGTCATCTTCTATCGTGAAGCGGGTTCCTCGAATCCTTGGAGCTCCTTGAACGTCACCTCCACCTTGGGAAACCTTCTCTCCGGTCTCCTTCCCAACACCACTTACGAGGTGTATGTGGCTACACTGTGCAACGGCACTGTCGGTGACGATCAGACCAACACCGTCACCTTCTCCACGACCACGATCGCGGCCACGCTGCCCTACACCACCGATTTCGAGGACGCCACCGACAACCTGCAATGGGGCATTCTCAACGGCACGCAGACCAACAAATGGTACATTGGCGAGCCTAGCGACGCCACCAGTGACGTGAACACCACGATTGGCGGCTCGAACGGTTTGTACATCTCCAACGATGGCGGCGTTTCGAACACCTACCAAGGCACGGAAACGCGAGTGTATGCATATCGTGACATCTTGGTTCCCAACGGCACTACCGAACTGCAGCTCTCCTTCGACTGGAAGGCGCAAGGCGGCTCCAACCATTATGAGTTCCTGCGTGTTTACTGGCTGGATCCTTCCGTAGTGAACCTCACCCCCGGCAGCAATCCGCCGACCGTGAACGGAGTCAACTACGACGCAGCGGGTCAGCCCGGCAACTACGGCTCCGGCGGCGAGCACTGGCTGTCGTTACAGAGCACTTGGCAGCATCAGGAGATGATGATCACCTCCGACCAGTTCCCGGAGATGGGCAACGGCGACAGAGTCTACCGTTTGGTGTTCCACTGGAGAAACACCAGCTACAACAGCAACCCACCGGCGGCTGTCGACAACATCGAGTTGTCTGTACCCGTGATCGAGCCTTGCGAAACACCCACTAATTTGGCCGTGGGCAGCATCACGCAGACCGAAGCCACAGCCTCTTGGACGCCCGGCGGTTCCGAATCGGCCTGGATTGTGCAGTACAAGGCCGCTTCCGCCACGAACTGGACGCCTGTTGCCGCCACGGTAAACAGCTACACGATGACGGGATTGACGCCCAACACCCAGTATCAGGTTCGTGTGCAATCGGCTTGCAGCGACGGCACCGCCAGCCCATGGACAGAACCCGTCACCTTCACCACCCTGCCGGAGGACACTCCCGAGCCGTGCGAAACCCCGACGGATCTCGTTGCGTTAGACGTCACCTCGTCCACAATAACTTTCACATGGACAGATCATTCTGATTCTTACAGTTGGAACATTATGTGGACTTGGGACGCCACTTTAGCAGGTCCAGTCCCCACGTCTAACAAACCTTATACCATGCAGGATCTGCATCCTAACACCACTTATACCATCCGCGTACAAACTATTTGCGCCGGGATTGGTGAAAGTGGATGGTCTGAACCTCTGACCGTTACGACATTAGGTGTTGGCATTGACGATCACCTGCTCAACAGCATCAACCTCTTCCCGAACCCGGCCAACGACGTTGTCAATGTAGAATGTACAATGAACAATGTACAGGTGAAGGCTTTGGAGGTGTTTGATGTATACGGCAAATTGATCAACACCGTAGAGACGGTGTGCACACCGTCTCTACAGACGCAAATCAACGTCTCTGGACTGGCTGCGGGCATGTATTTCGTGCGCGTGACGACCGAAGAGGGCGTTGTGACGAAATCGTTTGTGAAAAAATAATTCATAATTCACAATTCATAATTATCAAGGGCTGTTGCCAGAAATGGCGACGGCCCTTGTTTTTTGTTAACAACTTTCAATCATTGTGGATAAAGAATCTGCAGCGTTCGTATTTTTTTATTGTCATCGCATCTTTAACCCTTAAACCATAAACCTTAAACCCCATTTCATACAACAGACCCCCCATTTCATACAATAGCCGACGCAACGGCGCGAGGCGGGTGCACGGAAGAGGTATTTTTGCCGCAAAAAATCAAGCAAAAATATCGTAAGTATGAAAAACAGACCATTAACCCTTTTGATTTTGGCGCTGATGCCTATGATGTTCTGCCACGCGCAGACTAAAACCTCCTCCACAGAGTCCTACCGCGACGATGCTTTCCTGAAGCTATTGGCTGACACCAGCGCCATCACTGAGGAGAGCCATCTCTCCGACGACGGCGACAACCCCTACGTCTATTACAGCCGCTTCTATAACCTGCTGCCTGCCGAAATCTCCTTCGCAGACGAGCAACTCAACAATATGCACGATTTCTACAATCTCTGTCTGATCGCGCGTGATTTCTTTTGCGGCTACGACACCTACTTCCGGGAATCGCACATGTCGGACGACGACAACAACACCGAATTGGTGAAAGCCTGGAAAGCCTCCGTGAAGCAGCTCCGCAACCAGCAGGTCTTTCACGACAGCACCGTGCAACAGCAATTCCAAAAGGTTCTCGAAGAGGGAATCGACAGCTTTATCCAAAAGAGCGAAGACGAAGAGCTCCTGAAGCTGGACGATCTCTTCGAGCTTTTAACCCAATGGCACCCCATGAACAAAATCGAAGAAGAGGACGAAGATTCGGTGTGGACGGTCCTCCAAGAGAAGCTTCACCCTCAGAATTATATGCCGGACGGCTTCCACAACATATACACGACCTACCTGGAGCACGAAGCCGCCCCAACGAAGGAAGAGATGGAAGATTTGTTCAAATGCTACCGATCGGCAGAGAACCTCAACCAAAAGTCCGCCTGTCTTTTCACCCTGATTGGAATCGGGACCATGAAATCTTTGGGACGCGACACGCTGGAAAGGTTCATCAAAGAGGCGGAAACACTCTTCGAATCAGCCGCTTACACCCCCATGCTTCCCTTACTTTGGCGCGCCTACCGATGTCTGTATAACGACACCTACTCCTGCCCGTCCAAAGACTGCTACATCTTCAACCAGCGGTACAACTACTATAGAAGACTCGTTGCCTACACCTATCTGCGCCACATCCAAGCCACTCAGGAAGACGAAATGGCGAAGTTCCAATACTTCTTCCACTGCTTCATGGACGACATCCTGAAAGAGGGAGAATACCTCTTTGGCAACCAAACCGCCGCAGAGGCCATCTACCTATTCTGGGAGGAAGGGGTGTTTTAATCGCTCAACATCCCTATTCCACTGACAAAGCGCAAACTATCCACCTCCGGCATCCTGCGACTTATCAAAAGTTATCAACACTTGGTGTTTAACAAAATAATATTGTAACTTTGCACCCTGTATTTCAATAGAGTGCGATGCAGTCTATGTTTTGCCCTTGGCGAATACACTAAAATTAATTTTTGTATAACAAGTTATAAACATTATTTTTTCACCAAATCATTAAAATTATGAAGAAATTTTTATTCTTGATGCTGACCCTATTGACGCTCGGCTTCGCGGCAGCGCCTCTGTCAGCGCAGAACACTCTCACGGTGGCCGACGGCTCGGCAACGAATGCCTACGTGCCATTCTACGGCTACTACCTTGACGAAGTCCAGCATACGCAGGTGATCTATCCTGAAAGCATGTTGACTGCCATGGTAGGCAATTCCATCATGGAAATGACCTTCTATTTGACATCAACACCTTCGTTCTCCTCCAACATCACTATCAGTTTGGGCATCTCCACTGATGCAACGTTCTCGTCCACCGCCTTTGACGCGACCACCACACTGACCGCCGTATATACGGGTGCCATCGTTATCAACAACAACGAGATGACGGTTGCTTTTGACGTGCCTTTCAGCTACACAGGCGGGAATCTTCTTTTCGACCTGACCAACACAACCGGTAACTGGATCAGCGCTACCTTCAACGGAGAAACCGCCACAGGAGCCAGCCTTAACGAGTATAATTCTTGGAGTGGAATTTCCCAGCGGGACTTCATTCCTAAGACCACATTCAGTTACGGCACACCTTCGCTCTGCGCGAAACCGATGAACGTGACTGCCTCCAACGCCACCACCAATTCAGCCGACATTGCTTGGCTTGGTGACGACAACGCTTCTTCCTACACTATTGAATATATGTTGTCCTCAGAGTCCGACTGGACGAATGCCCTGACGGAAACCTCCACCACTGCCTCAGTCACCTTGTACAACCTGCTGCCTTCTTCCACTTACAAAGTGCGTGTGCAGACCGTTTGCTCAGACAACACCTCCACCAACTGGTCATCCGTAGCCACCTTCCAGACCGAATGCGATGCCATCACCGTTACACAAACCGTTTCCTGGTTTGAAGACTTCGAAGGTTACCAAGGCAGCGGCGAGCAGCCGTTCCAGTGTTGGGCAACCCCGATTCACCCCAACGGTCCGTTTGTCTATTGCGGCTACAGCGCCTCCTGTCACTCTGGCTCCAACTCCGCTGAATTCAAAGGCAGCGAAAACATGCTGGTGTTGCCTCCCTTCACCAACGACATTCACGAATTGCGTCTCAGCTTCTGGGCTACGGCCACCACAGTGACTTTAGGTCAGGTCGAGGTCGGCGTGGTCACAGACCCTAACGACCCAACCACTTTCGAATTGGTGGGACTGGCTGGCACCCCCGGTCCGCGTGACGGTGTCGGCAACTTCATGGGACCGTTTGATTTCAACGGCGTGCAAGCCTCTTCCGGCAGAATTGCATTGCGTTATACCAACACCAACTCAACCGCATCCTGGAACCTCGACGACTTCACCGTGGAACTTTCACCTTCCTGCAACTCACCTGTGAAGACCAGCGTGACGGCCACCAATATCGACGGTCACAACGCCACCATCTCCTGGGTGGACAACGATCCGACCCACACTTCTTGGACACTATATTATAAGATGAATACCCAAACCGACCTCGACTGGCAGGCGGTGACGGTCAACTCCGACACTTTCTACACACTGTCAGGTCTCAACCCTGAAACCACTTATAACGTGTATGTGGTGACCAACTGCGACGGCACTCCCTCCACGGATGCCACCATCACCTACAACTTCACCACGCTGGTGGCTTGCCCCGCCCCTACCGCTGTGACAGCCTCTCCGGTTTACATCAACGACGCCACCATTACTTGGAACAGCACAGCCACCGCGTTCAATATTGAATATGGCGAGAGCGGCTTCACCCAGGGTTCCGGCACTACCGAGACTGCATACGGCAACACCATCACGTTGACCAACCTCAACGCTGAGACCAGCTACACCGTTTACGTACAAGCTGACTGCGGCACCGATGACGGCACTTCCCAATGGGCATCCGTCCAGTTCACTACGTTGCCTAGCTGTCCGAAGCCCACGCAAATCCACACCAGCAGCATCACAACCACATCGGCTGATCTGGAATGGACCGCTGGCTATCAAGAGTCTGAATGGGAATTGAGATACGGTGCTCAAGGTTTTAACCCCGATACCAGCTCAGTCAGCGAGATCGTGACCGGCACTCCGTACTTCCAACTGCAGAACCTGACCGCCAACACGCACTATGACGTGTACATCCGCGCCATCTGCTCCAGCAGCGACACCAGCGCATGGTCAAACCTCTACTCTTTCCTGACTCCTTGCGATGCAGCTCAGCTTCCTCTCGTCGAGAACTTCGACGGCTATCCTTCATGGTACTCCCCGGATTGCTGGCGCAAGTTTGAGGCTGGCAACTCTGGCAGCTATGTATCTTTCGGCGCCTATATTTTCAACGAGCAAGCTTACTCTGGCGACAAAGCTCTGAAACTGGTTGCCGGTTCATCCGCATCCGGTTACGCCCTACTCCGTCTGCCGGATCTCGACACTTATGACATCACCGGCCTTCAAGTGAAATTCATGGCTAAGAAGACTGCCGGCACTCGTCCGTTAATCGTGGGTGTCACCCCGGATTTCAACTCTGTGGACAGCATCGTTGTCTTGGGCAACTTCGCCGACCTGACCGGCGATTATGCAGAGAAAATCGTTTCTCTGGAGAACTATCCCAGCACCACCGGTTACATTGTGATCGGTCTTCCCGGAGGCTACAACAGCTCAGCTACCATTTATGTGGACGATGTGACTGTTGAAGTACGTCCCAACTGTATGTATCCCACCGATTTCACCGCCACGAGCACTAGTGAGACCTCTGTTACACTCTCTTGGACAGAGTTAGGCACATCACAAAGCTGGAACATCGAATATGGTCTTACAGGTTTTTCACACGGCGACGGCACCACGGAAGTTGTGACCGACTCCACCACCTACCTTGTTGAGAACCTCATGGAATCCACCGCTTACGACTTCTACGTGCAATCCAACTGTGGCGACATGGAGAGTCAATGGGTCGGCCCCATCACGGTGGTCACCAGCCAATACAACATGGCCGTTACGGGCAGCGACACCGTCACCACTTGCGGTATGATGATTTACGACGACGGCGGTGCAAACGGCGACTACAGCACCGATTGCAACAGCATCTTAGTGCTCTACCCTGCCACTCCCGGCACGATGATGATGCTTACGGGTACTTCCTACACCGAAAACAACTATGACTTCCTCAAGATTTACGACGGCGTTGGCACCGACGGCACACTGTTGGCCAACTATACCAATCAGCAAAATGTTTCCGTGATTTCCACCACCGGTCCGTTGACCATCCATTTCACCTCCGACTACACGGTAGTTAAATCCGGTTTTGAATTGATGGCCTCATGTGTGGCCTGCTTCCCGCCGAGCAATGTCGCTGCTTCCAACCCGACACTGGATGGCGCCACCATCACTTGGAGCGGCAACGCTGACAGCTACACTGTCTATCTGAGCGGTGCTATGTCAGGTGAATATTCCACCACCGACACCTTCTACGTCTTCTCTGGTCTGACCGGCAGCTCCACCTACAACGTGCAAGTGCGCTCTTTCTGTGGCTCCGACTCTTCCATCCTTTCTCAAGCTGCCTCCTTCAACACCTCATGCGACGCCATCACTGTCACAGAGACCACTCCTTGGTTTGAGGACTTTGAAAGCTATGCTGGCAGCGGCGAGCAGCCTTTCGTTTGCTGGGAGACCCCCATTCATCCTAACGGTCCGTTCGTCTATTGCGGGCACAGCCTGTCTTGTCACTCCGGCTCCAACTCCGCCGAGTTCAAGGGCAGCGAAAACTTGTTAGTGCTTCCTCCTTTCACCAATGACATCCACGAGTTGCGTCTCAGTTTCTGGGCAACGGCCACGACCGTCACTTTAGGCCAAGTCGAGGTCGGTGTGATGACAGACCCCACTGATCCCACCACCTTCGAACTGCTGGGTCTTGCCGGCACTCCCGGCCCTCGCGGCAGCTCCGGCTCCGGTCACGGCAACTACATGGGACCGTTTGACTTCAACGGCGTACAAGCCACTACCGGCAGAATTGCGTTGCGTTACACCAACACCAATTCCACCGCATCTTGGAACCTCGACGACTTCACCGTCTCTTTGGCTCCCAACTGTCCTTCTCCTGTGAAGACCAGCGTGACAGCCACCGACGTGGACGGCCACAACGCCACCATTTCCTTCTCAGACAACGATCCCAGCCACAACTCTTGGACAATCTACTACAAGCCCTCTGCTGACAGCGTTTGGAACCAGGAGATGACAACGACCACTACGACGATTTTGACCAACCTCGACCCGCAAACTGCATACGACGTGTATGTGGTGACCAACTGTGCTACACCTGATGTGAATGAGGATGCCACTTTAACCATCCACTTCACCACTACTGTGGCTTGTCCCGCTCCGACAAACGTAACCGTTTCCAACATTGGCATGACCTCAGCCACGGTGACTTGGAACAGCAATGCAGACAGCTTCACCATCGAATATGGTGAGACCGGCTTCACGCCCGGCACCGGCACCACGACCACTTCCACCACGAACAGCGTCGACCTGACGGGTCTGACCGCTGGCACGGCTTACACCGTTTATATCACCGCTGACTGTGGTGTTGACGGCAGCTCCACTGCCGCTTCTACGAGCTTCAACACCAACTTGTGTGAGGTTGCTGACCAATGCGAATACATCTTCAACCTCAACGACAGCTTCGGTGACGGCTGGAACGGCGCTTCCATCACGGTGCAGCAAAACGGCATCACGGTGGCTAACGTTGGTTTTACTTCCGGCTCTTCCGCAACGGTGAATGTCACTTTGTGCGACGGCCAGTCCACGACGTTGATTTGGAACACTGGCAGCTATGACAGTGAGTGCAGTTTCGAGGTTGTCTCCTCTTATGGGGATGTCATTTATACCGCCACGAGTGTTTCCGCTGGCACGCTGACCACCTTCATCTCCAATTGTACGCCTCCCACCTGTCCGAAACCCACTCTGTTAGAGGTCACGAATGTCACCGCCACCTCTGTCACGTTGGATTGGCAGGTGAACGGTAGCGAGACCTCCTGGGAGATCGTTTACGGTACACCCGGCTTCGATCCCAGCACCGCCACGAATGTGGAGAATGCTAACGCGCACCCCTACACCGTGCAGAATTTGACTGATGCCACCAGCTACGAGTTCTACGTCCGCGCAGTCTGCGCAGTAGATGACCAGAGCGACTGGTCGGCACCGGTTTCCGCAACCACGCCTTGCAGCGGTGCACTGACCGTTCCTTACACGCAGGATTTCGAAGGTTATTCCGGCTCCACCTACACGGACAACAACGGTATTGCTCCTGCCTGCTGGACCACCTACAGCGCGAACACCACCTACGGTGCACCTCACATCATCTCATCTGGTAGTTACCACTATGCAGCAAGCGGCAACAGCATGGTCTTCACCTGCAGCAGCGCCGGTTCCGACGCCTATGCCGCACTGCCCACCTTCACCGATCCGCTTAACACTCTGAAGCTCAACTTCTGGCGTGCTATGGAAAGCACCTCTCAAGGTACTCTCACCGTAGGTTATGTAACGGATCTCAACGACCTCGCCACCACTTTCGTAACCGTGGCCACCATCCCGTCTGTGGGTTCCACTTCCGGTGACACCATCAGCGTCAACTTCAACGAAGCGGGCATCCCGGCCAACGGCAATATCTGCTTCCACTGGCACAAGGACGACACCTACTACAGCTGCTGCATCGACAACGTCGCTGTGACACTTGCCGGCAGCGGTCCTGGACCTGTCATTACCGACCCGACGGTTGCCACCACAGCTGCCACAGCCATCGGTCAGACGACCGCTACGTTGAATGGCACCATCACGAATCCCGACAACGTGACCATCACGGCTAAGGGCTTCGAGTGGAAGGCTACCGCTGGCGGCACGTTCACTCCTGTGACGGTAACGGGCAATGACCTCACTTACAACCTCACCGGTTTGACCGCCAACACGGGCTACACTTATAAAGCGTTCATCACCTTCAACGGTACTACTGTTTACGGTAATGAAGTAACTTTCACCACGCTGCCTGAGGATGTACAACCTTGCGACGTCCCGACTGGTCTGCACACCACAACGGTCGAGAACGAGGCTATCGCCATCGCTTGGGACGCCAACCCCGACGTAACCAGCTGGAACATCCAGTATCGTCCTGTAGGCGGCGCTTTGGCTTCTGCTACCAGCACCACCAACAGCTACAACATCACCGGCTTGACGGGTCTCACCACCTACGAAATCCAGGTGCAGGCCGACTGTGGCGATGGCAATGTCAGCGACTGGTGTACGGCGATTACAGCCCAAACCACCAACGTGGGTATCGAGGAGTACTTGCTCAACAGCATCAGTTTGTTCCCGAACCCGGCCAACGACGTTATCAATGTACAATGTACAATGAACAATGTACAGGTGACGGCATTGGAAGTGTT
>JAGBPE010000004.1 GCA_017633495.1 Bacteroidales bacterium | reverse complement strand
TTGGAGAAATTAGAGAAGGTGCTCCAAGAGAACAAGGGCAATGTTCCGTTCATGGTGCTCACAGTCACCAATAATACCGTTGGCGGTCAGCCGGTTAGCATGAAGAACATCCGCGAAACCTGCGAGCTCTGCCATAAATATGGCGTGCCGGTCAACATCGACAGCGCCCGTTTCATTGAGAACGCCTATTTCATCAAGACCCGCGAGGAAGGTTATGCCAACAAGACCCTCCGCGAGATTTGCAAGGAGATGTTCAGCTACGCCGACAGCATGACCATGAGTGCCAAGAAGGACGGTCTGGTCAATATGGGCGGCTTCATTGCCACCAACAAGAAAGATTGGTATGAAGGTGCTAAGTTGTTCTGCATCCCCTTCGAAGGCTTCTTGACCTACGGTGGTATGAACGGCCGAGACATGGACGCTTTGGCTGTCGGTTTGAAAGAGAACATCGAGTTCGAGATGGTGGAAACCCGTATCAAACAGGTGCACTATCTCGCTGCTAAACTCGACGAATACGGCATCCCTTACCAGCGTCCTGCCGGTGGTCACGCCATCTTTGTTGATGCTGACAAGGTGTTGACCAACATCCCGAAGGAAGAGTTCCCGGCTCAAACCTTGACTTGCGAGCTCTATCTCGAAGCAGGTATTCGTGCTTGTGAGATTGGTTATGTGTTGGCAGACCGCGATCCCGTGACCCGCGAGAACCGTTTCGGTGGCAATGACTTCGTGCGTCTGTGCATCCCGCGTCGTGTTTACACGAACAATCACATGGACGTGATTGCAGCTGCTCTGAAGAATGTCTACGACCGTCGCGATACTATCAAGCGCGGTCTGGAGATCACTTGGGAAGCTGAACTGATGCGTCACTTCACCTGTCAGTTCAAACGTCTTGGCTAACAGTTGGATACGATGCTGATTGTAGGAAATGTCCTCGTTTCAGAGGAACTTATCAACAAATGCTTCTGCTGTGACTTGGAACAGTGCAAGGGTATTTGTTGTGTGGAGGGCGACAGCGGTGCGCCGGTAGCCCCCGACGAAGTGGCTGAACTTGAGGAGTATTATCCTGAATATCAAAAGTATATGACCGAAGAAGGTGTCGCCGTTGTAGAGAACGGCGGCACTTTCGTTTTCAATGGCGGCGACTCGTTTGACACTCCTTTGATGGAGAGCAACGACGCCTGCGCTTTCGCCTATTTTGAGGACGGCGTGGCGAAGTGCGCCATCGAAAAGTGTTTCCGTAAGGGCGAAATTCCGTTCCGAAAGCCCATTTCCTGCTACCTTTATCCCATAAGAGTCAGCAGGGTAGGGGATTACGATGCGCTGAACTACGACCATTGGTCCATTTGCAAGACAGCAGTGGAGAATGGCAACCGTCTGAAATTGCCGGTCTATCAATTCTTGAAGGGTCCACTCATCGACAAATATGGCGAGGAGTGGTATGAAGAATTGGAGGAGATGGTCCGATTGCGGGATGAACAATCCCAGCAATTGTAGAGACGCGATTAATCGCGTCTCTACAGGACAAAATTCCTTGTCTGTGCATATTCATAATTTTGTATCTTTGCAGTTTGAAATAAAATAGAAAAAGAATATGAAATTCATCGTATCAAGCGACCTGTTGTATCGCAATTTAAGTGCCATCAGCGGCGTGATGGGAACGAACAGCACAATGCCCATCTTAGACAATTTTTTGGTCTCTATTGAAGGTAACCAGTTGAAACTCACGGCTTCGGATCTCGAGTCCACGATGACATCCGTAATTGAATTGGACAACGTGGAGGGTGAGGGTTCTGTGGCTGTTCCTGCCAAGATTTTGCTTGAGACGTTGAAACTCATGCCGGACATGCCGTTGGTTTTCGCCATCGACACTGAGAACAACATTGTGAAGTTCTCTTCCGCCAACGGTGAGTACGGTGCACCCTGTTTCCCGAGCAGCGAGTATCCGACGGTGAAACCCATCTCGGAGCCTAAAAGCTTCGACATTCGTGCTTCTGTGCTCCAACGCGCAATCAGCAAAACGATCTTCGCGACCGGCAATGATGAGTTGCGTCCCAATATGATGGGCGTTTTATGCGAGCTTTCATCAGACGGTGTCACTTTTGTGGCTACCGATGCGCATAAGTTGGTCCGCTATCGCAACTCCGAGGTCAAGACAGAGGAGTTCTCTTCCCTCATTCTGCCCAAGAAGCCGATTGCTCACCTCAAGAACATCCTCTCCAACTATGCGGAGACGGTGCATGTAGAGTATTCTGAAAACACTCATCATATTCGTTTCGCTTTCGATAATTTTGAGTTGTATTCCTCTTTAAAGGAGGGTAAATATCCTAATTATGAGTCGGTTATCCCTAAGGAGAATCCGAATGTGCTGGTCATCGGACGTGACGAGTTCCTGAAGTCCATCCGTCGTTTGGGCAACTACTCCAGCCAATCCACATTCCAGGTTCGCCTTTCTTTGGGCGAAACCGGTCTGAATTTGACGGCTGAGGATATGGATTACTCCTACAAGGGCGCTGAAAACATCCAGTGCGAGTTTCAGGGCGATCCGATGGAGATTGGATTCAACTCCCGTTTCTTGCGCGAGATGATCGAAAATATCGACGCCGACACCATCCGGATGTCGTTCTCCAAACCGCAGCGTGCCGCTTTGATTGCGCCCACGGTTCAACATGACGAGAACGAGGATGTGTTGATGCTGATTATGCCGGTAATGCTGAATTAGTAAGTAGGCAAAAGGCAATAGGCAATAGTAGAGACGCGATTTATCGCGTCTCCATAATTATTTTGAAACAAATACAAAAAAAGGAAAACCGAGTTGTCGCGGCCGTGAGGCTGAGGAAAGTCCGGGCAACGCAGAGCACCATACTTCCTAACGGGAAGGCGCGCGCGAGCGTGACAGACAGTGCAACAGAAAGGATACCGCCCGCTTGTCGGGTAAGGGTGAAAACGTGAGGTAAGAGCTCACGCCGCCGTCAGTGATGCCGGCGGGGGTAAACCTTATGGGTTGAAAGACCAAATAAACCGGGGCTTGAGGGCTGCTCGTCCGACCCGGAGGGTAGGTTGATAGAGGC
>JAGBPE010000043.1 GCA_017633495.1 Bacteroidales bacterium | reverse complement strand
TCGCGGACGCTGCCGCCAGGTTGGATGATGGCGGTGACGCCGTACTCTTTCGCCATCTTCACTACATCATCAAAGGGGAAGAAGGCATCGCTGGCGAGACACAAATTTGCGGTAAGTCCCTTCTCTTTAGCCTCTTCCAACGCAATATGTGCGGCACCCACGCGGTTCATCTGTCCGGCACCGATGCCGGCAATGCGACCGTCGCAGGCCACTGTGATGGCATTCGAACGCACATGCTTGCAAATTGTCATCGCGAGCTTCAGATTCTCCATCTCCTCAGCGGTGGGCGCCTTCTCAGTGACCACCTTGATCTCATAATCCTCAAAGCGTTTGCGATCAAGGGATTGGCAAAGCAGACCGCCCGCCACGCTCACGAACATCTTCTCATCGGCATTGGACTTGTCGGTGCTGAAGGTCATCAGACGGATGTTCTTCTTCGTGGAAAGGTGGTCGAAGGCCTCCTGCGTGAAGGAAGGCGCGAGGATGATTTCGAGGAAGACGGGCTTCATCGCCTCGGCGGTCGGCAGGTCGATTTCGCGGTTCGAAGCCACGATGCCGCCGAAAATCGAAACGCTGTCAGCCTCGTATGCGCGGGTCCACGCCTCCAAGGCGCTCTCGCCGATGCCCACGCCACAGGGATTCTTGTGCTTCACGGCCACCATCGTCGGGCGGTCGAATTCGCGCAAGATCTGCAATGCGGCATCTGCATCCTGTATATTATTGTAAGACAATTCTTTACCATGCAACTGCTCAGCCCATGCCATGGAAAAGCCCTGCTTCTTGCCGGCATAGAAAGCAGCTTCCTGATGCGGGTTCTCACCATAGCGCAGAGATTGCTTCTTGGTGAAGGCAAGCGTCAGGTTTTCAGGCTCTTTCTCACCCACCTTCTCGGTCAGATAGGTGGAGATATAAGTGTCGTAAGCGGCAGTGTGGCGGAAAACCTTGGCAGCCAAACGACGGCGCGTTTCCAATGTAGTGTCGCCGTGAGCCTTGAGTTCTTCCAACACGGTGGCATAGTCGGCATTGTCGACCACTACCGTCACGAAAGCATGGTTCTTGGCCGCACTGCGCAACATGGAAGGTCCGCCGATGTCGATGTTTTCAATGGCATCCTCAAACGTAGTTCCCTCTTTCTCAATAGTTTGCTTGAACGGATAGAGGTTCACCACCACCATGTCGATGGGAGAAATGTGGTTGGTCTCCATCTCCTTCACGTGCTCTGGATTGGTGCGCACGGAAAGCAGACCACCGTGTACCTTCGGGTGCAGAGTCTTCACGCGACCGTCCATAATTTCCGGGAAGCCGGTCACATCGCTGATACCGATGGTTTTCACGCCTGCGGCCTCCAACGCTTTGCGGGTGCCGCCGGTAGAGATAATTTCAAAACCCAATTTGGTAAGTTCCTGAGCAAAAGGCACTACGCCTTCTTTATTGCTCACACTGATAATCGCTCTTTTCATACTATATTATTCTTTTATAATTGCATCCAACAAAATCGCAAAAATAGAAAAATTCCGCATTTCCTAAACCTCTAAACCTCTAAACCTCTAAACCTCTAAACGTGTAAACCTCTAAACGTGTAAACGTGTAAACCCTTAATGGAGAATCGTGGACAAAATCTCCAACGAATCAATCTTCCGAATCTGCTCATTATGTATCTGGAAATAAGCCACCAAGCCCTTCAAAAGGGCGGTGCGAACCCCACGGGCCACCGGCACCGGCTCCTCCTGATTCAGCAGCTGATGCAGGTAACGACTCTGCTGCTCGCTAAGATAGCCCGCAGCCTCCACGTAATAAGGCTGAAACCTGCACTCCTGCAAGGAAAAATAGCCATTTTCAGGGGAGAAATTGTCTTCGGGATAGTAACCCATCACCATACTGAGGCGCAACAGAAACCGTAACGGAAGCTCCGACATATTCTCCTTAGCATCATACACCTTGGTAATCTCCTCCTGCAAAAAGCTGAACAGCACCTCATCCTCGCCCGCGTCCATCAACAACTTATACAATATTTCATTGTAAAACAACAAGATGGAACTTTTCGCCGGATCGTAATAGAGCGTGGCGGAACGGCGCGGGGCAATGTCTTTCAAATACTTCAGCGAACTTTTGCTGTGGTCGTCGTAGGAGATGTCCATCATAGCCAACGGCGAAAAGTAGGAGGCGGCAAAACGATTGTTTTTCCGGAAGGCATTCTTAATGATAAACGACTGGTTCCCTTGCTGTTGCGTGAAGATCTTCACAATCAGCGAGGTGTCGCCATACTTGGTGGCATGCATCACGATTCCGGGGGTCGAAACAATCATCTCCTTCTATTATTTACCAAGAGTTGCATTCTATTACCTGTTGACTAATGAATAAACACGAATTTGCTGACGATTTTCTCCTTGCCATCTTCGTCGGACGCCATGATGTAATAGACGCCCGTGGCAGGACGGTTGCCGTAGTGGTCTTTGCAGTACCACACCAGCTGACCGCCGTCGCTGTAACCTTGCCAAACCAACTTACCGGAGCTGTCGGTGATTTTACACAACGAATTGGCCTTCAACCCATTGACCGACACCGCACCTGTATAGTCGTGCGGCACGGGATTCGGGTAGACCAGCAAATCCTCGTATGTGTCGAAACCGCCCGTAGCCGTACCCTTGTAGCTGACAAGTCCTTTGTCGGTGGCGAAAAAGACCTCACCAGTGAACTGGTTCACGCAGATGTCCACAATCTGGTTGGAAAAGAGGGGATGATCTTCGGCTGTGAAGTGAAGGAGCTGTTCTTGACCATTTTCGCTCATCAGGAAAACACCCGCTTTGCCCGTGCCGATCCACTTTCGGTTGGCACCGTCCACAGCGATGGCTGTAACATCCTCATATTCAAACAGCACCGACACATAACCATCTTGTTCCAACAAAATATTCCGCGGATATACATTGCCGTCGAACACTTTTGAGGGATAATAGATCACCTTCACGCCCTTATCGGTGCCGATCCATATTTCACCGTCTAAGTCTTCGGCCATGCAATAAACGGTAGAGGAGCTTACTTCCGCCGCCGCGTTCATGTCGATACGCATCAGCCTGTCGTCTCCCAAATTGTCGTAAGTACCATTGTCGGTGAAAGCTATCAAATGGTAATCAGAGGCGC
This sequence comes from Bacteroidales bacterium, assembly GCA_017633495.1. Lineage (GTDB taxonomy): Bacteria > Bacteroidota > Bacteroidia > Bacteroidales > WCHB1-69 > F23-D06. The sequence goes on along the minus strand of JAGBPE010000043.1, from coordinate 11,605 downwards.
CACGTGGGAAATTCACCCATTTGTAGCCGCGTGAATCGATAAGCAGATTCTCCGCCACCACCTCTTCCAAGTCGGAGGCACCGATGTTTGAAGTGATATTGTAGGAATACCAAGTCCCGTCAGTAGCCAACATCTTCAACATCGTATTGCAATAGCTATTCGTCATCCAGAGATTGCCTTTTTTGTCATACTGCAACCCCGACACAAAGGTCATGCCCGCCATATCATTGAGCGGCGAGTTATCGGCATTGTAGTGCTCCACCACTCGATGGTCTTTACACTTGAAGACCCCATTGCCCCAAGAGGCCACAGCCCACTCCTCCTCATGTTTAGGATTGATGGATACCCGTGTGAGGTCGAAGGTGGTGTGCGCTGGATCCCAATTCCTGAAATCGGTCGCATTGAATTGCCACTCTTGGTTTTCAAACCAGCTAAGTGCCGGATAGCGATAGCCGGGCGCGTATGCGGTGGAACCCTTGCGGGTGCCATGTACCGCCGCCACAACACCATTACGGGAATCAAGATGCTCCACATAGTCATCGTAGGGACCATCAGCCGCATAGAAATGATGAGAATAATAGGTCATGTTGTTGTACACCAGCCCGAATGCACAGTCTGCCACCCAAATACGGTCTCCATCGAGGACACACTCCCGCGCATCAGGCGTCTGTCCACTTGAATACCAATAGGCCAAATAAATACGGGTCAAATCAGGTGAAAGCAACTCGACTGTGTTCCAATTGCAGATGATCAGCGTGTCCCGCTGAACAAACATATCGCGCACCGACTGATACGTATGGTCGGTTTCCTTCCATTCGTCCCCAAAAGAGACGCACAAGGTGTCCATCACTCCCTGCTCCTCACTGACTCGAACAGCGAAAATCCGGTCATCGAAACCCGCCAACAACGAAACATTCCAGCTGTTCTCCTCGGTCCACTGCGAAAAATCCGGAATCAAAGGAGACTGGACCGAAATACTGAACACCCCACGAGTAGTGGAAACATAGTACTTTTGATTGCTAACGGACACATCCGTAGGAGTCAGCTGCTCACTGCCGCGCTTTGTAAACCATGTATCCGAAATGACCATGTTTTCCAGATCAAAGAGCACAATTCCAAAGGGATAAACCAAAAAGGCATGGTCATCAATGATGCGGCACGTCTGCAAACGCTTTGAACCCGTTATGGTCTTGTCCTTCACGTCTCGAACATTCATAAGCTGGTCATCGCGAATCATGTCAATATTGCCATTTTCATAGCAGATAATCAACACGTTACTATTCTTATCATAGTGAATTCTGATGATGCCGATATCCGACAATCCATCCACTTTCGTCCAAGAGGTGAGCTCCGGCTGATCGTTCCCCAAAGTACTCTTATCCAACAACATCAAACCGTTATCCGTAGCTGCATAAACTGTGTTTGCATCCACCGCCACTGAAAAGAACCTATTCAATGAGATATGGCTGCGAAATTGACCGACAGGAATCTGAGCGACTCCCGAAAAGGCGGATAACACAATGATAGCTAGACTAATATATTTTTTCATAATGCAGTATTTCGATATAGGGCGGATTTTTTAAGATTATATGCCGGAAGCAATGAAGTCAACATGCTGATTAACAGAATCGTCACCATAACCATCAGCAAATCTGAAATCTGTATCTGAACCGGATAGTAAGGGATGATGTAATGTGCTCCACCACCGCCAAGTTTAACAACATGGAAAGTCCGCTGCAGGAAACAAATGAGTGCTCCGAGCAGCGTTCCTGCCAGACCGCCTAATGCAGACACCATCATTCCTTCGTATATAAAAACTCTCTGTATCAACGATTTGGAGGCTCCCATACTGAACAGAACCGCAGTATCCGTCTTCTTCTCCAGAATCAACATACCCAACGCCCCGATGATGTTGAAAGCCGCCAAAATCAGAATGAAAGCCAGAATCAGGTAAATCATGAATTTTTCTGACTTCATGGTTTTGTAGAGAGAATCTTCCTGTTCTTGTTGATCCCTAATGATGTACTTATCACCCAGAATATCAGCAATTTTCGAACGAACACGAGAGGGGTTCGCATCCTCTTTCAACTGCACCTCAACCGAGGTCACCTCCCCATTATAATTCATCAGCTCGCGCACGAACTCAATCGGACAGAAGATGTAGCTCTCATCGTAATTGGTATTGGTACTGAGCACGCCAGAGGGCATAAGATACTGGGTATTAAATGCATCGGCGGGATTGGCGAAATTCTTTTTCGTCCGTTTGGGATAGTAGAGCTTCATCAACTCGTAACTCAACAGGTTGATTTCCAAACTCCCGGCAACCCCAGAGCCCAGCACAGCGCACGGTTGGTCCAACTTATAGAGGGTCGTGTCGCCGTCAACTACCATCTGTTCAAAATGGTGGTTACGGAAATAGCCTGCAGGCACGCCTTTAAGGTAAATCAGTTCCTGCCGCTCGTCGTAATTGGCCAACGCCATATCGCAAACAATCTCGTTGACTGCCTTCACATCAGGCAGTTTGCGCAATTGTTGCAAAGGAATGCTGTCGGTGGAAAAGGATTTTCCCTCGCGAAGGGTGATTTCATAATCGGCGTGCAGTGCATTGAACCACCCCCCGATGATGTCGGACATGCCATTGAAAACGGAGAGCACCACGACAAGCGCGGCGGTGCTCACCATGATTCCGATCATGGAGATTCCGGAGATGACGTTGATGATATTGTGCTCTTTTTTGGAGAAAAGATAACGCCACGCCAGGAAAAAGGCTGTTTTGTGCGCTTTTTGGGACACTATTTCTTCAAAAGTTCGTCAATATGCTCCAAATAGTCCAGCGTGTCGTCCAAGAAAAATTCCAAAGTCGGAACCACACGCATCTGGTTGCGGATTTGCTGTCCGAGGCGGTAGCGAATATCCTTGGTGTTTTCCTTTATCAAACTGATAATCACCTCTTTGTCTTGAGTATTGTAGATACTCAGATAGGCTCTTGCAATAGACAAATCGGAGGTGATGGTCACCTTCGTCACCGTAATCATGCATTTATAAATATTTCGGCTGTCTTGCAGGAAGATATTCGCCAGTTCGCGCTGCAGCATGGCAGCAATTTTCTGTTGTCTTGTCGTATTCATCGTCTCAAATTTGAAACGGCAAAGGTACACATTATTTCGAAACGGAGGGATGAGATGTCAATTTTCGGGATGACATTACGGTTCATCCCTGTAGAGACGGTGTGCACACCGTCTCTACAACACCGTATGCACACCGTCTCTACGCCCCGGCGCCGTCGCGGATATGCACATCCATCTGGTTGAACGGAATCTCCAAACCTTCGGCGCGGAAGGCGTTGTAAATCCCTTCGTTGAGCGTAAAGATGGCGTTCCAGTAGTTCTCTGGCAATGTCCAGGCGTAGAGCCGCATGTTCAGCGCACTGTCTCCGAATTTCTCCAACGTGGCGAAGGGCGCTTTCGGCTCTTGCAACACCAACGGATTCTCCGCCGCCACCCGCAACATCACCTCCTTGGCCTTTTCTACCGACATGCCGTAGGCCAACCCCACATCGATGGCCACACGTCGCTGCGGCAGGTTGAAATGGTTGACCAACGACTTGGTGGCCAACTCGGTGTTAGGCACGATGATTTTGCGCGCATCGTATGTGCGCAACGTAGTGTTGAAAATCTGGATGCTCTCCACGAAGCCGGCGTATGAACCCTGCTCGATGTAGTCACCCACTCTGAACGGTTTGAGCAACAGGATGATAACTCCGCCAGCGAAATTTTGCAATGTGCCCTGCAACCCCATGCCGATGGCGACGCCTGCCGCACCCAAAATGGCGATGAAGGAGGTCATCTGGATGCCCATGATGCCCATGGCGGTGAGCACCAACAACACCTTCAGCGTAATGTCAATCACCGAGTGCAGAAACTGCTGCAACGACGGATCGACTTTGTGACGGTCGTAAGCCCTCTGCATAATCTTGTTCAGCAGGTTGATGAGCTTCCAACCCACAAACAGCACGATGCCGGCCATAATCAGCTTCGGCACATACTGGAACACAATGTCGTTCAAAAACTGCTTCGCCCCAACGGCGAATGAACCCCATGTAGATATGTTTGTTTTTTCCATTATTGTCCGCAATAATTATCAATTATCAATTATCAATTAAAAATAATTGTCTTTCTTAACTTTTGTGAGTTGGTTCACCGTGTTTTCCGGCTTATCGGAAGCGTAGTAGATCTTCACGTAGGCGATGTCCTTCAGGTAATCAATGTGACCGACTTCCAAACGTTTGATATCAAGGCCAGTGCGGTTTTTCAAATCCAGCATCAGCTCGTTTTCACGATCGGCGTGTGCCATTGCAACTTTCTCGTAGACAATGATTTTGCACTCCAGATGGTTTTTGCGGTGAATCGACTCGAAGAGCCAAACGGCCAGCACAATCAACAGATTCGTCACAAATAACTCCACATAGCTTACCGTCATTGCCAAACCATTGATGACGGAGATGCCGACGACCACGAACAGGTAGGTCATCTCGCGAATCGGCACCGTCTCCGTCCGGTATCGTATCATCCCGAAAATGGCGAAAAGTCCCAACGCGAAACCGATCTGCACCTTCACGTTGTCCATCAGGAAAATCAGAAAAAAAATGGTGATACTGAACAACATATAGGTGAAATAGTAGTCTCTGCGCTTGCTTTTCCGATAGTAAAGCAGCCCCACGATAATCCAGCAGACCGCCAGATTAAGGGCGAAGCGAAGGAGCATCTGCCACAGACTGGGACCGTCGAACCACGGAATTCCAAAAAGTCCGGGACCTTCGGCACTGCCAAATTCACTAGCAATGTCCGAATCGAACATAATATCATCCATTTGTATCATTGTTCTAAAGATTTTATTGTGTAATTTTGATTTATTAACCTATTGACATACCGTATTTTATTCTTAAAACGGTTGTATTTCAGATGCCCGTCGGTGAGCAACATTCCAAGACAGTATTTACTCAGACCCTTTCGCTTCACGCGAGCGTCGCGAAGGAAATCCTTGAACTTGGAAGGCAGCGAACCGTCCTGTTTCACCTCCACGATGACCAAATCCGACACATCGGCATCGCAACCGCTGAGCCAGTTGTGGAAGCGAATACCGAAATCGATGGTGACGCGCTCGGTTTTGGCCTTGTTTACCAAAGTAATGCGCTGGAAAGCGTTCTCCAAACGCGGGGCCAACGGCTGGTCGGTCGCCCACACGCGCTCGCGAATGAAATCCGACGACTCTTGAGCAGAATAGATGTCGCCCCACTGCTCTACGGGAACGGGAATGCGCTTTTTCTTGGTGCGCCCCGTGTTCTTCTTGTTCTTGATTTCGAGAAAAGCGATATTGGAGTCCACATAGATGCGCTGCCGGATTTTCTGCCGTTTCAGTCTGCGGTTGTGATGCATGGTGTAGGTAATGGCGTCAGGCGTGTCGAAATAGAGCGTTCGATAACGCGCAATACGCTGTCCCTCATGCTCTTGCACAAAAAAATGCTTGTTCCACAGCGGAGCTATCTGCAGAAGCGTTTCCATGTTCATCGGAAACTTGCTGTCCACGCGATTCATCAGCTTCACAGCGCTCATCTCCTCCAAAGAGATGGGGTCCATGGACTGTAATATATCCTGCAAATAACTCATCACAAGCTATTTACGAATATATTCGTACTCTTTTACCGAAAGCAGCTGTCCTTTGGCGTTGTAGTTCAGCTGGCGCTTTTTGGTGCCGTCGGCGTTATATTCGATTTTGTGAATGCGGTAGGGTTTGTTTCGGTCGTCATAGACCACCTCGCGCACCACGCGGTCCTTATCGTCGTACTCATACGTGCAACGGGCCTTCATGCCGGTAGCTGTATATTCAATCTCCTCGATTTTGCGGCCTTTAGCATCGTATTTAATCACCGCGTCCAAATAGCGAGTGCCCTTCACGGGGGTCTTCCACACCTTCGTTGTAGAATTTTTTCGCAGCTCCTTTTTGTCTTTGCTTTGCCCGAACGAAACGGTGACGCACAACAAGGCGCAGCTCAGCAGTATGATGATTCTTTTCATTTTTGTTGTTTTTCCTGACAATGATTCATTTTCGTGGAAAAGGTTAAAGGTTTGTTCAACTTTCTTCCAATGCCCCTAAAATGGAAGCGCAAAAATACTTTTTTTATCTGAAAAAAGCTCAAGAAAAAAAATGCTGACCCCATCCAATAAAATCGTATTTTTGCCGTTTGATTAAAAACGTAAAAAAATGAAAAAAATCATTGCATTAGTCGTCCTGTTTTTAGGCTCTGTTTTGGTATTTTCCGCTTGTGATACACAAAAGCGCTGTGCTGCTTACGGCCATTACACCTATTTCGCACCGGCCGAGAATCCGAGCAACGCCGACTAAGACGTTTGCACATGCTTTTCTGGGGCGTCAAACGGAAACATCTACACAAAGCGCTGCTAACTACATTGTTAGCGGCTGCTTTTTCTATTTCATACGCCCAAAATGTCGGAGACTACCACCACGACGTGACCACCAAGGAGTGGAACTTCCAGATTTTCGCCAACACATCCGGCTTTGGTGGCGGATTTCAACACGGCCGTACCCCCGACCTCTACAACAAGCATTTCTGGGAGCTGCAGTTCATGTCGAACCGGCATCCCAAATCAGTGCGCTCCATCAACGCCCTATATGAGAACGTAAGGCCAATCCGCTACGGACAGCTTTATATGCTCTTTTTCCTGCAGGGCGGCTACGGTTACCAACGCACCCTGCATCTGAAGCCCTACTGGGGCGGCGTGCAGGTCAACTACACCTTGTCGGCAGGTCCGGCACTCGGCATCGGTATCCCCAACTACGTAGAGGTAATCAACTATAACACAGGATTTTCCGAGATTGTGCGTTACGACCCCGAAAAACACAACCTCAACAACATCCTCGGCGGTGCCCGCTGGTACACTGGTATTTCGGAGACCATCTTCCGTCCCGGCTTTTATGCCAAAACCGGACTCACTTTCGACTTCGCGAAGAGCGACTACAAACTCCGAGCGCTCGAAATCGGACTGCAAATCCAGATGATATTCCCCTTCATCCAGCAGATGGCCTTCAACCCCGCCAAAAAATTCTACCTCACCGGCTATCTCAGCTTTAATTTTGGCAAAAAAGTTGGTCGGTTGGGATAACTTTAACGTAATTTGTACATGAAATTCAAATACACCCAAAAATACGAGATATCACCTGTAGAGACGATGTGCACATCGTCTCTACATTTTCAGAAGAATATTATGAAAAAGATCATTATACCTGCATTAATCATTATTTTCACAGGGCTTTGCACCCGCGTTTCCGCCCAAAACGATTTCGAAATTGTCAAAAACGTGGACATATTCATCAGCGTGCTCAACGAGCTGAACGACAAATATGCCGATGAAATCTCGCCCGGAGAGCTCACCCAGACCGCCATCAAGGCTATGCTCAAGAGCCTCGATCCCTACACCGTCTATTATAACGAAGGCGAAATCGAGACCTACCGTATGCAGAACGCCGGCGAGTCGGGCGACATTGACATCACCCTGAAAACCATTGACAAACAGATGGTTATCTCCGATATGGTAAAAGACGGACCCTCCGCGAAGGCCGGTTTACGCGTGGGCGACCGCATCCTTAGCGTCAACGGACAGTCATCGGAGAGCCGCGGCATCGACGCCCTATACTTGGCTATGCGCGGACAACCTGGCAGCACATATTCGGTGGAGGTGTTCCGCCCGACCGACAACAAAAACCTGACCTTCAAGGTGAAACGGGAAAAGGTGAAACAACCCAACATCCCCTACTCCGGCATTCTCGGCGACAAAGTGGGCTACATCAAGCTCAACCAATTCCTCGAAAAAGCCGGTAACGAGGTGTTTGAAGCCTTCAAACAACTGAAAGAAGAGGGGATTCAATATCTCATCATCGACTTGCGTGACAACGGCGGCGGTCTGCTCGGCGAGGCCGTCAACATTATCGATCTCTTTGTGGGGCCGAACATTACCGTCGTGGAAACGAAAGGCAAGATTGAGGAAATGAACCGCATTTACCCGACGCGAAATCCCGCCGCTGATGCAGACATCCCCATCGTGGTTTTGGTGAACGAAAATAGTGCCTCTGCCTCTGAAATCGTCTCCGGCACACTGCAAGACCTCGACCGTGCAGTCATCGTCGGAAAGAAATCCTTTGGCAAGGGATTGGTACAGAAGGTCTACCCCATGGACTACAACACCAGCATGAAAATCACCGTGTCGAAGTACTACATCCCAAGCGGTCGCTGCGTGCAAAACATCGAATATTTCGACCGCGACACCACCAAGGGCGGCTATAAAATCCCTGATTCTTTGGCAGTTGCTTATAAGACCAATAACGGCAGAACCGTTTACGACAAAGGTGGCGTGGAACCCGATGTGGTGGTGCCCGACGAAGTGCAGCCCGATATCCTCACGGCGCTTATCGAGGCGCAGGCCATCTTCGATTTCGCCAATGACTACCGCGCCAAGCACGAAAGCATTGCCGAAGCTGACAAATTCGTGGTGGACGATGCCATATACAACGAGTTTCTGGCCTTCCTGAAGGAGAAAAAATACAGTTACACGACCGCTCTGGAAGAGGCATTGGAAGAATTGAAAACGACTGCCGAAAACGAAAAGGCATTCTCGAACATCCAAAGCACTTACAATCAGCTGAAAACGCAGGTGGAGGACCTCAAAACGCAGGATTTGACCACCTACAAGCCCGAAATCGCCCGCGCGTTAACGCAAGAGATCGTTTCCCGATACTACTACAGCACCGGCAAGCTTATCAACAGTCTGCACCACGATCGCTACATTGAAGAGGCCAAGGCGGTTTTGCTCAACCCGAGTCGTTACCAATCGATCCTCGCCCCGAAAAAATAGCCCATGAGCCGAAAAAGCTTCCATCAGACATTCTATCTGCTCGGAATCATCGCCGCATCCGTGGCGATGCCACTGTCGCATTTTCTGATGGGGCTGGCTGGTTTCCTGCTGTTCCTCAACTGGATAGCCGAATGGAACTGGCAAGAGAAACATCAGTTCATTCGAAAGAATCGCCAAGGTCTTTGGTTTTCAGCATTCTACCTCGTTTATGCAATCGGGTTAGTGCACGTCACCGACTGGGGCGCAGCAGGATCCGAAATGCTTTCCAAGCTCCCGTTTCTACTTGCACCTCTCATCATTATCTCCTCTAAACCATTCAACAGCAGACAGTTGCAATATATTTTCGGTTCATTTATCCTCGCCACACTGATTGGATGCATCTGGAATTTCTTTTACGCACAGACGCACATTTTGGGCAACTACCGCGAAATGTCGCGCTTTATCGACCACATCCGCTTCAGTCTTTGCGTGGTGATGTCCATTGTCTTCTGCGTCCACTACCTGCTCCACCCTGCTGACAAGAATTCCCTTTTGAAATATATCTATCTTGTTATCAGCCTGTTATTACTGTTCTATCTGGTCTACTCCCAAACACTCTCAGGCATCATCATTCTGATGTTGATTACATTATGTTACATCTTCTATCTGATTGTCAACCAGAAAAATAACAAGCTTAGATGGGCTTTAGGCGGCATGATGGGTCTGCTTTTGACCGTCGCCATTGTCTACATCGCATATATCACCTACGACTACTTCCATGTAAAGGATCCCACACCTGACACCTCCGAACTCACGGCATCCGGAAATCCATATACTTTTGATGAAAATCCCATGGTGGAGAACGGACATTATATCGAGTATTGGATTTGCGAACCTGAGCTTGAGGCTGCGTGGACGATGCGCTCGGACACCGACTATAACGAACTGACTGCCGCCACATTACGCAGATACCTCAACTCGCTCGGACTGCGTAAGGACTCTACTGCGGTGATGCAACTCAGCGACGACGACATCCGCCACATCGAGCAGAAAACCGCCAATGTCTATTATGTGCAAAAAGGTCACCTGCGGAGAGCGCTGTACGAAACGTATTTCGGGATTTCGCTGTATAAAAAACACGGAATCATCAACGAATCATCGATGTTGGAGCGCATGGAATTGTGGGGCGCTACCTGGCAGGTCATCCGCGAAAATTGGCTGTTAGGAGTGGGCATCGGACAACAGCGGGCTGCATTAGACCGACAGTTGGAGCTGCAACACTCGCCTATCGCCGACAAGAAGAAAAACCGCGGCAGCCACAACCAATATCTCACCTTCTGGCTCGCCTCCGGCATCATCCCTCTGCTCTATTTCTGTTTTCTACTGTTTTATCCCTTTGTTAGCATGCCCAAGCGCATCACATTTATCTACTTCGCCCTCTTTTTGCTGCTATTCCTCTCCATGTTCGTGGAGGACACCCTCAACGCCCAAACCGGCCGTATGCTATTCTCCATCTTCGTGCCGCTACTGTTGTTTTGCGGTGAACGTAAACCAGGGTACTAACCTTAACCTCTAACCTCTAACCTTTAACCAAACCCTATAAACCTGTAAGCTCCTAAGCTCCTAAGCCTTTAAATATGTCCGGCCTCTACCTCCATATCCCATTCTGCAAATCCAAGTGCGTTTACTGCGGATTCTATTCCACAGTAAACCAGAAGGATGTGGAACGATACGTGGGCGCTCTGGAGGAGGAGATGGTTTTGCGAAAGGAGGAGACAGCAGGGGAAACCATCCGAACCGTCTATTTCGGTGGTGGCACGCCGTCGTTGCTGCAACCCGCTCAGCTGCAACGCATTTCGGACAGCATTCATCGGCATTTCGCCATTGATCCCAACGCGGAGATTACCATTGAGGCCAATCCGGAGCAGCTTTCGTTGAAATACTGCAGGTCGCTGAAAACATTGGGATTCAACCGGTTGAGCATCGGTGTGCAGTCGTTTCAGGACGACATTTTGCAGTTTTTGGGACGAAAACACACCGCTCAGGAGGCGCTCAATGCGATTAAGAACACCCACACGGCTGGTTTCGACAACCTCTCCATCGACCTTATCTACGGGGTGAACGAACGCGATAACACACAGTGGAAGAAGGAGTTGGAGACCGCCTTCTTACTACCGATAACGCATTTTTCCGCATACGCGCTCACTGTGGAGGAGAACTCCCTGCTCTATCGCCGCATTCGTCAGCACCGCGACGTGGAGCCAGATGAAGACTTGGCCTCCGTGCAATATGAGATCCTGACGGAGGCGGTGGCGAAGTCGCGGTTCGCGCAGTACGAAATCTCCAACTTTGCGGTAAAGGGTTGGGAATCACGCCATAATTCCGCCTACTGGCAGCGGATTCCCTACCTCGGGATCGGAGCCTCCGCGCACTCGTTCGATGGTGTTCACCGCTCCTGGAACGCTCCCACCCTATCGGGCTACTTCACCCAAATCGAGCAGCGGAAACCCTTCCACGAGCGCGAAACCCTCACCGACATCGACAAATACAACGAGTTCCTCCTCTTGCGATTACGCACCGCCGCGGGCATTGACTTGCAGGAGATGTCGCAACTCTTCGGCACAGAACAGGTCGAATCGCTGCTTCGCTATTTCACCGACCACGTACCACCCGCGCATTACGTGCGCACCCCCGACCGC
>JAGBPE010000042.1 GCA_017633495.1 Bacteroidales bacterium | reverse complement strand
GCTATTGTAGGGCGATTCTGCCTCGAACCCGACCAGCAACTCCTTCTCGCCCACGGGGTTGAAGAACTCGTAATAGACGGTTACCTCCAAGTGGTCGCCCACACGGTTGATGGTCAGCACCTCCTTCTTCACGCTGATGTCAGTCTCCGTAATGGGTATCAGTTGGTTGCCGGCAGCGTAGAAGACACCGTCGTTGGCCTTCGCGCAAAAAATTGATATACAGCACAATAAAAGTGTAATAATCCTTCTCATAATCATTTTTTGTTCGATGTGCGAAAATAAGAAAAAATGCGGAATGAATAGATGTAATTGTTATTTTTGCAGTCATTATTAAAATGACCACAAGCGATGAATAATAACCCCTTGATACTCCTTTTAGCGGCTATGATGGCGTTTTCTACCGTTACGGCGCAGGTGAGCATTATAAATCCTACGGTGGAACATCAACATAGACAAATGGCGTTGGCCACCTCGGAACCTCGCTTCAGCTGGCGCTATTCCAGCGGGAAAAATAACGTGCTGCAGGAATCCTACCGCATCGTTGTGGCTTCCTCTGAAGAGAAAGCACGCAATGGCGTCGGCGACCTGTGGGACTCCAAAGTCGTGACTTCCGACCAAATGATTTTCGTCCCTTATCAAGGCGAAACCTTGCATAGTCGAGACAAGGCCTATTGGAAGATTTATGCCACTTTGACTTATGATGAAAAAGAGGGTAAAAGAAAAAAAGTAAAGACCGAAAGCGATGTCAATTCCTTTGAAATCAGCTTGCTGAATCAAGAAGACTGGAGTGCGAAATGGATTGGCTACGACTATGACGACGACACTCTGATTCAGAAAACCCGCATAGCGGCGCGCTATCTCCGCCAAGAGTTTACCCTAAAAAAGGATGTGCGAGAGGCTCGGATTTACGTCTCTGGCTTGGGACAATACAGTATTGGGGTCAATGGTGCCACGATTGGGGATAATGATTGGTTCAAACCTGCGCTTTCGGACTATCGAAAACGGGTCTATTTCAACGCTTACGACGTGACGGATCTGTTGCGGGCAGGCGAGGAGAACGCCATTGGCATCACGCTCGCGGGCGGGCGCTACATGACTATGCGCTACAACCAAGAGGAGGAAGAGTGGGGTGGTCTGACTCACAACATGCACTTCGGGGCACCGCGCATGATTCTGCAGCTCGAAGTCACCTATCAAGACGGCACTCAGGAGCGCATCGTCAGTGACGAAAGCTGGCGTATCACCAACCGCGGACCCATCCGCACCTCCAATGAGTTCGATGGCGAGACTTACGATGAGAACTACGACCTCGGAGAGTGGCTGCAACCCGACTATGACGATTCGTCGTGGGAGAAAGCTGAGTTGGTGGAGGCTCCAGGAGGCAAGTTAGTGCCGCAGCCCAACCCCAACATCGCATGTCAAGAGATGGTGATGCCTGAAAGAATTTATCAAAGAGGTGACAAGTGGATGGTGGATATGGGGCAGAATATGGTAGGCGCCTTTGCCATACAGGTGAATGGGGTGCAATCAGGCGATACCATCACCTTGCGTTTCGCCGAATCGCTCAACCCCGACGGTTCGCTTTTTGTGGATAATCTGCGCTCGGCCGAAGCCACTGACCGGTATATCGTGGGACCTGTAGATACACAATATTTTGCGCCCATCCATTGGATTCCGGAATTTGTGTATCACGGTTTTCGTTATGTGGAGATTTCCGGATTGCGGGAGGCGCCCGACTTGAATTACACTTTCGGGCTGGTGCTGTATGACCGGATGGCGACGACAGGATATTTCGACTGTTCTGAAGTGATGATCAACGAGGTGTACCGCAACGCCTATTGGGGAATTCGGGGCAACTACCGCTCCATGCCGACGGATTGTCCGCAGCGCGACGAGCGGATGGGCTGGACCGGTGACCACACTACGGGCTGTTACGGGGAGTCGTACATTTTCGACAACCACCTGCTCTACAGCAAATGGCTGACCGACATCGAGGACAGCCAGTGGGAAAACGGCTCGTTGTCGGATGTCTGTCCGGCTTATTGGCGGCGTTACACCGACAACATGACCTGGCCGGGTGCGTTTATCACTGTTGCCGATATGCTCTACACCCGTTACGGGGACATTGAGGGCATCCGCAAACACTATCCCGCGATGAAGCGGTGGTTGGACCACATGGGCAACACTTACGGCGAAGACGGCATCATCTCCCGCGACTGTTATGGAGACTGGTGCGTGCCGCCTGAGTCGCCGGAGTTGATCCACTCGAAAGAGCTGCTTCGGAATACCTACGGGGCGCTCATCTCCACCCCGTTTTACTGCTATCTGTGCCAAATTATGGCCGATTTTGCGGATTTGTTGGGGTTGCAGGAGGATGCAGAGCAGTTCCGTTTCGATGCGAGTTTTTCCGCCAATGCCTACAACGGTCAGAAATTTGACGCTGGAACGGCCAACTACGCTTACGGCAGTGTGACAGCCAACCTTCTGCCCTTGGCTTTCGGGATGGTGCCCAAGGAGTGGGAAGAGTATGTTTTTGCCAACATCGTCAACAAGACCGAGAACGATTTTGGCGGGCACGTCTCTTGTGGCGTGGTGGGCATCCAGCAGCTGATGCGCACGCTCACGGAATACGGACGTGGCGACCTCGCGCTGAAGCTCGCCACCAATGACACCTACCCGAGTTGGGGCTATATGGTGCAAAACGGCGCCACCACCATTTGGGAGCTGTGGAACGGTAACACCGCCGACCCGTCGATGAATTCCGGCAACCATGTGATGCTCCTTGGCGACCTCATTCTGTGGGAGTATGAGTACCTCGCCGGCATCCGCGCCTTAGAGCCGGGCTACCGCAAAATACAGCTAAAACCGTATCCCATCGAAGGTTTGGAATATGTGAAATGCACCTACAACTCCATCTCCGGCGACATCCAAAGTTCATGGAATCGTGAAGGCGACCAGTTCGAGTGGGAGATTGTTATCCCTGCGAACACTACCGCTGAGGTGTGGCTGCCCACGGCAGGCGGTTATGAGGTGAAGACTTACGGCAGCGGCAGTTGGAAGTTGACTTCTATGTTGAAATAGGGCGCGTTTATGGATACAAAAAAGGTACGGCAGAAATCCTGTCGTACCTTTTTTGTGTTCTGTAGAGACGCGATTAATCGCGTCTCTACAATGGGGATATTCGCAATTATTTTTTGTGGCGTTTCTTGCGGGCCAACTCGTTGGGTTCCAACGCCATCTGTTCACCGTGGAGCAGGGAGGCGACACCTTCGACGTGCTTCTTGTCGGGCAGCGGACTGCAGGTATTCTCCTGGTAGTCTTCGGGCTCGGTGTAGGTGGTGATCACGCCTTCGTAGTTGCGCAGGATCACCTTGTGCGGACTCTGGGAGATGACATACTGAGGCATAACGGGGATCTTGCCGCCGCCGCCAGGAGCGTCCACCACGAAGGTAGGCACGCAGTAGCCAGAGGTGTGTCCGCGAAGGTTCTCGATGATTTCGATACCCTTGGAGACGGGCGTACGGAAATGCTCCAGACCCATGGAGAGGTCGCATTGGTAGATGTAGTACGGACGGACGCGCATACGCACGAGGTCGTGTACGAGCTGTTTCATAATCTCGGTGTCGTCGTTCACGCCGCGCAACAGCACGGTTTGGTTGCCCAACGGTACACCAGCGTTAGCCAGTTTGGCGCAAGCGGCCATAGCCTCTTCGGTCACCTCGTTCGGATGGTTGAAGTGGGTGTTGAGCCAAATCGGGTGGTATTTCTTGAGCATGTTGACGAGGTCGTCAGTGATGCGCTGCGGGCAAACCACAGGAGTACGTGAACCGAGACGGATGATTTCCACGTGCGGAATCGCTCTCAAACGTTGGATGATGGATTCGAGCATCTTGTCGCCCACCATCAAAGCATCGCCACCGGAGAGGAGAACGTCGCGCACTTGCGGGGTGCGTGCGATGTAGTCGATAGCGGCTTGGATGCGGTCTTGCGTGGATTCGCAGTCGTGCTGGCCAGCAAAACGTCTGCGCGTGCAGTGACGGCAGTACATGGAGCACATGTCTGTGATAAGGAACAGCACTCTGTCGGGATAGCGGTGGGTGAGGCCGGGAACCGGGGAATCCTCATCCTCGTGCAGCGGGTCGAGCAGGTCGGCAGGTGATTGATGCACCT
Organism: Bacteroidales bacterium; assembly: GCA_017633495.1. Classification (GTDB taxonomy): domain Bacteria; phylum Bacteroidota; class Bacteroidia; order Bacteroidales; family WCHB1-69; genus F23-D06. The sequence continues at coordinate 332 of JAGBPE010000042.1, read as the reverse complement.
CGGCGCCGGTCGGGATGGCCTGCTTACGGATCGGACAATTCGGGTTGTTCGGGTCGATTAAGCTCAGATAGTAGGGAGTGATAGCCATACGGAGGGTTTGCAGCGATTTCTTCACGCCTTCCTCCTCCTCAGGAGTCAACTCGATGTATTTTTTCAGTTCTTCGAGGGTCTCCACTCTGTTGCGGACCTGCCATCTCCAATCGTTCCATTCAGCGTCGGTAACGTTGGGGAAAAGTTCTTTTCTTCTACTTGCCATATTGTTTTGGTAATTGTTTAATCTGAAATTTTGGGGTGCAAAAGTACAAAAAATTGATAATTGATAATTGATAATT
>JAGBPE010000003.1 GCA_017633495.1 Bacteroidales bacterium | reverse complement strand
CAGAGCGTCCATCACATTTTGCCCATCTGGAGTCATGCCGGCAACGAGAACTGGTGTATGATTGGATATCACGGCGTGTCGGTGGTGGCGGATAACTATCTTTGCCATCATCCGAATTTTTACGGGGAGAATGTGAAGATGAATACTGCCCTCATCAACACGATGGAGTATCTGATTAACAGTGCAAATCTGAAGTATTACGACCATACGGACACCTACAAGAAGTTGGGTTATGTACCTTATAATCAATCCGCTGTAGGTACATCCATCACATTGGAAAATGCTTACGAGGACTGGGTGATATACCATCTAATTGACACTGGCAAAATCTGTTCTATGTATGAAGAGATGAAGGAAAGTTATCGTCAGCGTGCGCTGAACTTCAAGAACGTCTTCAATCCGGAGACGGGCTTCGCGCAGGCGCGTTACGAGGACGGCTCGTGGAAGACGCCCGCTGACCTGCTCTCCACCTCCAACGAGGGTTTCATCGAGGGCAACAGCTGGAACTATTCGTTCTACGTGCCGCACGATGTCAACGGACTCATTAAAATCATGGGCGGCGACAAGGTTTTCATACAACGCCTCGACCAACTGTTCGAGATGTACGTTCCCGATGAGTTCTTCGCTGAAACCGAGGATGTTACCCGCGAGGGGATGGTGGGCGGCTACGTACACGGCAACGAGCCCAGCCACCACATCCCGTACCTCTACATGTGGACCTCCCAGCCGTGGAAGACGCAGCAGCGCGTGCGCGAGGTGATGAACAAAATGTACAAGAACAACATCGACGGGTTGTGCGGCAACGACGACTGCGGACAGATGTCGGCGTGGTACATCTTCAGCGCGATGGGCTTCTATCCCGTCTGTCCCGCCAGCGGTCAGTACGTCTTCGGCGCGCCCTTCCTGCCCGAAAACGTCCTCCATCTGCAAAACGGCAACGCCCTGACGATCAAAGCCCCCAACGTCAGCGACAAGAACTGCTATATCCAATCCGTCACCCTCAACGGCAAACCGCTCCATTGCAGCTACATCACCTACGAGCAGATCATGGCCGGCGGCGAATTGGTCTTCAAGATGGGCAGCAAGCCGAATAAGAAGTGGTTTACGGAGAAGCCGTATTCGCTGGAGTAAGCAATAGGCAAAAAAATCTTTTTCAAAATAATTTTTAGAAGGTGACGTTTCATATTGAAAAAAAGAGTATTTTTGCTGACTGATTAAAAGTGTATTTTAACGTTAAAAAAATAAATCAATATGATTGCAAAGAAAACAGACAAAGGAAACTTGGAAAACAAGCGTGGCTTGTTCCTTCTTGTCGGATTTGCCGTGGTTTTAGCCCTCATTTACGCTGGTTTTGAACTTTTCGCCAACGAAGATAAGGCTCCCGCATTTGAATTGAACGATGACGAGTTCATCACCGTTGTCGATGATGATGTCATCGCCACCGACCAAACCCCTCCCCCTCCACCAGAAGCTCCTCAACAGCAACAAGAGGTGGTGCTCAACATTGTGGAGAACAACATCCAGGTCAACACTGATATCAGTTTTGACGTGGAATTTAATGAGGATGAGGTAATTGTTGACAACACTGAAACGGAAGTGGAAGTGGTTGATGAAGGCTCCGAAGAAGATCCTCCGATGATGTTCACCGAGGAAATGCCTGAATTCCCTGGCGGTGACGAAGCTCTTCTTGCTTTCCTGACCCGAGAAATTCAGTATCCTGAAGTGGCTCGTAACAATGGTATCACCGGTACCGTGCTGATTGAGTTCGTCGTGGAGAAAGACGGCCGCGTCAGTAACGCTAAGGTCAAAGTTCCCTTGTTCCCTGAGTGCGATAAGGAAGCTGTCCGCGGTGTCATGGCCATGCCGAAATGGAAACCCGGTAAGAACATGGGTAAACCCGTCCGTTGCTTCTTCCAGGTGCCTGTCACTTTCAGACAATAATTACGTCTGATATTCTTTGAAACAAAAAAAAAGAGACGTGCTGCAGCGCGTCTCTTTTTTTATGCAATAAAATGTTTTCTTGTTGCGTTGTTCTATTAAAGCAAGTGACATTGCTGAACAAGAATGTTTCACGTAAAAACACACAAAAATGGTTACAAAGAAAACAGACAAAGGCAATCTTGAAAACAAACGCGGATTGTTTGCATTAGTCGGATTTGTCGTGGTGTTAGGTCTCATCTATGCCGGTTTCGAGCTTTTCGCCAGCGAAGACCATGCGGCACCGTTTGAGCTGGTAGATGACGATTACATCACCGTTATGGACGACGATGTGCTCGCCACCGACCAAACCACACCTCCGACGACACCCCAACAACCTCAACAAGAGGTGATTATCAAAATTGTGGACGATAACGTACATGTGGATATGGACATCACCTTATTTGATGTGGACGTTTCTCCTGATGAAATCATCCCGGATTTCGAAGACACGAAAGTCGAGTTTGTCCCCGAATCTGAAAGCGAAACTCCTCCGGAACAGTGGACAGAAGAGATGCCTGAATTCCCGGGCGGTGACGAAGCTCTCCTGGCTTTCCTGACCCGCGAAATCCAATATCCTGAGGTCGCCCGTACCAGCGGCATCACCGGCACAGTGCTCATCGAATTCGTTGTGGAGAAAGACGGTCGCGTCAGTAATGCCAGAGTCAAAGCGCCGCTCTTCCCCGATTGCGACAAGGAAGCCGTTCGCGGGGTCATGGCCATGCCGAAATGGAAACCCGGCAAGAACAATGGCAAACCGGTACGGTGCTATTACCAAGTGCCAGTTACCTTCAGACAATAATAAAAAAAGAAACCCGAATGGGTTTCTTTTTTTATTCGTACTTTCGGTGCAAAATCTCCGACCAGACAACCCCTTTATAAACCTCCTCTTCATCCAAGGTGAGATGCAGTTCCTTATGCGGGGTCTCCGCCGCCATACGCTCCAAAGCCTCCTCTTCGCTTTGCGCGAACAGATTCTCAAAATCCCGGTCGCTCATGGTCTCGTATGAGAAATACTCCTCATTCTCCGTCGGCTGTGTAGGAGCACTGTTTGCAGCTTTCTTCTTATTTCTCTTGGGTTGCACTACCTCTTCTTCTGGTTCGTTTTCATACTCCTGATGCACAGGTCGAACAACCTTCTTAGGCTCTTTCACTTCTCCCAACATTTTCTTAATCCCTGGCAAAAAACCCAAGGCAATGGCCCCAATCACGAAAAGTATATCAATAATCGAATCTAAGTATTCCATAATATGTTGATATATAAGGTTTTACTTTTGCAAATGTTCACTTTCTTGCTCAATTTGATCCGCCAATTTTTTGTTTTCACTTTTCGCTTTTGCTATACTCACATTGAGATCATAGCAAATCAGGAAAATGGACGAACTCCAATTTATCCACAACAAAATGGCGAAAAGAGCACCTAACGAACCATAAATGAGGTTATAATTGCTGAAATTAGAAAAATACAAGTTTATAATCCACAACAATACCACCAACAGAATGGTACAAGTAGAGGAACCGGCTGAAAAGAACTTATAATCACCGCGCTTGACCGGAGCAAGATAGTAGAAAATACTGATTAAGAAATAGATAGCAGCATACACCAGCACCCATTTCAGGAAGTGCACTATAAAAGCATAAACCTCCGGGTTGTTGCCATAGCTCTCATGTATATGATCCACTGCCAACGATGCCAGAATGAAAAAGGCCGCCACAAAGACAATGATGATAAAGGTCAACATCATCAATCCGGCACTTAACAAAATCTGGTCTATGAATGTTCGTTTCACCTCGGT
>JAGBPE010000041.1 GCA_017633495.1 Bacteroidales bacterium | reverse complement strand
TGCGCAAATCACCCAAAATCGAAACCTATTGTTCATTATTCAAATTTTTGTCATTCATATTCCCCGCACACCTAACGGCGTGCGAAAAACGGCTATCCGCCATTTTTCTACCGAGTCCTGCAGACCTAACGGCCTGCCCGACCCACCACAACTGCTAACTGTTAAGTACTAACTGCTAACTAATTACGCCATTAATTCGCGAATGTCCGACATCAACTTCGACGCAATGTTGTCGGCAACGGACTCGGACATAGCCTCTGCGTAGATGCGGATAATGGGCTCGGTGTTGGAGCTACGCACGTGTACCCAGCTGTCCTCGAAGTCGATTCGCACACCGTCCACGCGGTTGACCTGGTAATTGGCGTATTTTTCGGCAATCTTTCCAAGCAACGCTTTGATATCCACAGAGCTGTCGAGCTCCGTTTTCTTTTTCACGATGAAGTAGTCGGGATACTGGGCGCGGATCTGACCGCACTTTTTGCCCGATTTGGCCATAAAGGTGAGGAAGAGGGCGATACCCACAAGCGCGTCGCGACCGTAGTGCAGTTCAGGATAGATGACACCTCCGTTACCCTCGCCGCCAATCACAGCATTGGTCTTCTTCATCATCTCCACCACGTTCACTTCACCCACAGCAGAGGGCGTGTAAGTCATTCCGTATTTGTCGGTTACGTCCTTCAACGCGCGGGAGGAAGAGAGGTTGGAGACGGTGTTACCCGGCGTATGTTGCAGCACGTAGTCGGAGACAGCCACCAAGGTGTACTCCTCGTTGAAGAGCGTGCCGTTCTCCGTCACGATGGCCAAACGGTCCACATCGGGATCCACCACAAAGCCGACATCGTAGTTAGAGCGGCTCATGGCGTTGCAGATGCCCGCCAAGTTCTCGGGAATTGGCTCCGGATTGTGGGCGAAGACACCGTTCATCTCGCCGTTCAGCACCGTCACATCGTTGACGCCCAGCTCTTTGAGCAGCACAGGCAGTGCCAATGCGCCAGTGGAGTTCACAGTGTCAAGGATCACTTTGAAGTTGGCCTTCGTGATGGCGTTCTTGTCCACCAACGGCAGATTGAGGATGGCATCCACGTGGTCTTTCACAGCGTTCTCATAGAGCGTATAACTTCCTAATTTATCAATCGTTGCATATTGAATCTCATCTGACTCTGTCAGCAGGACGATGCGCTTGGCCTCCTCGCCGGAGACAAACTCTCCCTTGTTGTTGAGGAGCTTGAGGGCGTTCCACTGCATCGGGTTGTGGCTGGCGGTGATGATGATGCCGCCGTCGGCATGTTGTTGAATGACAGCCATTTCCGTGGTCGGCGTGGTGGAAAGACCCAGGTCGATCACCTCGATACCCATGCTCTGCAATGTACTGCAAACCAGACGGTTCACAATACTGCCCGAGATGCGTGCGTCGCGTCCCACGACCATGCGCATGGGAGCAAGTTCGGCTTTTTGTTCTGCAGTTTCAGCCTCTTTCTCTCTGTTTTCCAACAAGAAGCAGGCAAAAGCGGTTGTAAATCTCACCACATCGACGGGAGTCAGGTTCTCGCCGATGGTTCCTCCGATGGTTCCACGGATTCCGGAAATGGACTTAATCAGTGTCATAAATTCCTATTTTTTTCTTGATAAATCTGGCTGCAAAAGTAAGAAAAATCGGCATACCCGAGAGAGGCACGCCGAAAAAAATTATCGCATGTCGTTGACCTCCACACCGGGATATTTGCTCTTGTCGAACACGAACAGTTTGTCATCCAGCGGGATATCGTTTTTGAACTGTTCTATACTATATGTGTAAATAGTGTTATCTTTTTCGTAGACCATGACCTTGGCGATTTTGAGCGAGGTCTTGACGATGTAGACACGGATGCGGTAGTACGACTGCGCGGTCTTCGGCGTCAGGTCTACAATGCTGTACTGCACATTGTTCTTGAACTCGTCGCGGATGAACTTCGCGCGGAAATGGGCGCTCCAATCCTTGAGGATGCGCTGCGGGTTCATCAGGTTCTGGTCATCGTCGGGATCATATTCGTAGATGGAGACCTCGTTGGCGGATTTGTCGTAGCTCCACATCGTCGTTCCGTCGCAAAAGTACTGAACACCAGCGAAAGAGGTTTTGTACTTGCTGCCCTTGAGGTAGAAGTCACCCTCGCTGACGCCCAAGGTTTTGTCGTCCTTGGTGGTCTTCAGCGTGTAATGGAACTGCAGGGTATTATATTTCTGATACTGCAGGGAGACCTTCTTCATGAGGTCGTTGGCACCGCCGTCAACGTTTTGGGCGGTGAGGGCGCTGACCATCACCGCTAACATCATCAATAATCCGATTTTTTTCATTATATCCATTTTTGTTCATTGATTGATTTTATTGTCATTTGTTTAATCCCGCTATCATCCAGGGGTGGCGCTTTGCTTCCCCCTGGCTACCGAGCTCTTGCCCCTACGGGGCTGCTCAAGGAAGATATCTTTTCATAATTTTTTCACTATCAAGTCTTTGACTCCAATGATGGTTTCGGCGGTCATCACTGCGGTGAGGGGGACGCCGCAGCAGCCGTGGAGGTAAACATTCTGGCCCGTCATGAAGAGGTTTTCGGCTTTGGTGCGGATGGGTAGGTAGCCGGCATACGGGTTGCGGCTGTCCTTGAGCAGTCCGTACAGCGCCCCTTCCGGCTGGTTGAAATAGTCGCGGATGGTCAGCGGAGTGGCATCATAAACCGCCTCCACACAGCTTCGGAAGCTGGGCATCTTCTTTCCCAACTTATTCAAAATCAATTCTGTATGTCGCTTTTTCCACGCTTCGTACTCATCGCTTCGATTTCCCAAAGCCGTGTCCGCCCACTGCTCACACATCGAGAAGGGCGAAAAGACAATCACCTGCAACGCGCGGGCATACGGCCCCTGATTCCGCTCGCAGGGCGTAAAATAGACGAGATTTTGCGGCCAGTTCTCCTCTTCGTATTTGCCGAACTGCCACACTTTGTCGTAGCTGTCCCAGCAATAGCACGGGTGGTTCATATACGGGAACGTGCCCTCCTTGAGCACCACATAAACACAATAGGCCGAGTAGTTGTTTTCGGCAGTCGCAAGACGATTGCGGGCGGCTTTTGTAAACAACTGGTTATCAACAATCTTTAACAACGCCTGCGGATGAATGGAGGAGACTACACATTCGGTGGGAAACGTTCTGCCATCGGAGGTGGTCAGCGACTGCACCCGACCGTTTTCCATCTGCAAGGCGGTCACTTCGGCGCATGGCAGCACCTCACCACCCAATTCCCGAATCTTCGACACCAACGCCTCCGCCAACTGTTCCGCCGGACCTTCGAAACGCGAATGTCCGCTGATATAGAGGTAGTTGATGAGCGCGAAAATGTACGCCGGCGTATATCCGGCCTCGCCACCTGCCAACGGGCTGAGGTAGGCCAGCAGACTGCGCAGTTTCGGGTTCTGCACGTGATCAGCGATGAACTGCGCCGAGGACTGATAGAAGGTTTCGTCGCCGGAGGTCGCGCCGCTGCCCGGACGCAAAAAGAAAAAGTCCACACTATCGGCCAGCGCAAAGAGGTCGTCCGCATACCGCTGGATATTCTCGCGCTCCTCGGGGAAAAGCTGCTGGAAATAGGCCGTGAAAGCCGCCCTGCCCTGCGGAATCCGGTACGTTCGGCCGTCTTCGAAACAGAAGACCTCGTCGCCGCAATCGGCATCCACCGGACGGAAATGCAGCTGGTCGAAGATGCCGAGGTGACGGCAGATGCGGTTGAGGGAGCCGCCGGACTGCAAACCGCCCACAACGTGCATGCCCGCATCGAACGAAACCCCGTTGCGGGTGAACGACTGCAGACCGCCGCCCACGTGCGCACTGCGCTCAAGGATGGTCACCGGGTAACCCTCCTTCGCCAACAATGCGGCCGTGAACAATCCGCCGATGCCGCCGCCGATTATATGTATTCTTTTTTTCATCATCATTCATTTTCGCCAGAGGTTTACACCCCTGGCTATTAGGTGTCGCCCCTACAAGGCTATTCCTCATCTTCTCATCCTCTCATCCCATCTTATACCGTTGTTGATAGCTTCTTATAAACCGCCAATACTCAGGCGTTTCCAGTTGTTCGCAGAGTTCCGCGTAGTGCTCCTGATAGTAGTGCCGCATTCGCTTGCTCACGATGCGGTCCCGTTCGCTCTCGGTTTCAGCCTCCACATCGTCGTATGGACGCATCCTTTCGGCAATCTCCACGTAGAGTTCGCCCTCGCGGAAAACCAGTTCGTTCTTGGGCTGCACGTGCCCGAAACCGTGCAGGAAAATCGGCAGGATGTCGGCGCCCAGCTCACGCGACAATGTGAACGCCCCTTTGTGGAAGCGCAAGATGTCGCAGTTCGGCGAGCGCGTGCCCTCGGGGAAAATGCAGATGGAGTAGCCGCGCTCGTAGAGATCGCGCAAACGCGGCAGGTTCTTCTCCAGACCGTCACTTACGGGGTAGCACTCCGCCTTGCGAATCACAACTCCTAAGAACCAATTCCGCCAAATCCTCTCGTTGGTCAGAAAGACAATCTTCGGGGTCAGCGACAGCATGCAAAGTAAGTCAATGTAACTCTGATGGTTAGCAACAACCACGGCTGGTTTCTCGAAGGCATTCGGATGCAACTGGTTCAAACGAAAATTCACCCCGGGGATGTGCCGCACAAGGAAGGATGCCCATCTCTGCAAAAGGTTGTGATAGCGCAGTTTCTTCTCTTCGGTATTCTTTCCAAACAAAAAATAGATGGCCGCGAATGGCGTCAACGACAAGAAGAGCAACAGGAATATGAAATAGATTATACAGGTGTAAATCAGTCGTTTAAGTGTAATCGGGGCTTCGCGCAGCTGCCCCTTTTTCTTCGTCAGCCAGTCGAAGATGACCGGTGGCAGGAAGGTGGCCATAAGCACCACGGTGGCCATACCGACGATCGTTACCAAGGCCAACGAGCGCAGCGCAGGGTGTTTCGCCACAATCAGACAACCGATGCCTGCGAACATGATGAGCGCGGAAATCACCACACTGTGCTTGTAGGAGGCGAGTCGCGGTTTGCCGGTCGAATACTCGTACAACAGCCCCTCGGTGATGAAAATCGTGTAGTCGTCGCCCTGTCCGAAGATGAATGTGGCTAAGATGATATTGACAATATTGAACTGGATACCAGTAAGATGCATCAAACCGAGAATCCAGATCCAGCTGACTGCCAAAGGAAGGAAAGCCAACAAAGCGAGCTCGATTCTGCGGAAGGAGAGCAGCAGGAATACGAAGACCACCAAGCTGCAAACTAACCCGATGTAGTCGAAGGAATCGCGGAGCATGTCCACCAGCTGGCGACCCACATCACCGCCCGAAAAGATGAAAGCGGAACTACTGCCGTCCAGCAAAGCGTGTACCTTTTCAGGCTGGTCCGTCTTCACATAATTGACGATTCTATAGCCGTTTTCCAGCGGATAAATATACCTTAAAGTAAAAGGTTCGATAACATCTGCAAAATTATCAATATCAGATATTTCTGCTGAATTATTGATCAGATTAACAAAGGGTTCGAAAGCCTCAACGGAGAAGCCTTGTGCCAACGCTTCGCGCTCGAAATTCCGAAGCAATTCCTGGCGATTATGTTCGCTCCAGAAGGCGTTCCAACGGTCAGCGGCCTCTTGTTGACGTTGCTGGGAAGGCAGCATCTCTCCCACCCCGCTCACGGATGTCACCGCAGGACACTTTCGCAACGCCGTCACCAGAGAGTCGTTGCGGTTGACAGTCTCCTGCAACGTCGCGCCCTCTGCCACCGCGTACATCATGTCGGACGACTGCACCTGCGAGAGAATCTCAAGGTTTTCGCGCTGCGATGGGGTCATGTAGTTGATGTGCGACAGGTCGCTGTCGAAGGAGGTTTTCTTCGAATAGTAGCCCAGTATAATGGTGATTATCAGTCCGACAAGGAGAATCCACGGACGTGCTTTACTGCGAGAAAGGTGCAGTCCCGTCCACTTTCCGAAAAGCAGATGTTCGGACGGCGACGGACGTCTGCGCATGAATTGCGGCAGGAAGATCAGCACGAACAGGATGGTGCCGATGAGCATCAACGAGGCGAAAAGTCCGAGATCCTGCATAGCGCGGGCGTCGAGCCAGAGCAGGCAGAAGAAGGCGGCCACAGTGGTGAGGTTGCCGATGAAGAGCGGCAGCACCATCTCGCGCAGCGCCTCGCGACGGTTGCCCACCTCTTTGTATTCGTCGAGGAAGTGCAGCGGATAGTTCGCCACAATGCCGACAATGACAGAACCGAGTCCCAGTACGATAATCGAAATGCTACCACGGAAAAGAAAGAGTCCAGCTAAAGAGAAAAGCGCCCCAAACAGGATGGAAGCGCCCACCCAAAGGATGTCGGAAATGCGGCGGTAGTGCAGCAGCAATATCAAGAGAATCAGCACAATAGCGATTACTACAGCCGTCACGGAATCTCGCTTGATCTGCGTGGCGTTGGTGGCGGCAATCAGCGGTGCCCCCACGGCGGCGATTTCAACCCCGGGACACTTGTTCTGCACCTCCTGAGCCGTCTGCTCCAAATAGTCCGCCAAACGACCGTTGTTGTAGCTCTCGTTCGCCCCGAAAGGGCTGTCTAAGGTGAGCATTCCGTGCTTTCCGTCGGCGGTAAAGAGGTAGCCGTCAACCACTTGGAAGGCGTCGTTAAGCTTCAGCGAGTTCAAACGGCGCAACACCGGCGTGAAGAGTTGCAACGGATCCACCGGCAAAGTGTGCATCACCGTGCCCGCCACAGGAAACATCAGCAGCTGCTTGTCCTGCGCAAGCCGGTCATGTACGAAACCCAGTGTTTTCAACAACGAATCAACATATTGGTAATCAGATTCTTCCAAAAGATAAGGCAGATGAGCATAGACCGCATCCATCAGCTCGAAAACCTGCGTTTCATCGATGGTGACATTCAGGTTTTCCACCATCTCGCTGCCTTCAATGGCCTCTCCAAACATAGCAATTGCCGACTCAACAGCCTCATTGTCAACATCATCACTCTTGGGAGAGAAGACCACGACAACGCGGTTCTGGGCGGCAAACTGCTGGTACACTTCTTGGTATTTCTGACTTTCATCGCCGGAGGGCAGGAACCGCGCGATGTCCTCCTCGTAGCGCACCCGCGAAGCGAGGAAGGCAAAGAGTCCGGTCAGCACAACCGCCAACCCGATGGTCAGCCAACGTCGCCGCTCCAAAAAGTCATATATCCGCAAGAAAAATTTCGTCATCGAAACGCTTCAAAAAAGGGCGCAAAAATATAAAAATTTCCGCTGCAGAAGGCTGATGTTAGAAGCAAACCGACACCTTCGCCGCCATCGTGTGGCCTAATTTCTGATAGCTGTTCCGCTGACGCAAGGTGTAATCGAGCAACACGCGCACATGCGGATCAGGCCACCATTCGAGATCGAAAGAGAAATAGTTGGCCATCGAAGAAGGGTCGTTTTTGTCGCGGACGTAGTAATCGTATCGGAAAAGCGGACGCAGACGCTGAATAGCCGAGCTATTCTTGCCCCAGCCCATATAGAACCAATAGCCCACAAAGGCGTAAAGTCCTTTCGTTTTCACCAGATAGACAGAATCTTCTGGGAATGTAAGATCCTGATTCTCAACACCTGTTGTACCCTGCAGATATTCAGCACGGGCAGTCCAGTGTTTGCCCAAATACTCAGTGCCTGCGGACCAGCGATTGCGCGGAGCGTTGCGATCCTTGTAGAGCGGATAATTGCCGAGATAGACCGAGCCCGAAAGTCTGAAATTCTTCACGAAGGGATAGAAATCGAGGCGGGCGGAGAAGTCCTTGCTGAGGTTGTCCTTCTTGATGTTGATGCCCGCGCCGCCGAAGATACCGGCGTAGTAGTTGAGGATGGGGATGCGTTCGCCGTCCTTCATGTAATCGACCAGCGTGCCCGACAGCATCGCGCCTATTTCCAGACCGTTAGCGTATTCGGGAATGCCGGAGATGTCGTTGAATCCCGCCAACGCCGCCACCGACTGCGACAGCTCCATAAACTCCAGATCCAACGGAGAGTAAAAGTTGTCCATCGTGTAGGGCGTCTTAATCTGTCCGATCCACAAATGGGCATATTTACAGAACTTTACGCGCAACCAAGCATCCAGCAATCGCGGTGTGAAGGCCAAGTCGGCCTGCAAGCGGAAGTCAAGCATCGGATGCAGATTGCCTGAAAAATCAAAGCGGGCGCGACGCAGCATGATGACGCTGTGCTGCGTCAAGGAACCGTCGTTCTCGCGCTGGCGCGTATAGTCGTACTGCGTGTCAATAAAGCCGTGAATCTGCAAGTAATCACTGAGTTTCCAGTTGCGGAGCCACATCTGCTTCGGCTTCACGGAATCATTCTGAGCCGACAGCGCCTGAGCCGAAAAAAGGAGAATCAAAGCAAAAAACACCGCGGAACGGTTCTCTTTCATCCAGTATAATATCTTCATAATCAATTATTTCAACAAAAAAAATCGAACAAATTATTCTTCTGCAAAAAGCGTACATATTTAATAAGGTATAATAATCTACAGGATCAATTATGAATTGTAAACTGCTTCACCGCCTCCCACAGTGTAATTCCAGTGGCTACTGCAACGTTTAGCGAGTGTTTGGTGCCGAATTGCGGAATCTCAATGGCGGCGTCGCACAAAGGCAGCAGTTCGTCGGAGATACCGAAGACTTCGTTACCTACAAACAGGGCGACCTTTCCATATTGCGCAAAATCGAACTCCTGCAGCATCACGGAATGGTCGGTCTGCTCGACCAGCAATATCGCGTAACCTTCTGATTTCAACTCTTTTGCAAGGTCGGCAACGCTCTCTTTGTATGTCCAGTCCACACTTTCAGTTGCGCCAAGTGCGGTTTTGCTGATCTCCTTCTGAGGCGGAGTGGCTGTGATACCGCACAGGTAGAGTTTCTCCACATTAAAAGCATCGCACGTGCGGAACGCAGAACCCACATTGTGCATGCTACGGATGTTGTCCAACACCAGCACAATCGGGTTTTTCGTCTGCTGCTTGAACTCGTCAGCGGTCACGCGCCCGAGTTCGTCCATACTCAATTTCTTCATAATCAATAATCGTTTTCGTCGTAGAGACGCGATTAATCGCGTCTCTACATTAAAGGTTAGAACGTGAAATCGTTTTCATACCCCTGTTGCTCAGGATTCGGACCGCCGACCTCGCTCCCTCCGTCGTTATTGACCGCACTATCGAAGTAGTCGAAACTCTGGTTCGGGGTGATACCAGCGGAAGGATTGTCGTAACTGCCGCCCTCGCCAAAGCTGCCTTCGCTCACATCGCAGAACTTCGTGAACTGGCTCTGGAAGCGCACTTTGATGTTGCCGGTGCTTCCGTGACGATTCTTCTCGAACATAATCTCCGCCATTCCGTCGGCGGGGGTGTTGTCCTCGAAAGTATCCAAATGGTAGTACTCCGGACGGTAGATGAAGAGCACCATATCGGCATCCTGCTCAATAGAACCGGACTCACGCAAGTCGGACAATTGCGGACGCTTGGAGCCCCCTCGGGTCTCCACTGCACGGCTCAATTGCGACAGCGCGATCACTGGAACGTTCAGCTCTTTCGCCAACGCCTTCAAAGAACGGGAAATATAGCTGATCTCCTGCTCGCGGTTACCGCCGTGCTTAGAGTTGTCGGTGCCGGCTTGCATCAGCTGCAGGTAGTCGATGATGATCATCTGTATATTGTATTTATGTTTCAGACGGCGGCACTTGGCTCTGAGGTCGAAAACGGACAATGCCGGCGTGTCGTCAATAATCAGGTTCGCACTGTTCAGTTTGCTGACATTCTCCCACAGTTTCGACCACTCCACATCCGAGAGCGTACCCTTGGAGATGTGGTCGGACGGAATGCCGGATTCAATGGAAAACAAACGGTGAACCAGCTGGGTGGCAGACATTTCCAATGAGAAGAAGGCAATGGGCTGGTCGAAATCGATGGCCGCGTTGCGGGCGATAGAGAGCACGAAAGAGGTTTTACCCATACCGGGACGGGCAGCCAGAATCACCAAGTCGGACTTCTGCCAGCCACCGGTCTTTTCGTCGATGGCGCGAATGCCGCACGGCACACCCTGCAGATCGTCCTGCGACTCGCGAATCTCGGTCAACTCGTTGAGTGCCAGACTCACCACGTCACCCAATTCCTTACTGTCACGTTTGAGGTTGCTCTCCACAATGGAGAAGATCTTCGATTCGGCCTCGTCGAGCATCTCCAGCACGTCGTTGCTGTCGTCGTAAGCATCTGTGATGATGGTGTTGCAGTGACGGATAAGCTCGCGCAGGATGAACTTCTCCATCACGATGCGAGCGTGGAACTCCACATTGGCAGAGGAGTTCAATCGGTTCGTCAGACCAGCCACATAAGAGGCGCCGCCGCAGAGATCCAGCTGTTTGTCTTTCTTCAGCTGGTTAGTAACCGTGAGAACATCAATCGGTTGCGATGCGGAAAAGAGCTTCCGGATGGCACTGAATATGTATTGGTTGGCTTCCACATAAAACATTTCGGGCTTCAGAATCGACAGCACCTCGGTCACGGCGTTGTCGTCAATCATCAGCGCACCCAGCACAGCTTCTTCGAACTCCACTGCTTGCGGAGTGAGCTTCCCGGTAGTGCCCAAAATGTTCTCGATGCGGTTGTATGACATCGATCGAACAGGCTTGTTAGTTGTAATCGTTTCGTTATCCATATCTTACATTTTTTAGTTAATGATGAATTCGGGATGGCAAATATCAGAAATTTTGGGAGGCATTTTCGGGTGAGTTATTAACAATTCATCAGGCATGGTTATTAACAATTGTTGATAAGATGAAAAGATGAGAAGATGAGAAGATGAGAAGATGAGAAGATAAGGCGATGTCAAATAATTCTCAATTTTCAATTCTCAATTATCCATTAAAAAGTGTATTTTTGCCGCTTGGAAATTTCTAATACATATATAATATGATTTATTTAGACAATTCAGCAACATCTTTCCCGAAACCCAATGAGGTTTACGAGTTTATGGACCATTTCTATCGCGTGCACGGCGTGAGTCCGGGACGCGCAGGTTATGACGCAGGCATCGAAACCGGCGAGGTTT
>JAGBPE010000040.1 GCA_017633495.1 Bacteroidales bacterium | reverse complement strand
TAACCCATCGACTTCTGTCCGCCGCGGGCTGCATACTCCCACTGGGCTTCGGTGGGCAGCGCGAAACGCTTGCCCGCTGGCAGCTGGTCGGCGCACATCTCGTTCAGTTTGTCGAGGAAGCCACCCTCCTTGACGATGTCGTAGTAGTTCACATTGCTGACGGGGTATAAGTCGCCACTGTTTGTCTGTCCTTCAGGTCTCCATCCCATCACAGCGGCCCAAAGCTTGTTGGTCACCTCCACAGGACAGATGTAAAAGTCGGAGAGCGATCCTGTGACGGTCGTCACCTGGTCTTCGTACATATACACCATCGAGTAACTTCCACCTTCCACTTTTTGCATCATAAAGTCAGTGGAATTATTCACTTTGAAATTGAGCGTCTCTGCGCCCCACTGGTTGTTGTTTGGATTGTCCTTATGGCAGCCAGTGAAAGCCGTGGCGCTTAGGATGATGGTAGCGACCATCGCCCATAAATGTATTCTTTTCATTGTTCTTTTGTCTTTCTGTTATATACAATTGTTCTTCCTTAGCTACACGTCCTCGTTAGCAGACCCTCTTGGACGACCCGTTCCCAAGGCGCTCTACCCAAGACATCATCAGATCCTCTCTCCTACCGAAAATATCCTTCTGCATGCCGATGGCATCGTCGAAGACCATCGTCTGGCGATCGTCACCCGAGAATTTCTTCCACTCGTATTTGTCGGTGGAGGGGTTGCCCGTCCGGGCGAAATTGGTCCACATCTCCTTTACGACGTGGCGGAACTCGCAATCTTCGGTGCAAACGATCTCTCCGCTCCCCATCGGATCAGGGATGGCATTGTCGAACAGGTACGGAATCTCTGCCGCATGTATCGCACCAAGATAGGGGGTCGTTAGCGGCTTATTGAGGAAGTACATATAGGTATTACCGCCGGCGGCAGCGTGCCGGATGGCCATGTCGGTGTTACCAGCGCGGAAGTTAATGTCGTTGCAGTATTGCTCCAGCCTGCGTCCCTCACTTTCGTTAGCGAGCGTAGCCATGAACTCGTCGTACATGGCCTTCTCCTGTTCGTTCAGCAGTGCACGATCCCTCTTCGCAATCCACCTCAGTGTATTCAAGAAGGCTTCTTCACCGCCCTCGGTGGGAACGAAGTATCGGATTTCATCATGGTTGGACCCAATCATCAAGTCCAGCTTAGCCCTTTTCTCATCTCCCCACATCTCGTACAAGACCGCCCGGTCCTCGGGCAGCGTAACGCCGTCCAGGAGCGGGAAGTTGGCTGTTCCAAGAAGGCAGTTCTTGTCAATCATGGTTGCTTTCAGATAAGCGTCTATAAGCTGCTCTGTGGTGAGTTCCATCAGCTCGTCCATGGTCTGGCAACCCGTTGCGGTGAGGAAGTTCTGCGTGACGTGGATGCCGTGCTCCATCGTGTCGGTGTAGGCGATGTTGGCACTCTGTGCGATGCATCTCTTGAAGAGTCCCTCGCTTCCATCGATGAGCGGGAGGAAGGTGACGCTTGCCGAGCCTGCCGACTCGCCAAAAATCGTCACATTTTCGGGATTGCCACCAAACCCGGCGATATTTTTCTGTATCCACCTTAAGGCCTCAAGCTGGTCCAACAGGCCCAGGTTGCCTGCCTCCTTGAAGTTCTCTCCGCCCGGAACCCGCTCGAAGTTCATGAATCCCATGAAGCCGACCCGATAGTCAATGGAGACGAACAGGATGTCGGGGTACTGCTTGGCGATACTGGTAAGGTCGTAGAGGGGCGACGATTGGGATTCGGCGCAGAACCCACCACCGTGAATCCACACCATGACCGGCTTCTTGCTGTCAGTGCAGCTGGTGTTGCGATATACGTTCAGCACGAGGCAGTCCTCGCCGAACTCTGCAGTTCCCATCGAGTCGTTAAAAAAAGAGATGGGAACGTGGCCGGGATTTATCGCTTCGTAAACTCTGTCATCGTCTGCGGCAGGAAGCGCCTTCTGCCAACGTAGCTTCCCCACCGGCTGCGTTGCGTAAGGGATGCCCTTAAAGATAATCAGTTCGTCAGTTTTCTTGCCAACGAAGGTACCATTGTTGCACTTGACGGCTAACGTTTTGTCATAATTGCCGTCAGTAATCTTTTTGTTCTCGTTCATATCATTCTTATTTTTTTGTGATAAATTTTTATTCTTGATTATTTTTATTTTTTTTCAAGCCCGTTATAGCATATATTAATATTGATACTTTTTTTGCAGCGCAACCATAAAAATGCTCCCGACGGCAGCTGCCATCAGTTCAGCAAAAACGATAGAACACCAGATACCGTCTACGCCAAGCAGCATCGGCAACAGGAGCACAGCCCCGAGTTCAAACACGAAGGTCCGCAAGAAGGAGATCAGTGCCGACACCTGTCCGTTGTTCAGCGCAGTAAAAAAGGCTGAACTGAAAATAGCTATCCCCGAGAACAGATATGCGACAGAGAAAATCCGAAACGCGTGTATGGCGTCCGGCAACAGATTCGGTGCATCTTGCAGAAACAATGTGGAAAACGGACGGGCAAGAGCTTCCGAAAGGAGAAACATCGCAACGGATGCAATCCCGATGAGCCTCAGACTCCTCTTTCGCAGGTTTTTGAGCTCTCTGTGATTCTGTGCGCCGTAATGATAGCTGAACACCGACCCTATCCCATTGGAATACCCTACAAATATGGCAGAGAAAATCAGGCTGACATACATCAGCAGGCCATAAATGACAACGCCGTCTTCTCCCGCATACTTAAGCAGTTGCATGTTGTAGATGATCGCCACAAAGGACCAGGCGGCATCCGCCATGAATTCCGAAGAACCGTTGGTCATACTTTTCACAATCGCCCTGCCATCCCAAGAAGGCTTCACCAGCCTCAGGAGACTGTCATTCTTTCGCATGAAATAAATGACAGGAAACATGCCGCCCACGATCTGGCTCAAGGCCGAAGCTGCGGCTGCACCTGCAAGTCCCCATTTGAAGCCGACGATAAAAAGCGCATCGAAGGCAATATTACTCAGTCCTGCGAGCACTGTGATGACAAGCCCCAGCCTCGGTTTTTCGGCAGTGACGAAGAAAAGTTGGAACTCATACAACAATATCCATGCGGGCAGAGCCAGAATAAAGATCCGTCCGTACTGCACGCTGTCTTCAAGAAGTTGCCCTTCCGCACCCAACAGGGATGTGATGGGGCGCATGAAGATGAATCCCGCCACCATCATCAAAACACCCAAACCAGCAGACACCAGCACGATCAGGGAAAACAGGCGATTGGCTTGCTTTTGATTCTTTTCCCCTAATGCCTTTGCGATCAGCGCACTGCCTCCCACACCGAACATATAGCCGATGGTTCCGAGGATACCCAGTACTGGCATGATCAGGTTGATGGCTGCAAATTCCGTCTTGCCCACAAAATTAGCGACGAAATATCCATCCACCATGATGTACAGGGAAAGGAATATGTTCATCACAATGGTTGGCAACGTAAACCGCAGCAGTTTACTATAGGTGAAATGCTCCGATAAATGGATTCGTGACGTCATCGTCTATCTCAAATCAAATTTGGTGATTTGAGGAATCTTGCACCAGTTTTTTTTCTTGGAATAGTCTATGGTATTCATTTTTATCTCCTTATTTATATGTTAATTCACTTTTTTATACTTATTTGCATTCATTATGACTGCCAGTTGCGTCAGCACGACGACGGCTAACCGCCACAGTGTGCTCCACCAACCGTATCCGAAAAGCTGGTGGTAGGTGATGTACGTAAAGACCATGCAGAGCACGAGTTCTGCAGTGCGGCTCCAATAGCCGAAGAAGCCCAAGAGGAGAGCCTGAACAATGCTTTTCATGTCTTTTATTCGCTCTTGTTCATTCTTCTTTTGTTAAATGATACAGAGATGATGAGGACTTATGCCTTATAAACCTCTTCGCCATCAACGATGGTGGCGATGAGGTTCGCTTGTGCGACCTTTTCGATATCGTCGTGCAGGAAATCGCAGTCAAACACCGTCATATTGGCGATCTTGCCGAACTCGATGGAGCCCATGCGATGCTCCTGATGCCACTGACGGGCGACGTTGATGGTCATGGCACGCAAAGACTGTTCGCGGCTGATGGCTTCCTTGAGATTACGCGGTTGGCAGATGTCGCCAAACGCCTCCTTCGGATACGTGCGCTTTTCAGCCGTGTATATGCTGTATTTGACATTCATCATCGGGGAGACGGGATAGTCGGAATGGAAGACCACATTGGCGCCCGCATCATAGAAGGACTTGATGGGATATGCCTGTTCTGCCAATTCCTTACCGACGTATGAAACTTCCTGTTCGTAAGGAGCTCCTATGATTTTTGCAGTCCACAGCGGCGGGACAGCCGGCACGGAACCGGTTGCTGCCATGCGGCGCACATCCTCGTCGGTCACGAAGTGCAGATGTGCCAACACGTTGCGCTGATCCTTGTCGCCGGTAATCTTCTCGGCATCCTCGATACAACCCAGCATGAAATGCGTGGAACCGCCTCCCTCAGAGTGAACATGAACGGCCAAGCCCTCCTTGTCGGCCTCGACAATCAGCTGCACCATCTTGTCGTGATCGTTGAAGCGCTCCACACCGTGATAGCCAGGCTGGTCGAGATAGTCCTGATTCTGCCAACCGGTGTGCGCTTCGGTCACGCCATCGAGAAACGCCTTGATGCCGACAATATGGAAATATTCGCCGCTGTATTTGGCACGGTCTGCCGCAACGCGGGCGACTTCGGCCTTCGGATCTTCGACATTATCATTGGTCAACATGTAGGCGTAAGTGCGCAATTTCAGCTTGCCTTCCTCCTCCAACGCATGGTATGCTTTGGCAGAATCCTTGAAGAAAATCTCCACGCCGGCATCCGCGACAGCCGTATAGCCGTTTTGTAAAGCGAAATCCTGCCATGCAAGCAGGTAATTTTTGCCATCTTCAAGGCTTGTGGGGAACTTGGGCATGATTTCCATCACCGGATTTTCACAGATGTAACCGTCCGGTTCGCCATTCTTGTCCACATGAACCATATCATAACCGATTTTCTTTGCGTAAGCCGCATCGATGCCTGCCCATTCTAACGCTTTGGTGTTGAGCAGCATGGAGTGTCCACCGCCAGTTTGCATAATCAGCGGTTTATCAGCGCAAATCTCGTCCAAATACGCCTTGGTAACATACTCGTCATTTTCAACCCAACCAGCTGCAAGGTAGAGCGGGCGTTGCGGATTCTTCGCAATGAACTCCTTGATGATTTCGCGGTATTTGGCGTAGTCGGTCAAGCCAACCTGCACGAGGTTCGCCTGTCCGATAAAGCGGTCACCGGCGAAATGGCCGTGACAGTGAGCTTCGAGGAAACCGGGATAGATGAAGTTGTCACCGTAATCCAACACCTGCGCATCTGCGTCAGCAAGCTTTTTCGCTTCTTCCGAGCTTCCGACATAGGCAAACACGCCGTTTTTCACTAATGCAGCCTTGGCAAAGGGCCGCTTTTCATCCATGGTGATGATATTGCCGAGTATAATCGTTTGTTTCATTATAAAATTCTCTTTTCGTTTATTCGTTATTTTTCACACTCCGTATCACGTCTGTATAATTGCGGAAGGGCCTGAGGATTGGGAAGACCGGCGGCCATGGAAGCCATGAATTTTTCGAAGCCCTCCTTATCAAACTCTTCTTTGGAACAAGCAACTATGAATTCGGTGCTGTTCAGTTTGGTGAACCACCCCGTCTCGTGAAAGCCGTTTCTCAAGTAAAAATTACGTCTGCGCTCCCGCTGTTCGGAGTTTTCGCTCTCTTCGAAAACGCTCTCGTATGAGAACCAGAACTGCGTGTCTCCATAGTGTTCCACGATGGCTCTGAACGCTTTGCCACCGATACCGGTTGAGCGCAGGTCCGGACGAGTGGCAAAATAAACCCCATATACACCGGCCTCACCCCTGATTCCAAAGAAAAAACCGGAAAATTCACCCGGGGTCTCTTCGGGATAAACGCCCAGAAGATCACACGGAATCTGATCCATGAACGCGAGTATGGTGTCCATGCTCATGGGACGCTCATTCTCAGGAAATGCTTCATCATACAATTTTTTGAGCGCGGGAATATCAGGGTGATTAGCTGTGAGTTTTTTAAGAATCATAATTTCCTCCTTTTTTTATTTATTATATGCTTTTCATTATCTTGTTCTCTCATTATCTTGTTCTCTCATCATCTTCCTTCTCATCAATGAAACAGGCCACCAATCCGTAGGTAATGGTGGGACGAATCCAGATTTCCGTGAGCATGAAGACGGTGTATTCGTCGGTGGGTTCCAACATAATGTCTATGTTGTAGAGTGTCGCAAGGACCATATCCACGACACAAATCATCCACAAATTGCCCTTGGAATACGTTTTCCAATCCTTGCGCGCATAGAAGAAGGTGAGCATGAGTACCAGCAACACAGCGAGCGTGATACAGATCAAATGGAACGCGTAATTCACCAATGGGGGTGGAAAGAGAATGTCGCGCAACAACACGGTGATGCCCACACACAGAGTACACCAATAGTTGAACTGCTTTGTGGTGATACCCACTTTGAAGAAATACATCGCTATCATCACTAGACAAGCGATATAGAAAAAATTGAGTATCAATTCGTTCCAGGCATTTGCCAGCCCGAAATGGAAAACCGCATAAATCATCGTAGCCACTGAAACTACGCCAGCCAGCAATACGATGGCGATGTCAATGATTTTGCCCTTTTGTTTGAATCTTACGTCCATAATATCTTAATTATCGTTCTTTACAATGTCTTTAATATGTATATCGCACTGCGGGAAAGCGATGGTGATACCCGCATCGTTCATAGCCTTATAGACGACTTCCTTGGCACGTTCCACGTATGCAATCCGTTCGGGGACTAATATGTACTGTTTCACGGCGATATCCACGGAACTGTCGCTCATGCTTTCCAGTATGATGATAGTACCTTTCTTCGGATCCACGATATGGCGTCCATATTTGTCTTTGGTATCCAACTGCTTCATCGCCACTAACAGTACTTCACGCACCCTTTCCACGTCGGTGCCGTATTCCACACCGACGATGACCTTGGTCAGCTCGTATGAGTTGTTCCGAGTGAGGTTGTTGAAATTCTGTCCAAAGAGAGAAGCATTCAGGAAAGACATCTCGGTACCTTCGATGGTCTCCACCAGCACACATTGGTAGTTGATGCCGGTAACCCTTCCCCGCACCCCTTCGCACTCGATCCAGTCGCCGACACGCAGACGTCCACCCATCAGCTGAATACCGTAGATAAAGTTGTTGAGGATATCCTTGAGGGCGATACCGATACCGGCAGACAAACCGCCGGCGATCAATGCCAGGGAACCGGTAGGGATCTTCAATTCATCCACCATCACAATAATGTAGGTCATCCAGACCAAAGCGCTGATAATACTGTTTCCAATAGAGAGGTTGATTTCGTTGGCACGTACGTAGGTGCGCTTGTTCTTGCGCATAAAGGAGGTATAGCGGATATAGTGCCAAAGGACATGAAGGACGCGATTGATGTAACGGAACACAAAGTAGAGGCTCAGCAGATAGACAACGCTCATGACGGAGACGCGCAGCGTGGATATCCCCGTGGCCTCATCCGTTAGCTGGAAGAAGGGATCATAATAGTAGCGCTTAAAGAGATCCGTGAAATCAAACATATCCAAAGAGAGATGGATGAAAAACGGTATGGAGAGCAATATCAGGACAGGAACCACAACCTGCTTGACGAGATCGTGGAACCATGTGACACTGAAAAGCAGAATGTCACGGTCTTCACCATACACGAATGCGTTGTGTTTTCGCTTCTCCTCAATACGCTCGTCCAGCCGGTTTTCCTTGTAACGGTCCATCAAATCCGAGACACAGAGGATGGTTGACAAACTCACCATCATGAAGTACCAAAAAACAGTGAAAATCAAAGCGTAGAAAATAAAACCGATGACCGCACTAATCAACGAGATACTATAGACGGCTAACGAAACCCAACCGAGAATAGTGTCTATTCGCGCAGCTTTTCCTTGCTTCAACAGACAAACGAGCAACTGTCCCAACACCGCAAGCAGCAGAACAGGCGTGAACACAATGTTCAACAGAATGTCCGGAATAAAGGTGTTCCTGCAGATGATGATGAACAACGCCATCAGAATGGTGGGAATATAAAGAGCGACTCCGTGACGAATCTGGTCGGCTCTGACACGAAGCAGCAACGAGCCGGAGACCGCCGCAAGCAACCAGAGGAAGGTGTTGATGTTTTTCACGCCGTAATGCACATACTCGCTCCCCTCCCAAAAATAGCCGAATACAAGAAAATACAAAAGAGTGCTCACGAATATGGAAAACAGCGTCAATGACTTTTCAAAAATAGCTTTCGGGGTTTTGGAGAAACGTTTGATCAACCAGAGGATTCCGAATATCAAAATCCACACGAGGAAAAGTGTGCCCAACTGGATGCCACAGGCAATCACCGAAAAAGCTTTTTCCGCCCGGCCGGAGAGTTTGTTGTAATATTGTTCGTCCTCCGCTTTCGCCCTGCGCAACGCATCAAAATCATACTCGTTGCGCATCTCTTTCTTCATCTTCTTCCAATAGGATTTGAAGTTGGAGAAGATTTCCCAATATGGCGTTTGTCCAGCAAAAAAGACGTATTTGTCCAATGCGGTGTATTGTGCCTCTGCGTAATCGTAGGCCTCTTTTGTGCGAATGAACGCTTCGCGATAATGCGAGCTGTCTGCCACAACGGCCTCTCGGTTTTCCGCATACATTTTCAGCAGTTCGGAGGCGTATAGAATACAGGACGTACGGTACTCTTCTCCCGCTTCGTCCAGCACAAAAGGCGCAGCAGCGCTATCCTTAATGGCGATCTGGATAATTTCCCTTTCCAGGGAGGATTCGGTTTCCAACAAATTGGAATCCGACAACTCTTCATTATGCCATAGCAGACTGTCAGGCACAATCTCGACCTCTATCTCCTTCATCTCCGGCGGAAGACGGCGAAGGGCCTCGATCAGACGCGCATAACGCTCCACTTCAAAGTTGAAGTCGTTGATGACTTGGTCGTATGGCCGCATACCCTCGTTGAAATCATGATAGCTGGTCGTCACTTTCTTCAAGGCGTATGCCATGTCGAACGTCCGCTTCTGCTCCTGCGAATAGAGCAGGATGGAGAGTTCATTCGTCCGCGTGATGACATCAATCATCCGCTGATGCTGACTCTCATACTCTTTGTTGAAAGCTTGCTTTGTCTCAGGCATTTGATCACACAGCGTCTTCAATTCGAAGTTCAATTCTTTGAGGGTGTTGGTCAAAGTACGCTCGTTCACAGTCACCTTTTGCGCCATCGCGCCGACCGTAATGATGGCTACAGCTATGAGGCAGAATAATCTTTTCATTGTTGTAGGGGTTGTCAACATTTATACTCAATTCAAATTATCCTGCAAAAATAGTTTTTT
>JAGBPE010000039.1 GCA_017633495.1 Bacteroidales bacterium | reverse complement strand
GGATTTGCAACGGCGTGCGCCCAGTAGCGATGCCCTTTCCACGAAACGCAGGGAGACCGACCGTGTGGAGTTTCTCTCGGGCATTGTGGACGGGGTGACTACGGGCGAGCCGATCTGTTTCCGCATTCCGAATGAGGATGTAAAGGTATCGGAGAAAAACCGTTACGTACTGAAACCGTCGCACGCTTCCTACACCTATATGTGCAAGTACGGCATCAGAGACAACGAGCTGTGTGGCCGTTCATCGGCGCGACAGACCGTCTGTCGGGTAGTGGCGGGCAATATCGCCAAACAGTGGCTGAAGAGTAGGGGAGTGCAGATTACCGCGAAGGTGCTCAGCATTGCGACACCCGCACGCGAGGGCGACTCTGTGGGCGCACTCGTGGAAGGTCGCATCTGTGGATTGCCGGCGGGGTTGGGAGAACCGGTCTACGACAAATTCTCGGCTCGGTTGGCCTATGCGATGCTCTCTATCAATGCAGCGAAGGGATTCGAGTACGGCGAAGGTTTTAGAGCAGCGGAGATGTCCGGCAGCGAGTATCATGACCTTCAGAATCCCGACTTTTCGTTCCTCACCAACCACGACGGCGGCATCCAGGCTGGCATTACCAATGGACAAGAGGTCTATTTCCGCGTGGCGTTCAAGCCGATCCCATCCGTACGTTATGATAGGGAAACTGTCGATTTTGAGGGGAATCCTGCCGTGATGCAAGGTTCCGACCGCAACGATCTATGCGTCGCCCCTCGGGTGCTTCCCGTGGTGGAGGCAATGGCCGCGATGGTGGCGATGGAGTTTTTAGTTAGCAGTTAGTAGTTAGCAGTTAGCAGTTCGTTCCATGAAGAGATTGCTGTTTCTTTTGGCATGCTTCCCGAGCTTGTTGTTCGGGCAATCTGTGACTGGACTGCACGATGCACACAACCAACTTGAGGGTGGATTGCCGCAAGGGAATTGGTTCGTTCTCTCTAAGGTGGTGGATAAAGATACTATCTTGGTGACGAAAACGGTGTACGATAAGGGCTACAAATTGTCCGATACCAGCTATCATTTCAAGACAGGCAAGCTCATTCAAACCATCAGCTACAAAGATGGTTTGGAGGATGGGGTTTCCAAAGAGTATTGGCCTAACGGTCAGTTGCGCGGAGAGGTTGCTTACACTCAAGGTGTTGTAAATGGGGTGGTTAGAAGCTATTCTACAAGCGGGGAATTGTTAACACAACTTCTTTACGTCAATGGCGAAGAAGATCTGAACTATTCGGACAGATTTCTTTCGGATATAATCGATTATGACACATCCTACGCGGGTTTTAACCAGCCCATTTGGAAATACTATGCAAAATTCGACACCATAATCGATTCCTCATATTGTTTGGCTGACAGTTTGGTCCAATACTACAAAAACAACACTTTTTACAAAGAAAACGTATACAATTATCAAAGGTTGCTTGAGACGACGACCCTATATTCAAATGGCGTGAAGGATACCGTGTATGATTACTATGCGAAAAGGAATTACAACGGACTTCAATGCATCCATTATTATCAGGCGGGCAAACTGACGAAAACAGTCTATTATGATACCAAAGGCCGGGTTTTCAAAAATCAAAAACGCGGTGAGCGGAAAGCCCTTGGTTGGAGTACCTATAGGCTCTTGGAAAAATGGAGAAGGGGGCAGTTTGGGGACACGAAGAGTGAAAACCCTACCCGTTAACTACATCCACTACCGGCACATCGAAAACTTTTTGTACTGCATCCACCAGCACCTGAGACGGGATCGTAAAGCCGCTGGGGGCCACAGGGTTGACCGTCACAGCCAACAGGTTCGGGCGTTTCAGTACGCGTAGCTGACCTCCTTTGCTGGTGAAGAGGCGCAGATTCATCGGAGTGACGAACACTTTGGTGAAATCCTTGACCACGACAATCGAATTCTTTACTTCGGGCTGCATCCGCAGGAAATTCAGCATCATATCGGTGAGGATACCGCTGATAAAGAGCTTGTTGCCGTGCGAAAAGAGCTCGGTTTTGTACTTCTCTGAAAGTAGTGAGGAGGGAATGTTCAACGGGACAACACCCTCATCCGTCAGTGCGAAGATGCCGTTCTCCACTTGCAGGAGTTCGTCGGTTTGAGGTGTCACATACTCGGGCAGTTTCATCAGATCGTGCAACTCGGAGGTCTTCTTCACGATGGTATTGAGGTCGGGAGCAATGGCCGCTCCGGTGGATAGGATCAGCCCGTCGGTGATGGTGGGGGAGGCGTGGCTCTTGCGGGAGAGCGCCCCGTCCACAATGGTCATGTCCACCCCGTAACGCTCCATCTGGTTCAGCACTTTGCGCACGCCGCCTGTGGTGGCCGGACCCGAAAGGATTACCTTGCCCGCCTGCAGCACTCGCGCTGTTACGAGACGTCCCAACGAGGTTCTGTCGTCCGATAAATCAATGATTTCCGAAAGCAGCAGTCGCTGGCGGTAGTGGTATTCGGAAGTCACGAACACCGTACCCTCGCACAGCTCTATTTCGGGTTTCTCGGTCTGCGTCACCTGGTCGGTTTTCTCTCCGTCAATGCCGATGCTCGTAACCGCCACTCGCTTGCCGTGCAGCCGAAGCTGCTCCAACAAATAGTTGAGCGCAACCGTCTTTCCGGTATTTTTCGCCATACCGGTAATCGAAAGGGTTTTGCATTGGAGTATATTATCTAGTAATGACATTGTAAATACTTGTTGTTATTTAATAAGTTAGCAGTTAGCAGTTAGTAGTTAGCAGTTCCTTTTTCGGAGCTTTGTCGGACTTTGGGTTGCTTTTGGGTTTTCGTTATCGCTGATAATATTTTTACGAGTTCCAAATCATCTTTTCTGATACTCTCATGCTGAATTTTTGTAATATAACCATTTTTATACAGCATATCAATCCAATATAAAGATTCTGATGACTCCTTGTAAGCGATATACATTTTTGCATAAAAATCTTTTTTCGACTGAGCGCATAATGCCTCGCTTATATTGGCTCCAATACTAGTTCCTGATCGCAAAAGTTGTTTGGACATAACAAACTCTTTTTTTATCTGCTGCAAATATTGATGCATCTTTATGATTCTTGATGCAAAGTTCCGACTCTTTTCTTGCACAATACTATGTTTCATGCCTTTTCTTTCTTTGTTTTATTTTCAAAATATTTGCAAATATACAAGAAAAGAAAGTTAAAATCTAAAAGTCGGAGAAAATAGTATCAACACTCAACAGTTCATTCCGCTCAACTGCTAACTGCTAACTACTAACTACTAACTACTAACTTTGCATGAGCGCTTCTATCTCCTCCACCTCCACAGGAACGTCTGCCATCAAATCGATGGGGGTGTCGGCGACGACGACGTCGGTTTCGATGCGGACGCCGGTGCCCTCTTCAGCGATGTAGATGCCGGGTTCGCAGCTCAGCACGTTACCGGGTTGGAAGACCCAGTCGCGTTGGCCCACGTCATGCACGTCCAGACCGATGAAGTGGCTGGTGTTGTGCATGTAGTACTTCTTGAAACAGGGCATTGCGGGGTCTTGCTTGTCGATGTCTGCTTGCGTGTATAAGCCCAATTTCACCAGCTCCTCGTCCATGCGTTTGAAGACGTAGTCGTTGATTTTGTGGATGGTCATGCCGGGTTTGAAGAGCGGAATGGTCTCTTTATAGATGGCGAGAACTGCCTCATACACAGCCTTTTGTCGCGGAGTGAACTTGCCGTTCACGGGCACTGTACGCGAACAGTCGCCGGCGTAGTTGGCGTATTCGGCACCGAAGTCCATCAGCAGCAGGTCGCCATCTTTCATCTGTTTGTCGTTCTTGATGTAGTGGAGAATGCAGGTGTCGGGACCGGCAGCGATGATGGGCGCGAAGGAGTGGGTGGTGGCGCCGTTGCGGATCACCTCGTAGGTCATCTCCGCCTCAATCTCGTATTCGTACTTCCCGGGTTGGATGGCGGTTAGCGCGCGACGGAACATCTTGCCCGTGATTTCGCAGGCCTTCTTCATCGCCTTCAACTCCTCGGGATGCTTGACATTGCGCAGCGGGTAGAGAATCGGGGCGAGCCGACGATAGTCGTGGAGCGGATAGTCCTTTTTCAGCTGTTCGGCGAAGCGGATTTCGCGGGTCGGAAGTGTCTGTCTGAAACGCGGGTCCTCGGGGATGTGGAGGTAGACGTGCTCGGAGTGTACCATCACGTCGTTCAGCACGTTGTCGAAATCCTCAATGAACATCACCGTCTGCACGCCGGAGAGCTTGCGGGCGTCCTCTTTCGAGAGGCGGTGTCCGAACCAGACGATCTTCTCGGGCGACGGGTTCTTGATGAAGAGCACCTCGCGGTAGGCCGGATTGGGGTGCCAAGGGGCCATCATCAGAACGGTTTCCTCCTGGTCGATGCCGCAGAGGTAGAGCAGGTCGGAATTCTGACGGAAGGGGTGCGTGGTGTCGCCGCAACGCGGGTATTCGTCGTGCGAAACAAGCACAGCTACTGAGCTTTGCGCCATCTCACCGACCACGTTCCGGCGGTTGCGCGTGTAAAATTCTGCTGATAAAGGTTGGTAACGCATAATCTGAAATTTGAACGGCAAAGGTACACAATATTCCTGAATATTGCCTATTTCCCGATACAGAATTTCCCGAAAATGTTGTTGAGGATGTCCTCTGAAGAGATGGTACCGGTGAGCTCGCCCAAATCGTGCAGCGCCATGCGTACGTCTTCGGCCACGAGGTCGGTGGGCAGTTGTTGCCGCAGACCGTTCTCCGCGCGTTCCGCAGAGGCGAGAATGCCGTTCAGCAGCGCCTGATGCCGCTCGGAGGTGAGCAGCGTGAGGTCGCGGATGCCGTTCTCCCGCACGAAACGGTCGATTTCGTTTAACACGGATTCCAAGTTTTCACCCTTCTTGGCGGAGATGTATATAATGTGTCCGGATGAATCGGATTTGCCAGAAACCAAGTCGGTTTTATTTCCAATGAGGATGATTTTTTTGTCATCCAGTTCGATTGAACCGGTTGTGTTGGCGATTTCCGATTCCACTTCTTGCATCGTTTTGCGTGCATCGAAGATCCACAGAATGACGGCGGCGCGACGGATAGTATCGAGGCTTCTTTCAATGCCGAGTCGCTCGATAGTGTCGCCGGATTCGCGGATGCCGGCCGTGTCGATGAACCTGAAAAGGGTGCCGTTGAGCACAAAAGTGTCTTCAATAGTATCGCGGGTGGTGCCGGGAATGTCGGACACGATGGCGCGTTCCCGTTGAAGCAGCGCGTTCAGCAGGGTCGATTTCCCTACATTCGGCTCGCCCACAATGGCCACGGGGATGCCGTTTTTGAGCATTGTTCCCCATTTGTAGCTCTGCAACAGCTGGTTCACTTCCGTTTTGATGTGCGCAAGCAGGTCGAGTAGGGCGGTGCGGTCGGCGAATTCCACCTCCTCTTCACTGAAGTCGAGTTCCAGCTCCAGCAGCGACGCCATCTTCAGCAACTCTTCACGTAAAACGGCCATCTTGTCGGAGAGGTCGCCCTGCAGCTGCTGCATAGCGGCGTGGTGTGCGGTTTCGGTTTGCGCTTCGATAAGGTCGGCAATCGCCTCTGCCTGTGGGAGATCCAACTTTCCGTTGAGGAACGCCCGCTGGGTGAATTCGCCCGGTTCCGCCATTCGGCAACCGTTGGCGATAAGTTGTTCGATGATTTTGTGTTGGATATAGAGCGATCCGTGACAGCTGATCTCCACCACATCCTCGCCCGTAAACGAGTGAGGTGCCGCGAACTTCGTCACCACCACCTGATCAATGAGCGCACGCTTCCCGTCTATATGATCATATAGGGTAGCGAATTTCGCGCGATTCGCCTCCCATTCGCTGAATCCGGATTTTTCGGAAAACAACCTGGCGGCAATGCTGAACGCCTCAGAACCGGAAATTCTGATCATCGCGGTAGCCCCTATGCCCGCAGGAGTCGCTATTGCGCATATTGTATTCATATTCTCGGAGGAGTCAACTGCTAACTGCTAACTAGAGTAAAGAGATGTCGCCTTTTCCTTCACGCACCACCTCAATCTCGCCACTGGTGCAATCCACCACCGTTGAGGGGGTGTTGTCTCCGTAGCCGCCGTCAATGACGATGTCGACCAGGTCGCCGTAGCGTTCGTAGATGAGTTCGGGGTCGGTGGTGTACTCAATCACCTCGTCGTCGTCCTTTACGGAGGTGGAGAGGATGGGGTGGCCGAGTTGGCGCACGATTTCGCGGATGATGTTGTTGTCGGGGATACGCACGCCGATGGTCTTCTTGTTGCTCTGCAGCAGTTTCGGCACGCTGTTGTTGGCCTCCAGAATGAAGGTGAACGGACCGGGCAACACCCGTTTCATCGTCTTGAACACGTTGTTATCCAGCGGTTTGGTGTAGTCCGACAGGTTGCTCAAATCGTGACAGATGAAGGTGAGCGCATCCTTTTTCTTCTTCTCCCCGAGGATGGAGATGATCCGCTCGATGCTCTTCTGCTTGAAGATGTCGCATCCTATACCATAGATGGTGTCGGTCGGGTAAATGACGATGCCGCCGTCCTGCAGACACTCCACAACGGTGTTCACCGCCTTCGGATTCGGGTTCTCTGGATATATTTTCAACAACATAGTGCCTAAGTTTCAGGTTTCAGGATTCAAGTTTCAGGTTTCAAGTCTAAAGTCTCAAGTCTAAAAACAAAGAAGGGTAAGCGACTTATATCGCATCGCTACAACCTTAATGCCCTTGCTACATTCCTGTCCTGGGGGAGTTATAAGGGAGCAGATCGTATAAGACTTACCCGCTGCAAAAATACAATTTTTTCGGTTCGTTTGGCTAATAGCCCAAAATTTTCAGCATCGACTTGTAACTCTGCTCTTTAGCGAACAGTTTGGTGCACAATTCGCCGTCCTCGTCGCGGTAAATGATGATGTGTTTCGGCGCGGGAGTCATGCAATGCTGTATTCCGCCGTAGCCGCCGAGGGCGTCCTGATAGGCGCCGGTGTTGAACAGCCCGATGTATTGGATGTCCTCCGGACTGTCGCCTTGTGGATAGTTGGCAGAGTCTATTTGCGGGAGGAAGACGGCGTTCAAATGCGAGTCGGAGTTGTAGTAGTCGTGACTGTCGCAGGTGAGTCCGCCGAGGAAGACTCTCTCGTAGGCTTTGTCCCAGTTGTTGATGGCCAGGATGATAAACTGCTGGTTGATGGCCCAGGTGTCGGGCAGAGTGGTCATGAAGGAGCTGTCAATCATGTTCCATAACTCTCTGTCGTTCTGACGTTTCTGTTGCAGCACGGAGAAGAGCGCGGCGCTGGCCTCGCCCACGGTGAACGAGCCGAACTCGGTGAAGATGTCGGGCTCTTTCACGCCTTCGCGGTCGCAGATGATCTTGATCTGGGCGACAATCTCCTCGGCCATATACTCGTAGTCGTAGTCGAAGGAGAGCGAGTTTTTAATCGGGAAGCCGCCGCCGATGTTGAGGGAGTCGAGTTCGGGACAGATCTTCTTGAGGTCGCAGTAGAGGTTCACGCACTTGGTGAGCTCGTTCCAGTAGTAGGCGGTGTCCTGGATGCCCGTGTTGATGAAGAAGTGGAGCATTTTGAGCTCGTAGTTGGGGTTGTTCTTGATTTTGTCGCGGTAGAAGGGAATCACGTCGTTGTAGCGGATACCGAGACGCGAGGTGTAGAACTCGAAGCGCGGCTCCTCCTCGGAGGCGATGCGGATGCCCACCTTGCATTTGGTCTTGATGTTCTTTTCGAGCAGGTCGAACTCCTTCTTGCTGTCCAACACGGGAATCGTGTTGATGAAGCCCTTTTCGAGCAGTTGCACGATGTTGTCGATGTAGATCTGCCGTTTGAAACCGTTACAGATGATGTAATTCTCCTTGTCGAACTGTCCGGATTCGTGCAACGTTTCGATGAGGTTGATGTCGAATGCGGACGAAGT
>JAGBPE010000038.1 GCA_017633495.1 Bacteroidales bacterium | reverse complement strand
GCTTTCGGAAGCCGCGGACGAGTTTAGGCAATCCATCGACAAGGAGTTCCATGCGGAGATGCACTTTCTGGAGCGAAATGTCGAAGGCCGCTTCAACCCCGAGTCGCTGCTCCCTGGTTGCAAATCGGTTGTTGTGGTGACTTACAACTATTTGACTGACATCCAGCCCAAGTCTGACCGTTATCGTTTGGCGCGTTACACTTGGATTCAGGACTACCACATTTTAGTGAAGAATCTGTTGCAAAAGTTGGCGGACAAGATTGTGGAGGAATATCCGACGACCCAATGCCGCTTGACAGTGGATAGTTCCGCCATTTCGGAAAAGCGTTGGGCGATGGAGGCCGGGGTAGGGTGTATGGGCAAGAACGGACTGATACACAATCAAAACGGTTCGTTTTTTGTTTTAGGTGTCCTTTTAGTCGATCAGTTTTGCGACAAATATGACCCTTCCTCGCCGAAATCCGACTGTGGAAGTTGCGACTTGTGTGTGAGAAGTTGCCCGGTAAACGCCTTGGAAACCCCTTTCCGGGTGGATGCGCGGCGTTGTGTTTCTTATCTGAATACAGAGTATAAATATCCGAATTACAATGAGTTAGCGGATGAAAAGTATATCTTCGGGTGTGACATTTGTCAGGAGGTTTGTCCTCGGAACAAAAAAAAATCGCCTAACCCCTCAAACATATCAAAAATTTCTTTATTTTTGCCGCTCGAAAATGACGACTTGGAAACGCTAAGTGAGTCGGATTTCAAGCGTTATTTTTCAGATACTTCGATTCTTAGAAGGAAGTATGAAAGATTTCGTTCTTTGATAGAAGCGAAAAGGCAACGAGAGCATCTCAGTAGAATGGAACCACAAGAAATTATCCAATACGCCACGAAAGTGGTCAGCGAAGAAGCGGAAGCGGTAGCAAAGCTTACCGAGTATCTGGATGACAACTTTGTGAAAGCCGTTCAAGAGATTATCAAGTGCAAAGGTCGCGTTATCGTGACGGGCATCGGAAAGAGCGCTATCATCGGACAGAAGATTGTCGGAACGTTCAATTCCACAGGAACTCCCTCGGTGTTCATGCATGCCGCCGACGCCGTTCACGGTGACCTGGGCATCATCCAGAAAGATGATGTGGTGATTTGCATCTCCAAGAGCGGGAACACGCCGGAAATAGCCCTGCTGATCCCGTTTTTGAAAGCCAACGGAAACCTGCTCATCGCCATTGTAGGCGAAATGAGCTCCCTCTTGGCAAAAGAAGCCCACTGTGTGTTGAACTGCACGGTGTCGCGGGAAGCAAGTCCCAACCATTTGGCTCCGACCAGCAGCGCTATGGCTCAGTTGGCAATCGGCGATGCTTTGGCGTCAACGCTCATCAAGATGCGCGGTTTCTCCACGGAGGATTTCGCAAAACTGCATCCTGGCGGCATCCTCGGAAAAAGGACTCGCATGAAGGTTGTGGATTTGTATAAGCTTAACGAGGTCCCCTCCGTCAAAGAGGAAGCCAATATGCAGGAAGTGATCCTGGAGATCTCCGGAAAACGGTTGGGCGTGACTGCAGTCGTCGAAGATGGCAAGGTGGTCGGCGCGATCACAGACGGTGATCTTCGCCGAGCCATCCAACATCACCAGGAAATCATGTCCCTCAAGGCGAAGGACATCATGACCCGGAAACCCAAAACGATCCACGAGAACACCCTCGCCGTGGATGCGTTGCAGATGATGAAGGATCATCAAATCACCAACATCTTTGTGGTGGATGACGATGACAACTATTTGGGCGTGATTCATATTCACGACATCATCAAAGAGGGTATTTTTTAAGCCCAGGTGGCGGAATGGTAGACGCGCTACATTCAGGGTGTAGTATCCGAACGGATGTGCAAGTTCGACTCTTGTTCTGGGCACCATTGGAAAGACGGTTAAAAGGCCGTCTTTCATTGTTTTAGAATACTCCATTTATGGCAAAACTCTTTATTGTGCCGACCCCGATCGGCAATCTTGAAGACATCACCCTTCGCGCACTCAACGTGCTGAAATCCGCGGACCTGATTCTCTGCGAGGATACCCGTACCACCAAGAATCTGCTCCAACACTACGAGATTGAGGGCAAACGCTGCATGGCGTACCACATCTTCAACGAGCATGAGCAGGTGGGGAATTACATCCGCATGATTCAACAGGTGGAGAATGCCGCGCTGGTGAGCGACGCCGGCACACCGGGCATCTCCGATCCGGGATTCCTGCTCGTGCGCGAGGCACTGAAGCAAGAAGTGGAGGTGGAGTGCCTTCCCGGAGCCACCGCCTTTGTGCCCGCCCTCGTGCAATCGGGATTCCCCTGCAGCAGCTTCTACTTCTTCGGATTCCTGCCACATAAAAAAGGCAAAGAGTCTCTGCTGAAACGCTTCGCCGAAATGGAGGAAACCGTGATTTTCTATGAATCGCCGCATCGTCTGCTCAAAACCTTGGCTAAGATGGCCGAAATCATGGGTCCTGACCGTCCTGTGGCCGTGGCCAAGGAACTGACCAAAATCCATGCTTTCACGTTTAGAGGAACATTGTCAGAAGCGATTCAACATTTTGAGAGTCAACCTGTAAAGGGAGAATTTGTGATCATTGTTTGATGTGGTACGATACTAACCATGAAAACAAAATATTAATGACGTGAGTGAAGGAAGTGAGGGGCCATCATCAATAACTTGTGTTCACAAGCTCCCCCGTAAACAAGTTGAATGTAAAACCTATGAAAACAAAAGTGTTATTTGATTCTGTTTATTTTCTAATCGATAGTACCTCCTTTCTTTATTTTATGATGAGTTTCTTCGTGATTTTACCTGTATGGGTGGTCGCTTGGATGAGATAGAGTCCAGCTGTGATGCCGGAGATGTCCAAGCTTGTGCCGTCCGGAACGTTTTCCCATTGACGTATTAGTTGCCCCGTGAGGTCGTAGAGGCTGATCACGACACCCTCTTCACAGAGATTCCAGCGGAAGGTGGTGGATGTCGGGTTGGGGTAGGGGCTTGGATCGTTTGGCCCCGTTGGGTCGTCGATGCCTACGTCATCGCCTCCGTCGCCTGTGTCGGTCCGTTTCGTGATGACGATGTTGTTCAGCTGGGTGTTACCGCTGCCGGCAGCCGCCAATAGCCAGCGCACGTAGCGGGTCTCCTCGGACAAACTGTATGGACCTAAGTGGCTGAAGGCATCGGTGCTGATCTCCGTCTCGTTCAAAGTGGCCAGCGTCGACCATTGCGTGCCGTCTGCCGACTCGCTGATGATGAAGGTGATCCCATTGTAGGAAGATGGACTTCCGCCCTTGACACCTCTCAAATCGAAAAGCAGCTGTCCGGGAGCACTGTCCAAATGGGCAGTCAGCGTGGCCGAACCTGCATTCTTCGATTCGAACTTGACGGAGCCGTTAGCGTAGGAACTCCCGAGCTTGTGGCTTCTGAATCCGTCCATCAGCTTGATGTCCAGATGGCTGGAGTCGCTGTTTCCGGAGATGTCGAAGGGCAGCACAACCAACGAATTTGTGTCGAGGATGGTGTACTGGACCGTCAACACTTCACTGTTGTGCATGTTCTCCTTGAAGGCGATGGCTTTCAGTGTGCAGCTTGCGTTAATATTGAGGATGCCGAGATAGTGGTCCGATTGTTCGTCGGGTGTTGTGCCGTCGAGGGTGTAGTAGACGGAAGCTCCGTTGGTGGCGCACTCAAGGGTGACCTGCTGTCCTTCGTAATAGGTGCCACCTGCCGGAGTGACTGTCGGCGTGGCTACCGTCTCCAGCACAACTTCCTCGCCGTCCACGATGCTAATGTCGTCCAGTCGGTAGTCTACGTTGGCTAAGTTGGAGAAGCGAAGGTGTAAATGGGGATGCGAGGGCACATTGGGGAAGCAGACGCGGTACCATTTTCCGGTTCCTGTGCCGGTGGGCAGGGTGTCTTGTATCGGCAGCTGCACCCAGACCATGCTGTCGGTGGAGAACTCCACCCGGAAGTTGTTGCCGTTTTCGGCAGTTGTTTTGCGCAACCCGCAGTAGAGGTTCACGGTCGGTCGTGTCGAGGAGGTGTTCAATCCGGAAATCTGGAACCATTTCACTGTGTCGTTGATCATGACGTTGCCGCCGCCGGAAGCGCCGCCGTAGCCCGAAGAGGCGTTGGAAGAGCGGATGTCGCAGGTGCCGTTGCCCACATATATGACCGAACTGTTCTGCCAGCCGGTATAATTCTGTATGGTGGTGTTCGAAGTTGGCGTGCCGAAGTTTTCTTCGTACAATACCGTTTGTCCGTGCAGTGTCATGGTTGTTGCGAGCAGCATAAGCAGCGCTCCAATTCCTGTTTTAATGCGAGTAGAATTCTCTTTCATTTCTTTGCTGTTCTTGTGGTGTAAATCCTTAATCAAAACCACTGCAAAGATATGATAATTTTAATAATAAATCAATATTTATTTATATTTTTTGTGAAATAAATTTTCAAACATCTGAAAAACAGATAAATATAAAAATCTGTGTATCAAGAATTTAAGTAATGTTAGTTAAATTTTTGACGCACGTTAAGAAATGTCTGTTAAAAAACAGGGTGTCAAGAAAGGCTGTTAGGGACAAAATCGCGCTATTTCGCGCATTTCGACGCAATTTCTTGCATTAACCACATGGGAGTTGAGGTAGCTCCGCAGATGCCGATGGTCTCCGCTTCCGACAGATCGAGGCTCGCTAATTGGTCCACTTGGGTCAGCATATAGCTGCGCGGATTGTGCTGCTTACATATATTATATAGATAGAGCCCGTTTGAACTTTTTTCGCCTGAGACGAAGAGGATAACGTCGAAGCGGGAGGCGAATTCGGCAATTTGTTTGGCACGCGATGAGACTTTCCGGCAGATGGTGTCTTGGAACTCGAACCAGTCGCCGTGCCCTTGCTCTTCGTAGCGCGTGTGGATTTGTTCGATCAATTGGTCGTAGAGCTCCAGACTCTGGGTGGTCTGTGAGTACATGATGGAAGGACGGCTGAAGTCGATGCGCTCGATGTCTGCGGGCGACGAGAGCACGATGCCGGTGTTGTCGGTCTGACCCAGCAGTCCGATGACCTCGGCATGGCCTTTTTTTCCGAAAATCAGGATTTGCCGGTCTTTGCCAGGAGTGTGGTAGGCGTCGAAGATGCGTTTCTGCAGGCGCAGTACCACTGGGCAGGTGGCATCGATCAGCTGGATGCGGTTCTGTTCTGCGATTTGGTAGATTTCCGGTGGCTCCCCGTGTGCGCGGATGAGCACCGTCGTGTCGTGCAGGTTTTTGAACTGCTCGTGGGTGATGATTTCCAATCCCAACGCCGACAGCCGACTCATCTCCTCGTTGTTGTGGACGATGTCGCCCAAGCAGTAGAGGAAATGGTGCTCGGTCAGGTACTTTTCAGCGGTGCTGATGGCATTGGTGACGCCAAAGCAGAAACCGGAGTTCTCGTCGATGATAATCTCTTTGGCCATGACTACCAGTTGTCGGGGAAGAGGGAATCGACAAATTCGAGACGATTGAAAATCTGGAGTTGGTGGATTTTCTCGCCCACGCCGATGTATTTGATCGGGACTTGGAATTGGTCGGAGATGCCGATGACGACACCGCCTTTTGCGGTTCCGTCCAACTTGGTGATGGCCAATGCGTTGACTTCCGTGGCGGCGGTGAACTGTTTGGCCTGTTCGAAGGCGTTTTGACCGGTGGAGCCATCGAGGACAAGCAGGATTTCGTGCGGTCCGTCGGGCACGAGTTTGCGGATGACGTTTTTGATCTTCACCAGCTCGTTCATGAGGTTGATCTTGTTATGGAGACGTCCGGCGGTGTCGATGATGGCCACCTGATGGTGGTTCGCGATGGCGGACTTGACGGTGTCGTAAGCCACGGCTGCAGGATCGGAGCCCATCTTCTGTGCCACGACAGGCACGTCGCAGCGGTTGCCCCACTCTTTAAGCTGGTCGATGGCGGCGGCGCGGAAGGTGTCGGCAGCGCCGAGGACCACGGAGTAGCCGTGCTTTTTGTACTGGTAAGCCAGTTTGCCGATGGTGGTGGTCTTGCCCACGCCGTTCACGCCGACCACAAGGATGATGTAAGGCACATCCATCTCAGGGATGACGAAATCGTTAACCTTTTCGAGGTCGTTCTCCAGCAGCAGTCCGGCAATCTCCTCCTTGAGGATCATGTTCACCTGGTTGGTCCCCAAGTATTTGTCTTTGGAGACGCGCTTCTCGATGCGGTCGATGATCTTGAGGGTGGTCTCCACACCGACGTCGGAAGTGACGAGCACCTCTTCGAGGTTGTCGAGCACCTCATCGTCCACTTTGGACTTACCGGCAATGGATTTGGCCAGTTTCTTGAAGAAATTCTCCTTGGATTTCTGCAAACCCTCGTTCAATTCCTTCTTTTGTTCCTCGTTTATCTCTTGTTTTTTATCTTTGCTGAAAAATGAAAAGAATCCCATACGTATGAATTTTCCGCAAAAGTACGATTTTTATTGATATGGTGGTAACTGCCATATACGAAAAAAGGCGGGCAGGCGCCCACCTTCTTTCAACCATGAAAACAAAATATTACTTTTTAGCCAAAAAGTCTTTTACAGCGGAGGACTCAACTACAGCTTCCTTGAAGGTGTAGGCTCCGGTCTTCGGTGAACGTTCCATCTTCACAACGCGGGTGTAGGTAACGCCACCTTCTCTTTTCAATGATGCCACAACTTTCTTTGCCATCTCTTATAGTTTTTTGTTATTTAACTTCTTTATGAATTGTCATTTTCTTCAAATACGGATTGTACTTTTTCAGTTCCAATCTGTCAGGAGTGTTTTTTCTGTTCTTCGTGGTGATATATCTAGACATCCCCGGCACTCCACTAGCTTTTTGCTCTGTGCACTCAAGAATAACTTGTTGACGTGCTTCCTTCGTTTTCTTTGCCATTTCTTTCTTTCAATTATTTCAGCTGCAAAAATACACTTTTTTTTAATACTCACATTCGTTTTCTGTTTTTAGTTGAAAATTTTTATTAACAGCTGTTAATTTTCAGAATATCAGTATTTTATATCTCTTCTTCCGGCTGCAAAAGACTCCATAATTGGTCCTTGAGCTCGGTCAAACGCCAGTTGGTGACGGCAGAAATGCATAAGGTCGGCGCAGTTTTCGACATTTTCTGCTCCAAAGCCAACGCCTCTTTCTCCGAAATCAAGTCGCACTTCGTGATGGCTAACATGTAGTTCTTGTCCAACAGTTCTGGGTTGTACTGCTTGAGCTCGTTTTGCAGGATCTTCAGCTCCTTCTTGATGGTGGTGACGTTTTTGACATTGCCCTCATCGTCTGCTGCGGGGATCATGAACAACAGTGCCGCATTGCGTTCGATGTGCCGCAAGAATCTGAGCCCCAATCCTTTGCCTTCCGATGCGCCTTCGATGATGCCCGGAATGTCGGCGATCACGAACGACTGAAACTCCCGGTAGGCGACCATGCCAAGGTTCGGTTTCAATGTGGTGAAGGGGTAGTTTGCGATCTTCGGACGGGCGTTTGAAAGCTGCGTGATGAGCGTCGACTTGCCGGCGTTCGGGAATCCGACCAATCCGATGTCGGCCAGCACTTTGAGCTCCAGAGAGAGCCACCCTTCCGTGCCCTCCTCACCGGGTTGCGCGAAACGGGGTGTCTGGTGCGTTGCGTTCTTGAAGTGGACGTTGCCCTGTCCGCCGCGACCGCCCTTCATCACTACCAATTCTTGCCCGTCTTCCAGCACCTCGCCGATGATTTCGTCTGTGTCCACGAGACGGATGATCGTGCCCAACGGCACTTCGATGTAGGCGTTGTCGCCGTCTTTGCCGAAACATTGGTTCTTCTGACCGTTGCCGCCGTTCTCCGCGAAGACGTGTTTGGTGTAACGCAGGTGCAGAAGCGTCCAGAGGTTGCGATTGCCGCGCGCAATGACGCTGCCGCCCTTGCCGCCGTCGCCGCCGTCGGGACCCGCCTTGGGATTGTGAGCCGTCCGGGCCAGATGCGCTGATCCCGCGCCGCCGTTGCCCGAGCGTCCGAATATTTTTACATAGTCGATGAATTGTTCTTCCATATTTTAGGGTTTACAGGTTTACAGGTTTACAGGTTTATCGTATCAATGTGACGTTGCCTTTGAGTTCGAGTTCGGCGCCGTCTTTGCATTTTCCTTTGAAGTAGTAGTCGTAAGTGCCGCGTTGGCAGTCTTTTTGCTTAAATGTGCCATTCCAGCCGATATGCTGGTCCGCCGTTTCGAAGAGTTTCTCGCCCCAGCGGTTGTAAATCACGAAATAGCACTCGTCCAAGATGTCGCTGCGCACGAAGAGCACGTCGTTGACACCGTCCCCGTTGGGCGTGAAGCTGTTGGGGATGAACACCAGCGGATTGTCGCACGTGATCGGGGTCACTCGTAGTTCGACCGTGTCGCTTAAGGAGCAGCCGAAGGTGTCGGTAACCGTAACGGTGTAGATGGTGCTCGTGGTCGGAATCACGCTGGTGGTGGGCATGTTCGGGGTTGACAGCTCATCGGTCGGAGTCCATTGATAGGTGTAGTCGCTGCCGTAATCGGTGCAGTGCAAAGCAGTTTCGTGAAAGGCCACCACTTCATAGTTGTCGCACCAAGCCTGCAAAGGTTCGGGGAAGGTGCCCTCCCTGACGGTGATCATTCCGGAGGATACATCGGTGCAACCAAACGCATCGGTGGCGGTAACCGTGTAATTGACCGTGTGTTGCGGACTGACTTGCGGATGTGCGCCGTCGTATGTACTTCCGTCGCTCAGCTGCCAACTGTACTGGTATGGCGGAATTCCACCCATACACGAGATCCCTAATTCAACATAATCTTCAAAACAGAGTAACAAGTTTGGTGTGTTGTATATGGTTGGACTGTCGATAGTTACATGTATGGGGTATGTTCTGGTGCAGAATCCGGTGGTGACGCGGACATAGTAGGTGGTGGAGGTAGGCGGGCTGACCTGAACCGAGAAGGTGTTACTCGAAAGTATGGTTTGGAAATCAGGATCTTCAGACCAGTCGATTAGGTAGCTGTCGGAGGCATTCACGATGACAGAGAGTGTGGCTGTTCCGGATGGACAAATGATAGTGTCGCCGGATGTCTGCACGTCCAAGGTATGGATGCTCACCTGCTGGGTGAGGGTGTCTACACAGGCAACAGTGGAGGCTATCAGGGTGTAAGTGGTTGTCTGGTCGGGCGTAGCAATAGGGTTGGAGATGTTCGGGTTACTCAATGTACCCGCAGGCGACCAATGGTAGTCCACGCCGATGGAGGGCGGGATGCCCAATTGTGCGAAATCGCCTTCGCAGATGTCCACGGTGGGAAGGGTGGACGAGGTGTTCGAAAGCACTAATATCCTCTTTCTCAGGGTGTCGGAGAAGTTGCAACTGCCCAAATCGTGCACCACGAGGGTCACCTCGTAATAGCCGGTGTTTTGGTAGAGATGGTAGGGCTCCCATTGCGTAGAGGTGGTTCCGTCGCCGAAATACCAGGTGATATCCGTTTGGTTGCTAATGAGTTGCGAGTAATTCTGGAAGAAGACGGTGTCGGGCAGGCAGATGACGTTCGGCATCAGGAAGTCAGCCACCACCACCGGCATGTTGAAGTCGATTTTGATGACGCCGAGATTGCAGTTTTCGCTGCCGTTGGTGTTGGAGTAGGCCCCCGGTGTGGTCGGGAAGCTGCTTTGACCGCCGCAGCCGGCACAGACAGCTTGATAGATTTTTCCGTGTTTGTCGAAACGACTGGTGCCGCCGTCAACGTGCTCGCGTGCGCTGCCGGTCGAACCACCGAAATAGCTGGCGTATACCAAGTTGCTGACATCTTCGCTGATGGCCATGAAGTAGAAATCGCTGCCGTCGGTGGTGGATTGGAAGGCGTTTGCGGTGATGGGCAGTCCTGAGGTGCCGCCGAATCCGTTGAGCTGGTGCGAACCCCACCCCGACAGGTAGATGCTGTTGCAGAAGTCCACCATAAGGGCGGTGGGGGAGATGTCGGGACCGCCTAAGCCGCTGCCGAAAGCGGTTGACCAAACAGCATCGCTGAGGTTGGGCAATAACTTGATGAGGAACTGGCCGCCGCCTGGAACGTAATATTGGGCGTTGTGAATCCATTGCATTCCCTCAGCGGAGGTTTGCCCGAGAATGTGCGGGTATTCGTCGTTGTCGGCTTTGATCAG
>JAGBPE010000037.1 GCA_017633495.1 Bacteroidales bacterium | reverse complement strand
CTCTACTACCCAAACTACAAGATTGAAATTAATAGCGGTTCGCAATTCATTTTCTCCATCACCTATCAAGACGACAATGTCCAAGACAGTGACAAAAATGTCCAAGAAAATGTCACTAACAGCGGAAAAATGTCACCGACACAAACAGAAAATGTCACTGACAACAGGAAAATGTCACCGACAGAATCAGAAAATGTCCCAGAGCTGACATCCGAAGAACTTGATCTTTCGTTAGAGCCAAAAGAATTCAAGTCCGTTAAGGAAAAAAGGAAACGCCGCAGACAAGCAATAATTAGCTTGATGAATAAAAATCCTCACATTGATGTTGATACCATAGCAGAAAAGCTTGACGTGAACAGACGGACTATATTGCGTGATATCGAAGAGTTGAAAAAGAATCACGTAATAAAACGCATAGGCGGCAATTTCGGTGGTGAATGGAAAATAGTAAGAAAAAAAATCTAAGCTCGATAACAAAACGTCATAAATTGCGTTCAAAAGTTGTGCAAGCCGATAATCTTTAACCTCTCCCCTACTTATCCTTAAACGAGAAAATCGAACTCTCGAACTTTTCCTGCGCGTAGGCCTTGTCCACCACGATCTTCTTTTTGTTCAAGCTCGGGAACTCGAACATCGCGTCGGTCATGATCTTCTCGACGATGGCGCGCAAGCCGCGGGCACCCAACTGCAACTCCACCGCCTTCT
Organism: Bacteroidales bacterium; assembly: GCA_017633495.1. Taxonomy (GTDB): domain Bacteria; phylum Bacteroidota; class Bacteroidia; order Bacteroidales; family WCHB1-69; genus F23-D06. The sequence continues at coordinate 14,850 of JAGBPE010000037.1, read as the reverse complement.
CGACGATGTAGTCCAAGCTCTCTTCCGTGAAACTCAGCGCGATGCCGTCCATCTTGAACAGCGCAATGTACTGCTTCACTAAGGCGTTCTTCGGCTCGGTGAGGATGCGCTTCAATGCCGCACTGTCGAGGGCGTTCAGCGAGGTGATGACCGGGAAACGGCCGCACAGTTCCGGAATCAGTCCGAAGTCTTTGATATCTTGCGCACTAACGTATTTCAATGCCTCCTGCGGGTTGAAGTTGATGTTCTTCGTATTGTAACCGATGGCGTGCGTGTTCATGCGGTCGCAAATGATGTTCGACAGGTTATTGAAGGCACCGCTGCCGATGAAGAGAATATGGCGCGTGTTGACCTGGATGAACTCCTGCTCAGGATGCTTTCTGCCTCCTTGCGGCGGCACGTTCACGATGGAACCCTCCAAGAGTTTCAGCAACGACTGCTGCACGCCTTCGCCCGACACATCGCGCGTAATGGACGGATTCTCGGAACCTTTGCGGGCAATCTTGTCGATCTCATCGATAAAGACGATACCGCGCTCGGCACGCTTCACATCATAGTCGGCAGCCTGCAACAGACGGGAAAGAATGCTCTCCACGTCCTCGCCCACATAACCCGCTTGCGTGAAGACGGTAGCGTCAGCTATACAGAACGGCACATCCAAAAGGTTGGCTATCGTTTTGGCCAACAATGTTTTACCCGTACCTGTTTCGCCTATCAACAGCACGTTGCTCTTTTCGATATCCACATCGGGATCCGATTCATCCACTCCTTGCATCAAACGTTTGTAGTGGTTGTATACCGCCACCGACAACACCTTCTTGGCCTCCTCCTGTCCGATGACGTACTCATCCAGCTTCGTCTTTATCTCCTTCGGTTTCAGCAGCTTATGCTTAATTTCGGAAATAGCTTTCTGCTCAGTTTCCGCCTGATGCTGATGATAAATCTCGGTGGCCGCCTTCAGACAGTCGCTGCAAATCATCGCGTCAAAACCGCCGATGATAAACTGGTCACTCGGAATGTCGCGCCCACAAAAGCTGCACGTTCTGTCGTATCTATTCGTTTTTTTTGTCATTATCTTCGCTTTAGAACAGAAAACCGGCACCCGGACACTTCCGGAAGCCGGTCTCTTCTATTTCAAGATGTTAAATTTGTCGCTTATTTGCGTTGGTCGCGACCCAACACTTGGTCGATCATGCCGTATTCTTTAGCTTCGGCAGCCGTCATCCAATAGTCACGGTCGCTGTCCTTCCACACCTGGTCGTAATCCTTCCCAGAGTGGTAGGCGATGATTTCGTAGAGTTCCTTCTTGATCTTCTGGATCTCGCGAGCCTCGATCTCGATATCGGAAGCCTGACCTTGCGCACCGCCCATCGGCTGGTGAATCATCACGCGGGAGTGCGGAAGCGCGAAGCGTTTGCCCTTGGCACCGGCGCACATCAACACAGCAGCCATAGAGGCGGCCATGCCCGTGCAAATGGTGGAAACATCGGGTTTGAGGTACTGCATCGTATCATAGATGCCGAGTCCGGCATAAACCATACCGCCAGGACTGTTGACGTAGATCTGGATGTCGCGCTCGGAATCCTGAGACTCAAGGAAGAGCAGCTGCGCTTGGATGATGTTGGCCACATCGTCGTCGATAGGCACGCCCATGAAGATGATTCTGTCCTTCATCAGACGGGAAAAGACGTCCAACTGAGTGATGTTCATCGGGCGCTCTTCAATGATGTACGGCGTGATGTAGTCGTTGGTTCTGGACACGTAACGGTCCATCTTCAAGCTACTGATGCCGCGATGCTTCAGCGCATAATTTCTGAATTCGTCTCTCATAATTTACTCTTTTGCGGTTTTGGTTTTGGTAGATTTAGCTCTCGGCTTTTTGGGCTTTTCCTCAGCGGGTGCCTCTTCAGCGGCAGGAGCCTCAGCCTTGGCTGTGGTTTTGCGCTTCGTGGTCTTTTTGGGCTTCTCCTCAGCGGTTTTTTCTTCAGCTTTATCCTCTTTTGCAGAAAGTTCAGCCACAAAAGCCTTGAAATCACCTTCCATATGCTCGACATTCATCTTCTTGCGCAACACTTCCACCAATTTCTTGTCGTAGAGCATGTCGTAAGCGTTCTTCACATACTCTTGATTCTTCATGGAGTCAGCCACGATCTTATCGACTTGCTCCTTAACGCTTTCGGCGTTGAAGTTAGCGAAATAGTTCTTGACGAAGTAGTCACGGAAATAGGCCTCGATGTCGGCACGGGTGACATTCACGTCCTCGCCTTCCACGATGGTGTTCTCCAGAATCTGCCATGCAAATGAGCGTTTGTACTGGTCGAACTGCTTCTCCAGATCCTCATCCTTCATGTCTTTCTGAACAGCCTTGATGTAGCGTTTCATGAAATCGTCAGGAAGTTCCACCTTCACGTTGTCCAACAAAGTCTCAATAGCTTTGTTCATGAAAAGACGCTCTGTATCAGGTTTATATTGCTCCGTAAGTTTGTCTTTCTCCACTTGACGCATGGTGGCTTCGTCGGTCACGCTGCCGTCGGGATAGGCAACCTTGAAGAAATCCTCGTTCAGTTCGGCGGGCTCGATGCGGCCGATACGCTTGATAGTCAGATCGTAGGTGTAAGGATCGTCGGCGCTAAGCTCTTCGGCCTTGAGGTCGAAAGCACGGGCGAAGAAAGGATCAGAGCTGAAAGCCTTGCGCATAGCGATGGTCAGCTTGTCATCCACCTTCTTGCCGATGAACTCCTTCTTGGCATCGTCGTTCAGATCGCGGATGAAAAAGAAAGCCTCTTTTTCGCCGCCGTAATCAGCTGAAATGCTGTCGTTTGCCTCGATAGTGTCGGGCATGACATACTTACCGTGACGCTCACGGAGTTGCTCGATTTGGGTGTTGATTTCCTCTTCACCAGGGATGATGGTGAAATCGGTGATGGCGGGCATCGCTTTGTAATCGATCTTGACCTCGGGACGCAGCGCATATTCGTACACGAACGTGAAGTTGTCAGGGTTTTCGAAGTCCACCTGAGACTTACCCTCCACCGGCATGGGTTCGAAGATGTACTTCACGTCATTATCCTTGAAGTATTTGTCCATCTGTTCGTTGACGAGACGGTCAATTTCCATCACGAGGATGTTCTTGCCGTACATCTTTTGGACGATGCCCATAGGGGCGTTGCCTTTGCGGAAGCCGGGAACAGCCACTTCACGACGTTGTTTTTTTAACGCTTTATCTACGTTTTCTGCGTAGTCTTCCTTTTGGATTTCAATTACGAGTTCCTGCACTTGGCCGGGAACATTTTCGTGTTTAATATTCATTGTATCAATATTTTATATTACAAACAAAAAAAACACACAACGCCAACGGCATTGCATGTTTACAAAATCAAATCAATTATCGATTATTCTTCAGCACCAGCATCGGTAGTCGTTTGCTCAACTTGAGTGTTGGAGATGCCGTGAACGCTGTTATATTCGTTTCTGGAGAGGAAAGCGCACACGAAGCAGAGGATCATAATGCCTGCTGCAAGACCCCATGTGGTTTTTTCGAGCACGTCAGCCGTTTTGCGCACGCCCATCACCTGATTGGAAGAAGCGAAATTGGAAGCCAGACCACCGCCCTTTGAGTTTTGGATCAACACGACGAAAGCCAGCACGATACTTGCCAAAATGATTAATACTACACACAATGTAAACATCTTCTTTTACTTTTTTAGTTTATGATTTATTTGTTTATTTTTTCAAAAACAGTCCGAAAATCAAGCAAAAACAATGCCAAAATCACCCTTCAGCCATCATTTTTTTCAGCTCCTCAATTCGGGCGGCAAAGATACTATTTTTTTCGGGAAAATGCAACTTCAATATTTCAAACATCTGAATGGCCCGGTCGTAGTAGCCTTGGTCTGCATAAATATTTGCCAATGAAACACTTACAATGCTTTGATCTTCCACAGAACTCTCCATTCCATAGTCCGCGTCGGCATCATGGACATCGGGCGAGTAAATGATTTTGGGGGCGTCTTTGGAGAATTTTTCAATCAGCTGATCAATCAAGGCTTGGCGATTGTCGTGGTCCGGGGAGGGATGTTTGACGAAGATCGGGTTCAACGACGATCTTTGCTGCGGCTTGGTTTCCTGGATGTTAAGCTGCGGTTTCTCGCGGGTCACCACAATCGGGGCAGTTTCCAACGGAAGCGAGTCGAAGCGCAGTTTATCGGGCAGCGTTAGCAGCATTTTGGCACGCTGGCGGCTCTGTCCTTTGAGACGGTCCTCGTGCAAGCAGAACATGTTCAGCAGTGGCGAAGCGGGATATTTGCGCTGCCACTCCCGCAACTTCTCATGCGCCAAATCCACGTCAGCTGCGACGAAATCGGTAAAGTAGATCTTCTCCATTCGAAAACTTTTAGCGCGGCAAAAATACGTTTTTCTCGGACACGGCGTGCATTTTCCCCGCAAAAAGGCAATAAAAAACCCCGAAATTCATCGGGGTTATCGTTTTCCTTGTGGAGCCGGAGGGAGTCGAACCCTCGTCCAAACACGCCGCAAGTATGCTTTCTACAAGTTTAGTCACCGTTTGATTGTCGGCGGCGACATGGTACGGGACAGACCTAAGCGTCGCTTATCTTCTAAAGTTTCGCCTCAGCCTCGAAGCGCGGCCTCAGCTATCAGCCCTTTTATGATACTCCGGTCCGGACGTTGAGCCGAATAACTTCCGGGGGAGCACCCGCGGCTACGGACCTTGTCCGCGCGGCGGGAACCGCAACGGTTACGCTGCGATTGCATAAGAAGTTTCGCCATTTATTTGGCATCGAGGGTTAATTTTTAACGGAATCAGCCCACAAATTCCGACCTGCTTACATACCCCCGAACTTGCTGTCAAAACCAGACGGCCCCAGGGAAAAAGGGGATGTTACTTCACCTCCCCTTTAAGTTGCAAGATCACTCTGTCGGTGTTCGCGTTCGACAACACGGTCACGCGCTTGCTGATCAAACCGACATTCTTGGCTGTGTAGGTGGCCTTGATAGTGCCGGTTTTGCCGGGCATCACAGGCGCTTTCGACCATTCCACCTCCGTGCAGTCGCAGGAAGAGATCACATCGTCCAAAATCAACGGCTTCTTGCCGATGTTCTTGTAGGTGATGGTCACCACCTTCACGTCGCCGACCTTCAGTGTGCCGAAATCGATCGCTTTCTTCTCAAATTCGATCTCTGCACCCGTACCCGTATAGGTGGTCTTCGTGGTCTGCGCCTGCAGTCCCACACCAATACCCATACAGAGTACACATACGAAAACCAGTAACTTTTTCATTGCTGTATGTTTTTGAATGTTAGTTGTTTACTTTCGGTGCTCCAGAGTTGTTCTCAGGTGCTGCTTCCGAAGGCTTCGGGCTCACGTTACCCGTGATCTTAAGCACCACGCGGTCGTTCACAGCATTGGATTCCACCGTGATGGTCTTGTTGATCTGACCGATACGCTGGGTGTTGTATTTCACCTTGATGACAGCTTTCTTGCCGGGAGCGATGGGGTCTTTCGGCCATGAAGGAACCGTGCAACCGCAGCTGGAACGGCAGTTGGTGAGAATCAAGTCAGCCTTGCCGGTGTTCTTGAACACGAACTCGCATTCGCCATTCTCGCCTTGGTAGATTTCGCCGTAGTCATGTACCAATGTCTCGAAAGTGATTTCGGGATTTTTCACTTTTTTATTCTTTTTCGGTTGATCGGCATCATTTTGAGCCACACCGGCCATTACAAAGGCCAAAACCATCAATAAACTGAATACTTTTTTCATAATTTCAATATTTACGTTCTATTCTAAATAATTCAAAAGCTCTTTTCACAGACTCGCTACACGCGATGAAGTTTAACCGCCCCATCCGCATTTTTCATTCGGAAAAATTCAACGGCCAAATCATAGCTCTGCAGACCAAAACCGCTGACGAATCCGACGCAGGCAGAGGAGAGCACGCTATTGCGGCGATACTGCTCGCGGCCGAAGAGGTTGCTGATATGGACCTCCACCACCGGACATTTGGCCGCTCTCACTGCATCCGCCAATATGACGGAGGTGTGCGTGTAGGCCCCCGCGTTGAGGATAATTCCCTGCAAATTCCGTGCCGAGGTTATGGTCTCCGCCAACTCACCTTCGCTGTCGGATTGGAAGTAGCTAATCTCCATCTGAGGGTATCTTCCGCGTAACTCCTCCAAATACTCATCGAAGGAAAGACTGCCGTAGATATTCACCTCACGCGTGCCTAAACAGCTGAGGTTCACCCCGTTGACAATCAACAATCGAATATGTTCACCCTCATTTTTCATAGAGAATCACAAAAACATCCTCTTCAGGACGGTGCATGTTCAGCTGCTCACGTCCGTACTTTTCCAACAACACCGAATCCGCCACCAACTGCTCGTAGGTGTAGACATTGCCCACCTGGTTCTTCGTGTTGGTGATCTTATTTTCCAAATTGGAGATTTTTCGGTTCAAATCCCTGTGTGTTTTCAAGTTATGATCCGAAATAAAGAAAAAATAGACCACAAACAGAATGAACGTCACAATATAAAGTATTGTGAAGAACTTGAATCGGCTACGGGGTTTCGGTTGGTTGTCGTTCATATATTATCGAGCGTAATTGACTGCGCGGGTTTCACGGATAACCGTGATCTTGATCTGACCCGGATAGGTCATCTCGTTCTGGATCTTCTTGGAGAGGTCGAGGGAGATTTGGTCGGCCTCTTGGTCGGTGACCTTCTCTGCACCCACAATCACGCGCAGTTCACGACCGGCTTGGATTGCGTAGGTCTTCACAACACCAGGATATGTAAGTGCCAGATTCTCAAGATCGTTCAGACGTTTCATATAGGCTTCCACCACTTCGCGACGGGCGCCCGGACGAGCACCGGAGATGGCGTCGCACACTTGCACGATAGGCGCGATGAGGGTCTTCATCTCCATCTCGTCGTGGTGAGAACCGATGGCGTTCACGATTTCAGCGCGTTCCTTGTACTGTTCGGCCAAACGGGCGCCGAAGAGTGCGTGCGGCAATTCGGGTTCGGTGTCGGGCACCTTGCCGATATCGTGCAACAGACCAGCGCGACGGGCCAGTTTGGGATTGATGCCCAATTCTGCGGCCATAGCGGCACTCAGATTAGCCACCTCCTTGGCGTGTTGCAACAGGTTCTGACCGTAAGAAGAGCGGTATTTCATCTTACCGACCAAACGCATCAGTTCATGATGCATGTTGTTGATACCCAAGTCTATACAAGTACGTTTACCGAGTTCGGCAATCTCTTGTTCAATCTGCTTTTTCGTCTTGGCGACCACCTCTTCGATACGTGCGGGGTGGATACGGCCGTCGGAAACGAGCTTCTGGAGAGAGAGGCGCGCGATTTCGCGGCGCACCGGGTCAAAGCTGGAGAGCAGGATGGTGTCGGGGGAGTCGTCGATGACCACGTCCACACCGGTAAGGTTCTCGAGGGTACGGATGTTACGACCTTCACGGCCGATGATGCGGCCCTTGATTTCGTCGTTTTCAATCGTGAAGACGGAGACGGTGTTCTCGATGGCGGATTCCACGCCAGTGCGCTGTAATGCGTTGACCACCACTTTTTTAGCTTCCAGATTGGCGGTATGCTTAGCCTCGTCCACAATCTCTTTGATCATCACGAGGGCGTCGGCTTTAGCTTCGTCTTGCATCAGGTTGATAAGCTGTTGCTTAGCTTGTTCGGAGGTCATCTCAGCGATAGATTCCAGTTTGTTTTTCTGAGCGGAGATTTGCTCTTCCAGTTCCTTGTGTTTCTGAGCCACCGCTTCCATCTGCTTGTTCAGATTCTCCTTCTGGGCGGCATTCTCGTTGTTTTTGCGGTTGAGTTCCTCCATTTTCTGGCTGATGGTGTTCTCTTTCTGCTTGATGCGATTCTCAGCAGCGGCAATCTGCTGGTTCTTCTCGTTGCATGATTTCTCGTGTTCAGCCTTCAGCTGCAGGAACTTCTCTTTCGCTTGCAGAATCTTCTCTTTCTTAATGAGTTCGCCGTCTTCTTCGGCTTTCTTGAGGGCTTCGCGCCCTGCTTTCGTCAGTTGGTTTTTCAACAGTGTATAGGCGAGGGCCAATCCTATTCCAATGCCCACCAAAATGCCTATAATGATTCCTAAAGTTGTCGTCATAAATTTATATATATTAATTTTAAGTTGTCCGTTCAACGGTCAACGGGAGGCATAAAAAAACCGCATAAGCTCCATAGGGTTTCGAAAAACTCCTAAGCGATATGGTCGAAGGTGCCGTCTTTGCTTCGCGCTTCCCCGGGCTGATCGCCATCCATACGGATCGGGCCTGTTCTAGGCATGACAAGCGTCCCCTTCGTTTGTAATTCTGTTGAGTTTAACAAACGTATCTGAACTTATGCGGGATTATTTCTGTCAAAGAACGTCTAATCAATGGGGAATTCCTCTGTCAACTGCTTGAGCGATTCCATCATCGGAACCAACTCCTCGTCATATTCCCTCAGCCTTTCCTTATCGCCCAGTGCCTTCACCACAAAATCCAACAGCACCATATTCGTAAGGTCTTGCTGGTCTTTATATTGCCATTTTTTCGCAAACTCGAAAAAACTGTCATTGATTACTTTTTCAGCTTCCAGGAAGTAATGTTCCCACTCCTTCTTGATGATGACGGTCAGGGGTCTCTGCCCTATCGTCACGGTCACCTTTATATTCTCTTCTTCCATCGTTACTCTTCGCTGAGAAGCTTGATACTGTTATCTATCTCCCGCACCCAATCGTTGATTTGTCGTTTTAGTCTTGTCTTATCTTCTCTGTCAATAATGGTGCTCGTTAGTTCAACCAATTTCAACTTTTCCTCTGTTTCGTCGAGCCGACCTCTCAACATCGTCACCTCGGAGCGCAATTTCTCATTCTCGCGCTGCGCCGACTCATATTTCGACTTCAGCTCCGAAAAACGTCGAACCGCCTCTCTGACATTCATTTCCGTTTCGCGATATAAACTTTCAAAAGACGACATGCCGTTTTTCTTAGAAACGCTGCAAAAATACATTTTTTTATGCAAAAACCGTTTCTTTTTTTCATATTTTAAAAATTTAACACAGCCAGAACTACGTTATATAACTATACTACAAATATTTACATTTTTTTATAAACATTAATTTGTTTTTATTTTCCCTTATCACCTATCGCCCCTTGCCTATTGCTTTTTCCCTATTGCCTTTTGCCTAAAATTAAAATATAAACAACAACATGTTAATAAATAAATTGCAAATATCTTGACAAACCCTATCTTGAGATTGTATCTTTGCACCCATGAAAACGAAGCTCCATTTTACCCGAGGCGAATGGGCGGCCGCCCTTTTCTTGCTCACCATCATGATCGCGAGCAACATCTACTATTTCTGTCATCAAAACAGTCAGAAACCGTCCTGTGATGTCCACCTCTACGAGGTTCAGTTCCAACAATTTGCACAACGACAGCAGCAGCTTGCCGATTCGCTGGAAGCGGTTCGACAGCAGTCGTTCGCCAATCGACCGCACGTGCGCTCCGACACGCTCCCGCCCTTCAAACAGCAGGAGCGCAAACAGATGTACGATATCGTTAAAGTCGACCTCAACAGCTGCGACACCAATGACCTGCTCACCATCCCGCAGTTCGGAAGCAAACGTGCTGCTAAACTGGTCGAATACCGAGACAAACTCGGCGGTCTGCATAGCTTTTCACAGCTCCAGGAAGTATACGTCATGCAGAACATCGACACGGCGAAACTGAAGACCTACCTGTATATCAACAAGCAGAAAATCAAAAAGTTGAACATCAACACCGCCACCTATCAGGAGTTGGTCGCACACCCATATATCGATGCCTACCTGACAAAACTCATCGTGCGCCACCGCGAAAAAAACGGACCCATCCGCGACCTTGACGAATTGCAACGGATCACGCATGCGTATCCGGAACTCATTGAGAAGTTGAGGCCGTATTTGGTGTTTTCGTAGGGACGATGTGCACATCGTCTCTACAAAGGGTTTCTTCGCGTCATACGTCAAAATTCGTATTTTTGCGGGCTGAAAAAACGGCAATGAAACTGACGAAAGACTATTTCCTGACCGATGACGTGCTCCGCATCGCACGCGATCTGCTGGGCAAGTACCTGTTCACCCAAGTGGACGGGCAGCTCACGGGCGGCATCATCTGCGAGGTGGAGGCCTACAAGGGCACTACCGACCACGCGTCGCACGCCTTTGGGGGACGACGCACCCGCCGCAACGAGATGATGTACCACGAAGGGGGCGTCGCCTACATCTACCTCTGCTACGGGATGCACCATCTGCTCAACTTCGTCACCAACGTGGACGGCGCGCCCGACGCGGTACTCATCCGCGGCATCGTACCCACCCACGGCGAGGAGCTGATGCTGCAACGTACTCGCAAACCCCGCATCACTCCCGACATCGGCATCGGACCGGGCAAGGTCTCCAAATTGTTGGGACTTACCGTCGCAGACAACGGTCTCTCCCTCTGCAGTGACACACTCTGGATTGAAGACCGCGGCATGCAAATCACTGAGAGCCAGATTGAAACCACCCCGCGCATCGGTGTGGACTATGCCGGTGAGGACGCCCTCCTACCCTATCGGTTTGTGTGGCATCCCGAACGTTAAATACTATGAATCACTATCAGCGCCATGAGTATGGTGCTGATTATTCCAAAATACACTCAGAAACGTATTACCCTCCAAACGTCATTATAAACGTGGTGTTCGGACGGGTGCGCAGCGTGAGCGTCCCGCCCGAGAGACGCATGATCTGTCGGGAAATGCTCAGTCCAATGCCCGAACCGCCCGTTTTGGTGGTGAAAAACGGAATGAAGATGCGCTCTTCGACCTCCGGCGGGATAGGTTCGCCGCTATTGCTAACCTCGATGACGACATCCTCGCGCTCGTTGAGAAAGGCTCGGACATCCACCCAGCCGTCGTTCTCCCCGATAGCCTCTACGGCGTTCTTCAGCAGGTTATTGAGTACCCGCCCCACGAGGTTCTCGTCGGCGTGCAGCAACATATCCTCCGGAATGGTGGACCATCTGAACTCAATGCGATGGTTTTCGGGAACGCCTTGCGCCAAACGAACGGAACGTTCCACCAATCCCCGTACGTAAAACAATGACGGCGAAGGAGTTGGAATATGGGTAAACTGCCGGTATGACTCCACAAAACCTTCGATGCCCGTGCCAGTGGAGTGAATCACGTCCAGCCCTTTGTAGAGTTCCGAGTTCTTGTCGGGCACCAACTCACGCAGACTTTCGCTCAGCGAGGTGATAGGGCTGACGGAATTCATGATTTCGTGGGTAAGCACGCGCGTAAGCGAGATCCACGAGTCTATCTCTTTGTTGTCTAATTCGTTGTGTATATCATTAACCGCCAAAATGCGGATATTGCGGTCGCGAATGCGGCTTTGGGAGACCTGGATGGAGAGTTGTCGGGTGCTCTCACCATCGTGAATGGTGAGCGTGTGGTTGTCGCCCGCGGCTGAGAGTAACAGCGTGTCTGCCAGTCCATTGCTGACTTGGTCAAGCTGCCGGATGTGAGTCAGCACGGGAAGGCCAAACAGCGCTGCGGCAGCTTTGTTGGTCTGCGTGACGAAGCCCTTCTCGTCGAAGGCCACGATGCCGGTATGCACGCTCTCCAGCACTTGCGCGTAGTAGCGTTCCTTGTCGATGATCTCCTGACGGGTGCGGTTCAGCATGTCGCGGATGCGGTTCAGCGACTCAGCGGTGGCGCGGTCTTGACGCCAGCGGCCCCGCTCCGGGAAGGTGAAGCTGAAGTCGCCCCCCGCGATCGCGTCGGAGAGGAACTGTAATCGCCTGATGTGGCGCCTGTTCCGCCGGATCAGGATGACAGCGGTGATGAGCCATGCGAGGATGATTGCTATCGTTATTATTACCATATCTATTTGTTTGTATGCTGTCCAGGGGTGGCGGCGCTCGTTCCTCACGCCTTACCCCTGGCTACCAAGCTCTTGCCCCTGACGGGGCTGCTCAAGGAAGAAGTTTCATATTACTACCCCGCCCTTCGGGCACCCCTTCTAAAATAGAAGGGGAATTGGGGTCGCCCGTTTCATCGTCTTTCATCGCCTCATCGTTTTACATCGTCTCCCAACTGCTAACTGCTAACTACTAACTACTAACTAAATTCCGTACTTCTTCATCTTATTATACAGCGTCTGCCTTGTAATGCCCAGCGTGGCGGCCACGGCGGAGAGGTTGCCGCCGCATTTGGCGATGCTTTTGCGGATCATCTCGGCCTCCATCTCCTCCAAGGTGGTGACTTCCTGCATCGTGTCTTTGGGTTGCGAGGCGGTCAGGCGGAAATCCTGTTCGTGGAGTTCGGTACCGTCGCAGACGATGACAGCGTGCTCCATGGCGTGTTCCAGTTCGCGGATGTTGCCGTACCAAGGGTGCGCGGTGAGTTTTCGAACAGCATCAGGACTTAACCTCAGCTCGGGCTTGTGATACTTCTCGGAAAAGCGTTTCAGGAACTGTTCAGCAAAAGGCACAATGTCTTCGGGACGCTCGCGCAGGGGCGGAATCTCCAGATGGATGGTGTTGACGCGGTAGTAGAGGTCCTCGCGGAACTCGCCGCGCAGCACCTTCTCGTTCAGCTTCTGGTTGGTAGCACAAATCAGCCGGAAATCGACGGGGGTGTTTTTGTTGCTACCCACGCGGGTGACCGTGCGGTTCTGGATAACCGTCAGCAGCTTAGCCTGTTGCGGAAAGGCGAGATTACCGATTTCGTCGAGAAAAAGGGTGCCGCCGTCGGCCTCCTCAATCTTACCGGCGCGGTCGGTTTTCGCATCGGTAAACGCGCCCTTCACGTGTCCGAACAGCTCGCTCTCGAAGAGGGTTTCCGTAATCGCGCCCAAATCCACATTGACGAGCGGTTTCTCGCAGCGAGAAGAGTACTGATGTATCGCTTTGGCCAACAAAGACTTGCCCGTTCCATTCTCACCAGTGATGAGGATAGAGGCATCGGTGGGCGCAATTTTCTCCACCATAAGTTTTAGTTCCTGCATGGCGGTGCTGTTGCCCCAGAATGGGGCAGCAGCTTCTGCTTTCTCCGATCGTTTCGGGGCCGTGCGACGGGTGCAGGCTCGAATGAGGGTCGCGATGAGGCGATCGTTGTCCCACGGCTTCACCACGAAGTCGGCAGCACCCTCCTTCATGCCCGCCACGGCCAGCTCGATGTCGGCGTAGGCGGTGAAGAGCACCACGGGCAGCTGCGGGTAGCGGCTTTTGATTTCGCGGAGCCAGTAGAGGCCCTCGTTGCCGGTGTTGAGTCCGGCGGAGAAATTCATGTCAAGCAGGACGACCTCCGGCGGGGTCGCCTCTATCTGTCGCAGCAGTGTGTTGGGCGACGGCAGTGCGATCACCTGCCGGAACTCGCGCTCCAGCAGCAGTTTCACCGCCGCGAGGACGTTGCGGTTGTCGTCCACTATGATGATGGTGTTTTTCATTTCTATTTCGTGTTTCGTCCAATACCACCCCGCCCTTCGGGCACCCCTCCAAAGGAGGGGAATGGACTGCTTAAGGAATATGTCTTAATTGTTATCAGTTTTTTCGTTGCTATTATAGGTGGCGGGGTCTTCGGCAACGCAGCTGCAAGCCGTTTCAGGAGCGACATATTCAGCGTAGGCATGTTCAAATTCAAATTGAAATTCCGGGAAGACCTTTCCGTCGGCTTCCTCCAATTCTCGCATTTCCGATACAGCCGTATAAAAGTCATCCATTGCCTCTTTTTCGGTCTCGCCGTATCCCGCAAGCCCGAACCCATACTCATCGGAAGGCATATAGGCGGAATACAGACCGTCCGCGCTCACCTCAATTATTACTTTTTCGATGATCTTATCCATTTTGCTTAAATTTCAATTCCCGACTTTTTTACAATATCTTTCAGTGTTCCTACAGGCAATTCCTTTGAGGAATGACGTGGTATCAGAAATTTTTTGCCAGTAATTGGACTATACCATATATCATGATTAGCACCATGTCTCACCAATGTACATCCTGAATCAAGTATCTTCTTCAATAATTCCGTAGTCTTCATGATATCGTAAATATTTTCACACCGCAAAAATACAAAATAATTTGAACACTTTCTAAAAGGATGCTAAAAATTCAATATACGATTGTTTCAAAAATGATGCCAATGGTAGGATATGCTTCAATATCAACGTCATAGCGTCGAACCGATGCGAAATATGTGTCAAGAAATGAGACGAAAGTGTATGAAAATTGGACGATTCACTGCCGTATCAACCTTTCGCAGAACGCATCCAATTCCTTCATCGACGAATGCTCCTTCATGATAAAGAAGCTACCGCAGCTTATTCCACATTTGATTTGCCAGTCTTGAATTTTGATGCCATTCAGGTAAAGTGCGGCGTGATGACCCTTTGCCTTGGTGGTGAACTGATACCAGAGCAGGCTCGCCTCAGGAGTCAATGTCACGTTGATTTGTACTAAGTCGGTGTCACTTTTCTTGTCGGGCACCGTCACCTCCACGTGTTGCACCATTGGCTTGCCTCCCAGAAGTTCCGAGCTGATGGCCACGGTGTCGGCATCCATTGGCCTGACCTCCAAAGTCCCTTCCGTTGTGAAGTCGCCTGCACCGCGTTCGTACTCTAGCTTATACCCCGAATGACTCCATATCGGGGGCGTTTTAATGTATTTGGCGACAAGGAGACAAGCCCAAATATCGAAACCGATAAACACGACAATCATGGCGATACGGAACCACTTTTGCTTCCTGTTGAGGCCTATTTCCCTGTTTGCCGGGGTTTCCGCAGCCTCTATTTGCCGGAT
>JAGBPE010000036.1 GCA_017633495.1 Bacteroidales bacterium | reverse complement strand
TGAAACCTGAAACCTGAAACTTGAAACTTGAAACATGGATTGCATCAACATAAACAAACTAACATTCGGATACGACAAACGCGTGATATTCAGCAATTTGTCGTTATCGTTTGGGCAAGGCAATTTTTGTTCGATATTGGGACCGAATGGTTCGGGAAAGACCACGTTGCTGAAGTGCATCGTGGGACTGTTGCAACCGAGCGGCGGCACTATTCAGCTTTACGGAAAGCCTTTGTCGGAGTACAAGATGATGGATATGGCACGGAAGATCGCGTATGTGCCGCAGTATCAGGATATTGTGTTTGATATTTCCGTGTTCGACTACGTGATGTTAGGACGCAATCCGTATCAAACGCCGTGGGAGATGCAACGCGCTGAAGACAAGGAGATTGTAGAGGAGATGTTGCAGAAGTGCAATGTCTGGCATTATAGGGACACTCTGTTGCAATCGTTGAGCGGTGGCGAGCGTCAGCGGGTGATGATTGCCCGTGCGATGGCACAGCAGACCGGCATCATGCTGCTGGACGAGCCGTTGTCGAACATCGATGTCACCCACAAGTTCGAAATCATGGACATTCTGCAGCAACTCAATGAGGAGCAGAAGGTTACGGTCCTCATCATCCTACACGACCTGCCGAATGCAAAGGCTTACTCCAAGCAAGTGCTGCTGTTGAAGGCAGGAAATCTTCTGCAATTTGGTGACGAAAACGCGGTCTTAACCGAGGAAAATATCCGAAATTGTTTCAACTTATCGGACGTTTACGACATCTCTGAAGCGGGATTTATCACCAAAAAGCGTTGATATTCCTTTATGTAGAGGCGCACGGCCGTGCTTCTCTACGAAAGAAAAATTTTTATTTGAGTGTTTCAAAAAAAATTGTACTTTTGCCGCCTCAAAACGGAGAGATGGCAGAGCGGTCGAATGCGGCGGTCTTGAAAACCGTTGAGGGTCACACCTCCGGGGGTTCGAATCCCTCTCTCTCCGCAACCTTGTAGAGACGTTTCATGAAACGTCTCTACGTTTTTTTTAGAATACATATAATGGTCATTCTCTTCAACAAACCCTATGGCGTGCTCAGCCAGTTTACCCCCGAGGCGGGGCATCGGGCGCTCGATGAGTTCGGGTTTCCGCCGGGAGTCTATGCGGCGGGGCGGCTGGATCATGACAGTGAGGGAGCTTTGCTGCTGACGGACGATGGGAAGCTGGTCAAGCGATTGCTGGACCCGAAGAATGCCCACCCGCGCACCTATCTCGCACAAGTGGATGGGGAGATTACCGATGAAGCGTTGCAACAGCTGAGAAAGGGCGTTGTCATCAAAGGCTATCGTACTCGTCCTTGCAAGGCGGAGAAGGCGCTGCCGCCGGAAAACCTCTGGGAGCGCGTGCCGCCCATCCGTTATCGCGCCAACATCCCTACCAGTTGGGTTCGCTTGACCCTTACCGAAGGCAAAAACCGCCAAGTGCGACACATGACCGCAGCGGTCGGTTTCCCAACCTTGCGACTCATCCGCGTCCAGATCGGCGACCTCAGTCTGGGATCTCTTCAGCCAGGGGAATGGAAGGTGGTTAAGTAAGAGGAAAAGTAAACTACGTTTTGGTTTCAAGTTTCAGGTTTCAAGTTTCAAGTAGGGTGCCGCACCTGAAACCTGAAACTTGAAGCCTGAAACCAATAAACGAATGAAACTTACATAAGAAAAAAATTATCTGTTACCACCACGCTATCTTGCGTGACCTTCACCTGCGGAACACACGTGCGGCGATTGATGTCCCTATCTTGATCGAAAATGAAGTTACCGAGACTGTAGTAGATGTACTTACCACGATATTGCTCGATGGTCTGCAGGGTATGGGTGTGGTGGCAGATCAGGGCGTCGGCACCGGCATCGATGATGCGGTGGGCGGCACTGCGCTGCATTAGCGTCGGCTCCAAAGTGTGCTCCTGCCCCCAATGCAACGACACCAGGATGACGGCGGTGCTGTCCTCCTCGCGCAACGCACGGATGCGAACCAGCATAGAATCGATGGACTCTTGGTTGACGGAAGGTGCTTCGGGGAGATACGGGAAATGCTCCAACGGCATTTGCAGCGAGGCGATCAACCAGACCCTCCGGGGATGCTCCGCCAACAGCACGGGCTGCGCGGCCTCCGCCATCGTGTTGCCCACCCCGACGGCCGTCATGCCGTATCGCTCCACATTATGCCACGTGTCCACCAATCCGCGCCGACCTTGGTCCACCGAATGGTTGTTAGCTAAATTGAGATGAGTAAAACCGTGCAAGTGCAAGGCCTCCAGCCATTCCGGCTCCGCACGAAACACGAACTTCTTCATCATCGGCGTACGCAGCGCGGTGGCCGGGCACTCTAAATTCCCCACCACAATGTCGGAACAGCGGAACACGGAATCCGACTTTTTGTCAAATAGGCTTTCGATGCCGTGACTCTCTATCTGCTGCCGCACACCCCTGTCAAGGAGAATGTCACCCGTAAAGGCAATTGTAAGCGTGTCCTCGCCCGATGGCCGCACCGGTTGCGCCCAACCGCCCTGAAAGGAGATCAGCACCGCAAACGTAAAAATCCAAAAAGCCTTATAAACCAGCATTCTATCTCTACCGAGCTCTTGCCCCTAACGGGGCCGTTCAGGGAAATTATTTAACCAT
>JAGBPE010000257.1 GCA_017633495.1 Bacteroidales bacterium | reverse complement strand
GGCGGCGGATCGCCACAGAGAACGAGATTCCGTTGGAGCAGCGCGAATGCACCTTCAAGGGGGAGTGCTCCGGCACTTGTCCCTTCTGCGAGGCGGAACTCCAATACCTTGAAAAGGAACTCCACAAGCGCAGGACGCTCGGTAAGGCGGTGACTGTGGCGGGAATCGCGTTGTCGTCTTTGGCGTTTGGGGCCTGCGAGACTTCCTCGAATTATGTCCCTTCAAGCGGTACCACTGGATATAGCCCACCCGTTTTCTCCACTGCGGCGGACAGCCTCGACCCTTCGGCCTTGCGTGCGGAATACGAAGCTTGTTTCACCCAAATCAGGGGTAACGTCACCGACGGTGTAGTCACTATTGTGGATGGAATCAGAGTTCGCGCTACTACAACAGATAAATATGACGTGGCGGCCAAATTCCCATCGGAATACGGCTCTCCCGTGCGATGGATCAGTCAGCGACTGCGTTCCTACAAATCGTATATGTCCAACGAGCTGCTGGACAACGCGATGGTCACCTTTGTGGTAAACGCGGACGGCCATGTGTCGGATGTGGATTTTGCGTATATGCCTGTGACGGGGTCGCAACAGGATTTCGAATTCCAGAACGAGGTACGCAAGATGTTACTTACAATGCCGCGTTGGGTGCCAGCTATCAAGAACGACACCGCTGTCGCCTACCCTGTTGCCGTTGCCGTGCATGATTTGAGGCAATAATCTGCCTTTTTTGCAAAAAAGAAACAATCATTTAGAATTAAATTTTATTGAATATCAGTGTTTTATATTTCCTAAAAAATGTTAATTTTGCCGCCGCTTTTTAGGAAGATATAATATGAAGATACTGTTTGTAGTAAACAACATATATTGTAAGGGGAATGGACTTGACGCGTCTGCACGCCGTACTATCAAGGCGCTGCGTGACATAGGGCAAGAGGTGAGAATTCTAAGCTGCGAGAATTTGGAAGATCCGAACGGGCCGCAACCCGAATACCGACAGAAGGAGTTCTATTTCCCGATATTCCAGCCCATTATCAAAGCGCAAGGTTTTTCATACGCCAAATGGCACGGTCCGAATATTGAAGCGGCCGTCCGCTGGGCGGATGTCGTGCATTTGGAAGAGCCGTTCTTTATCGAACATGCTGCCATGAACTGGGCGAAGAAGCTTGGGAAGCCCCTCACCGCGACCTATCACCTGCATCCTGAAAACATCTTCTACTCTCTCGGAATGGATGGATGGTCGTTCCCGAACAATGCGTTGCTGCGCTATTGGGCGCGCGTTTTCCTCGACAAATGCCAATATGTGCAATGTCCTACCGAAAACGTCCGGGAACGATTGAACCGTTTCCACGTCAAAGCCAAGTGCGTGACGCTCTCCAACGGATTGGTGCCCGACAAGTGTATTCGTCCTACAACACCGCCCGCGGACTATGATGACGAGAATCGTCCTTTGAATATGATTTACATCGGGCGTCTTTCCGGCGAGAAAGACCAGCCCACGCTGCTGAAAGCCATGCGTTACAGCAAATACGCCCATCGCATTCAATTGCATTTTGCAGGGGGCGGACCCAAAGAGAAGCAATACAAACGTCTTTCAGCAAAACTCATGAAAGAGGGTGTGCTCAAATACGAGCCGATTTTCGGATTCTACAACCGAGACCAGCTGCGCCAGCTTGCCGCCAAAGCCGATTTGGCGGTGCATTGCGCCATCATCGAGGTGGAAGGGCTGAGCATCATGGAGGCCATGCAACAGGCTGTGGTTCCGGTGATTGCAGACGGACGCTGCTCCGGCACATCGCAGTTCGCCTTAAACGACAACTGCAAATTCCCGGCAAAGGATCCGAAAACCCTTGCAGCGCGCATCGACTACTGGCTTGATCATCCGAAAGAACGCTGGGAGTTGGGATTCAAATACGCCGAGTCGATGGAGCAGTATGACATCGCCAACAGCGCGAAACGCCTCGTTGAAATGTTCGAGGCGGCTATCCGGGGAAATTAATTCATAATTCATCATTTACAATTCATAATAAATGCTATTTTTGCGGCTTCTTTTACGAAGACACAAAAAAGTAATATAATGAAAAGAAATCTACTGATTATGGCCATTTTCGCAATGGTCACGTTCGCTGGACTTAGCGTGAAAGCCCAGGATTCCGTGTTCAGCTATGCCTATCAGGGCACGACGCTCTATTATATCATTGATAGCAACCTGCAGGCGAGAGTGGTATCGCCACACTATCCTGAAACGTTTCATTACGCCGACAGCACGGAGAGTAGCTCTTGGTACGGATATGCTCAGCCGCAAGGTGACGTTGTAGTACCTGACACGGTGGTGTTCAACGGAACAGGCTATCCCGTGACAGCGGTTGAGGCGTTTGCCTTTTTCCGATGCGATAGTTTGACCAGCGTAACACTTCCTGTTTCAGTCACGTATCTGGAACACGATGCCTTTACTCAGTGTTCGCTGGAAACGATATCCATGCCCGGAGTTACCTTTATGGGCGAAGGCTGTTTCTACTATGCCCCCTCTCTCACAAGCGTGGACATTCCCGCTGGTGTTACCTCTGTCCCAGAGTGGGGCTTCGACCACTGTTCGTCACTCCAGTCTGTGACTTTCCATAACGGTTTGATCGCCATTGGATACTGTGCTTTTCAAGGGTGTCCAAACCTCACGTCGATAACATTTCCGGTGAGCCTGAACACCCTTGGAGGTTATTGTTTCAGTAGATGCACCGCTCTTGAATCTGTGGCACTCCCGAACAACGTGACTTCCATTGAAAAGTCGGCTTTCGCCAATTGTTATAACCTCCAGTCGGTGTCGTTGCCGGACGGTCTGACTACTCTTGGCTATGGCGCCTTTTATAGTTGTAGCAATCTCCAGTCTATTGACATCCCCGGCAGCGTGAACACTATAGAAGATTGGTGCTTTAGCCAATGCAGCAGTCTCACCAATGTCACCTTGCATGAAGGCACGCAGACAATCGGTTTATGTTCTTTCAGGGAATGCACCAGCCTGACAACCATCAATTACCCTTCCTCGCTGACGGTGATCGATACTGGCGCATTCCAATACGACAGTTTGCTCGCCATCCCTTTAATTCTCCCCGAAGGACTCACCACTTTAGGACTTTTAGCTTACGGAGATTGCAGTAGCATTGTGACAGCGTATTTGCCAGGCTCTATTGGTGAAATTCCAGGAGAAACTTTTTATGGTTGCACCTCTTTGGCAACGGTCACTATCGGTGACGGTATTACGGCTATCGGGGAGCAGGCCTTCAATCATTGCCCAAATATTGACACCATCTTTATGGGCTGTTCTGTACCGCCCACCGTTGGCCCCTCATCCGACAGTACCTTCTACACTTATAATTCCATCCTTGTTGTTCCATGCGGTTCTTATGATGCATATTTTACTAGCCAGTTAGCAGATTATTTTTCAGGAATCATTGAAGACTGCGGTGTGGGCATCCCTGAGGTGGATCTTCCCGAGGTCACTATCCGTGTCGCCAACAGCCGCATTGAGGTTGAAGGTGCCGAGGGCGAAAAGGTTCGCGTGTTCGACATCACAGGCCGTATCGTCCGCAACGAATCGTTATCAGCAGGAGTCTATCTTGTACAGATCGGCAACCGTCCGGCACAGAAAGTGGTGGTGCATCCGAACCTGTAGTGTTTCCGGGGCATCTTTCCAGACTACACCTTTTTTGTATTATATTTGATTCAAGCGGGATTTTTCCCGCTTTTTTTTTTGCGAAAATTCGACCACTTTTATTAAAATACTGCTGATTATCAAGTGTTTGTATTTATTAAAAAATGTTAATTTTGCCGCCACCTTATTAGGAAGCTATCTTATGAAGATTCTATTTGTATTAAACAACATTTTCAGCCATGGTAATGGTCTTGCTACATCGGCAAGAGCCACGGTTAAGGAACTGCGCAAAGCCAGACAGGAGGTGCGTGTTCTCTCTTGCGAGAATTTGCTAGAGCCACAAGGCCCACAACCCGATTATAAGCAAAAAGAGTTCGTTATCCCAATCTTTCAACCACTTGTCAAAGCGCATGGATACTGCTTTGCCAGATGGACAGGACCGAACATTGAAGAAGCTGTCCGCTGGGCGGATGTTGTGCATATCGAAGAACCCTTCTTTATCGAACATGCTACCATGAATTGGGCGAAGAAGCTTGGGAAGCCCCTAACGGCCACTTATCACATGCATCCCGAAAACATGTTCTTCTCCCTTGGAATGGGCGATTGGTCGCTCCCTAACAATGCGATGTTGCGTTATTGGGTGCGCGTCTTCCTCAACAAATGCTCCTATGTGCAATGTCCGACGGAAAATGTCCGTGAAAGATTGAACAGTTTCCACGTTAAAGCCAATTGTATAACGATTTCCAACGGATTGGCGCCCGACAAATGTATTCGTCCTGTGACACCGCCGAATGACTATTTGGACGATAATCGTCCTTTGGAGGTGATTTATATCGGTCGTCTTTCGGGTGAGAAGGATCATCCGACGCTGATTAATGCAATGCGTTACAGTAAATATGCGAACCGTATCCGTCTACATTTTGCCGGATTAGGGCCAAATCTGAAAAAGTACAAACGCATGGCTGAGAAACTATACGAAGAAGGAACAGTGAAACACAAGCCCGTTTTCGATTTTTTCAATAGAGACCAACTGCGCGAAATGGCTGCCCATGCGGATTTGGCTATTCATTGTGCCACCATCGAAGTGGAAGGTCTGAGTATCATGGAGGCCATGCAGCAGGCCGTTGTGCCCGTAATCGCCACGGCAAAATGCTCCGGAACTTCTACCTACGCATTGGATGATCGCAGTAAATTCCCCGCAAAAGACCCAATAACGCTTGCCGCGCGTATCGACTACTGGCTCGATCACCCGCAGGAGCGTTGGGAGATGGGCTTCAAATACGCCGAGCTGATGGAAAAATACGACATCGCCAACAGCGCGAAACGACTCATTGAAATGTTTGAAAAGGCAATTGAAGAAAATAAAACCAAATAATCACTTAATATCAAGCAATGAAAATTTTATTTGTAGTAAACAACTTTTTCTGTCAGGGCAATGGTCTTGACGAGTCAGCAAGAAGAACGGTAAAGGCATTGCGTGAAGCAGGACAGGAAGTTCGAGTGCTTTCGGGCAAAAATCTGGAAGACCCCAACGGAGAGAAACCGGATTACGAGATGGAGGATTTCGATTTCCCGATTATTCAGCCTATGCTCTCCTCATTCGGCTACCATTTTGCCGCATGGAAGGGACCTCAAATCGAGGAGGCGGTTCGCTGGGCGGATGTCATTCACATGGAAGAGACCTTCTTCCTCCATCATGCCGCTATGAATTGGGCCAAAAAGCTGGGCAAACCCATGGTGGGAACCTATCATGTGCATCCCGAGAATATCATTTTCAACACCTTAGGCTTCCGTGGCGGTTTTCTGACCTGCCAAATACTCTACCGTTACTGGTGCCGCGTCTTCTATGACAATTACAAATATTTACAATGTCCTACCGATAATGTGCGTGAGCGATTGGTTCGCCACCGCGTCAAAGCGCATTGTTTCACCCTCTCCAATGGCGTGATTCCCGACAAATGTATTCGTCCGCTCACACCACCGGAGAACTACCTCGATGAGAATCGTCCGCTCGACCTGATCTACATTGGTCGTACGGCCATTGAAAAAGACCAGCCGACGTTGTACAAGGCGATCCGTCTCAGCAAATACGCGAAACGCATTCGGTTGCACATTGCCGGTCGCGGTCCGAAACTGGAACCCTACACCCGCATGGCCGAAAAGCTTTACGAGGACGGCGTGGTCGGTTACAAGCCGGTCGTCGGATTCTACAACCGCGACGAATTGCGCGAACTGGCCGCCAAAGCCGACTTGGCCGTTCACTGCGCCTATGTGGAAGTGGAAGGCATGAGCATCACGGAAGCGATGCAGCAGGCCGTGGTACCCGTGATCGCCACTGCGCGCTACTCAGGCACGTCAGCATACGCTTTGGACGACCGCAGCAAATTCCCCTCGAAAAACGCGAAAGCGCTTGCCGAGCGCATCGACTACTGGTTCGATCACCCGCAGGAG
>JAGBPE010000256.1 GCA_017633495.1 Bacteroidales bacterium | reverse complement strand
CTTGAGGAAACCGTAAGCGTAGGAACCCTCGATTTCGATGGAGGCGGATTTGATGCCCGCCACGTCGCCTTCCTGACGGTCAATGAGTTTCACGGAGAAGTTGTGGCGTTCCGCCCAGCGCATGTACATACGCAGGAGCATCTCCGCCCAGTCGCAACTTTCGGTGCCGCCTGCGCCGGAGTTGATGTTCAGAATCGCGTCAAACGAGTCCTCCTCGTCGCGCATCATGTTCTTGAACTCCAGCTTCTCCACGGCCTCCATCGTCTTGTTGTAGGCCTCGTCCAGCTCTGCCTCTGTTGCATCGTCCGTCTGCTGGAACTCGCTGACAACCAGCAATTCATCATTCAGCTCGGCAGCCTTGTAGTAGTCGGCCACCCATGCCTTGATGCCGCTGATTTCCTTCAGCAACTTCTCGGCAGCCTTGGGGTCATCCCAGAAGCCGTCCTGTTGGGTTATTTCTTCTTTCTGTTTAATTTCTTGTTCTTTGGCATCTACGTCAAAGATACCTCCTTAGCTCACTGAGCCTCGTTTGAACCGCTTTGATTTGGTCTGATGTTGTCATATTTTTCTATATTTAGTTCATTCTCGCCTTCTTTTTCGGCCCCACATTGCGCTTCGCTTATGTGGGGTTAATTGCGCTTCGCGCGTCTTGCCCCTACGGGGCTGCTTAAGGAAAATGTTTTATATTACTACCCTGCCCTGCGGGCACCTCTTCTAAAAGAAGGGGAATTGGGGTCGCCCGCTCCTATTGTCTGTTGCCTGTTGCCTATTCCCTGTTGCATACATCACATCACCACTATTTTTTTGGAATAGGGGCCGATTTTCAGCACATACACCCCGGAAGAGAGTTGATGAGATATGGTCACGCTTCCGCCCCCGACACTCAAAAACGACTCTCTGAGCACGCATTTGCCGTTTATATCGTAGATGACAACATCGTCAAGGAGATTGTCATCGGTAATAAATTTGACATTTATCCATCCATTGCTTGAAGGGTTCGGATAGCAGATAAAGTCGACATCGTCATCCGACAAGCCAAAAAAGATTTTCGTTTGATTTTCAAACTCTTCGCGACGGTCACGCAGAAAGAGATGCAAATTATAACATGCCGTATTCCATTCTGTGATGCTGCTGGGAATACGAAACCGCTCCACCTGACGCGGAATTTCACCCCGAATCTGCTGCTCAATATCGTCAAGAATGGGCTTGGTTTTGCTGTAGTCCAAGCAATCTCCACTCACCTCCTTCAAACGGGTGAGGTATTGTTTCACAAAAGTCTCGTTCTCCAGCAATTTCCTAAAGAAGAGCGTCGACCATCCGGCCGTCGGATAAACCACCTCATCTCCATCGTATGTGATGTTCGCATACACATCGAATTGCCGGTTATAGAAACAGCAATCACCGTCATAGAAAAACCAACGCCACTTCGAATGCCCTTCCTGCCAACATCTTACATTGTTGATTGGCCAGTCAATATTGGCTGAAAAGAGCTCGAAAATCATGTAATCGATGAAATTGGGGATGTCAATCTGCTGTGAAAAGTAATGATATTGTGCCGGATCCGTCAAATCCGCGTCCGCCAACCAATAGTACAACTCGTAGTAAGAGTCAGAAGAGCCATTTTCCAGCGCTCCCCAAGCCGCTATGATATTGACACTGTCGGGATTGACGCCGTAGTGGCTTTCCAAATAGCGTTCATCGCCTCTTTCTTCAAGGAAATAGATTCCCCAATACTCGCCGTTAAGAAAAAGGACCACGGGCCGCGAAGCAAGCGTCCCCATATTCATCTGAGACGCGATTCCGTTGGCCACCCAGTCCTGCACTCCCGCCGGGGTAAAGGCATTTCTGAAAGGCTTCAAGACCAAATGCTTGTATTTATTGAGATCTAACTCTTCAAAAATCTTGAATTTGAAATTCTTCTTGCCATATTCCTCCCGCGCATACAACCTCAATCCCTTTTGCTGAGCGCAACGGGCACGGGCACCTCCGTGGGTACGCAAGCCCGCCTGCTGGTTAAACCCCTCATTATCAGTCGTATAAAATTCAACATTGACACATCTTTCCCACTCACGACCATGTTGCATATAGTTGCCGGTCAAATCGAAACTGTCTGTGACGCCATAAATTCCCGGCACCATAATGCCTGTGTCATAGGCGAACAGGGACAGAGAATCGGCGCAGATGGAGACCACTGGAAGGTCTTGGATTTCGCACCCGAGGGAACGGATGAAGTAGGACTGCGTGACCACCTTGCTGACCCGCTGCTCCGAAGCATCGAACACCGCCGCCCGAATCACGATGGCTTTCATCACCGTTTCGGGATAATAAGCCTGCTCCTCCGGCGAAATCTGAATCTTGTAAATATCCGAAGATGAGACCATTGAATGGTCCAACTGCAATGCATTCGTGTATAGACGGGCGCTCGCGTCGGGCGTTGCCCCGTTCAACGTGTAACGGATGTGGTGAGTCGGATCTTGACAGCTGAGCGCGACGGAAAAGGCATTGGGATACACACCGCCTTTATGCGAGAATTCAACCTCGTCATTCTGCGCCCACAGGAAAAATGGCGACAGTAGCAACAATATGATTGTCAGCTGTTTGCGCATTATCCAATGATACCCGAAATGATAATGACAATCAGCGCTAACGGCGCCACATAGCGCAAGATGAAGTAGTAAACCTCGAACAGGCTGCCCTTCAGCGTGCCGCCGTTGGTGATTTCGTCCTTCACCTCCACCTTCGGGTAGAACCAACCCAGGAAGATGGTCATCGCCAATGCGCCGATCGGCATCAGGTAAGAGGCGGTGATGAGGTCGAAGAAATCGAAAATGGTGCGGTCTAAGAGCTTCACGTCGCTCAGAGGACCGAACGACAACGTGCAGAAAACGCCGATGGCGAAGATCACCAACAGGCTGATTATCGAACTTTTACGACGGCTCCAATGGAGTTCCTCCACGGTGAACGCCACGATAATCTCTTGCAGGGAGATGGTGGAGGTGAGGGCGGCAATGCCCAACAACACGAAAAAGACGGCGGCGAACAATGCCCCCATCGGCATGTTGTTGAAGACGTTAGGCAGCACCACATAGACCAGTTGCGGTCCGCCGGCAGGATCCATTCCGAAGGAGAAGACCGCCGGAAAGATGACCACGCCCGCCAGAATCGCCACCATAAGGTCGCAAACGGATATCCAGACGCTGGTCTTGAAGAGCGAATCCTCCTTGCGAATGTAAGAGCCGTAGGTCACCATCGCACCCATACCGAGACTGAGCGAGAAGAACGACTGTCCCAACGCGCCCAGAATGCCCGCACCCGTCAGCTTGCTGAAATCGGGATGGAAGAGAAAGCCCAAGCCCTCTTTCGCGCCGGGGAGCGTAAGCGAACGCACACACATGAGCAGCAACAGGATGAACAGCACCGGCATCAGGATCTTGGAAACCTTCTCGATGCCTTTTTGCACCCCGAAGGTAATCACCAAGGCGGTAAGTATCAAGAACATAAGCTGGTAGAACACTGGCCAGAAGGAGTCGGACGTGAACGAAGCGAAGGTTTCCGACACCTCTGCAGGAGTCAATCCGGACAGCTGGTTGCTGCACGCCATCACAATGTAGTTGAGCGTCCAGCCGGCCACCACGCTGTAGAAAGCGTAGATAAGCACCGCGCCCAGGATACCGAAGTAGCCGATGGTGGCCCATCCCTTCTTCCGTTCCAGCTTCTTGTAGGCGCCCACCACGTTGCGTTGCGAGCGGCGACCGATCACAAACTCGGTCATCATCAACGGGATGCCGATGGCAAGCACAAAGAACATGTTGACGAGCAGGAACGCCCCGCCGCCGTTCTGTCCTAACATATAGGGATAGCGCCAGATGTTGCCCAGTCCGACGGCACCGCCCGCCGCTGCCAATATCGCGCCTATGTTTGAGGTGAAACCTCTGTGTTCGTTGTTCATTCTTGGTTTAAGGTTTAAGGTTTAGAGGTTAAAGGTTAGGAGGTTATTGGGGTCAATGTAGAGACGCGATTAATCGCGTCTCTACAGCCGTCACTCGCGGAGCCATTTGAAGATGGTCTTCCACGAGGGTTTATTTCCGTAGTTCAGGATGCCGATGCGGTAGATTTTGGCGGCGAACCAGATGCTGAAGACCAGGAAGCCGAGTGCAAGTCCCATGGAGAGCAGCAGTTCCCAAGCGGGCACACCGGAAGGCAATCTCACCATCATCGCGATGGGCGACGTGAGCGGGATCATGGAGAGCCAGAAGGCCAACGCTCCGTCGGGGTTCATCGAAATGTTCGGCACAAACACGATGGCCAGAATCAGCGGAATAGTGATCGGCATCGTATATTGCTGCGAGTCGGATTCGTTGTCCACCACCGAGCCCGTGGCCGCGTAGAGCGTCGAGTAGATCAGATAGCCGACCACGAAGAAGAAGATGAAACAGAGAATGATGGTGCCGAAAGAGACGGCGAAATAGTTCTGTATCATCTCGAAAATGTTGCCGGACTGCTCCTGCAATGTGGCGGTGTCGGGCAGATTAACGCCGGGCGTCTCCGCAATCGTCTCCACACTCTCCTCGCTGAAGAGGTTGGGAGCCGCCAGCTGAATGCCGCCGAGAATCGCACCGGAGAGGGCAATCCAGATGACCAGCTGTGTGAGACCCACCAGCGCAATGCCCACAATCTTGCCGAGAAGCAATTGCGTAGGACGCACCGAGGAGATCAGCACCTCCACTATGCGGTTCGACTTCTCCTCCAGCACACCGCGCAGCACCTGACTGGCGAAAATAATGATGATGAAGTAGATCACCAATCCGCACACCATGCCGAAAATCTGGTTGATTTCGGCATCGTGCTCCTTCTCGCCGCCCTGCTCGTCAATCTGTATCGTGGTCGATTCCGCCTTTGCCAAATTCTGCATGTTCTCGAAACGCGCCGGCTCGATATGGAGGGAATCCCTTAGCAGCTGGTTGAAGAAGATGTCGTCCATCTGGTCTTCCACCTCCGACTGAAGCCCGGTGGGGAGGTTCTTTTTATAGTAGATATTGGACTTCACCCCCTGGGTACTGCCCAAGATCTGCAACACCACGTCAAAATCCTGGTCAAACGCCTCCTTCTTGATCTGCTCAATGTCGCCGGAGCGGTAACTGAACTCATAGTGTTTGTTATCCTCGAAATTATTGATGAAAATCTCACTCTCGTCCACCACCAGAATTCTGGAGAACTGCCGTTGCTCACTAAGCGACACCAGCATGATGGGTAGCACAATCATGGCCACCAGCAAAATCGGCATCAGAATGGTGATGATGATGAAGGACTTCTTCTGGATGCGCGTCAAATACTCGCGCGAAATAATCAACAGGGTCTTATTCTTCATGGCTTTGTTGTTGGTTGGCTTTCTCCACCTGTTCGATGAAAATCTCGTTCATGGTGGGCATTATCTCGATAAAAGAATGAATGTCACTATGTTGCATAAAGCGTTGCAACATCTCGTTGGGGGTCCGGTGTTCGGGAATCTTGATCTCGAAACGGGTGTAATAGTCGTTTTTCTGCTGCGAGCAAATCTCGAACTGCTGCTCCTGCAGCTGTGCGGGCAGCTCCTCGTCAAAGCGGGAAACCTCCACCGCCATGATGTTCTTCTTAAAGCGGTTTTTCACCTCGAAGATGTCGCCTTCCAGAATTTTGCGCGAGCGGTTGATGAGGGCGATGTGGTCGCAAATCTCTTCCACCGACGCCATGTTGTGAGTGGAAAGCACAATGGTGGTGCCCTCCTTCTTCAACTGCTCGATCTCGTCTTTCAGCAGATTGGCATTGATGGGGTCGAAGCCGCTGAAGGGCTCGTCGAGAATCAGGAACGAGGGTTTGTGGAGAATGGTGGTGATGAACTGCAGTTTCTGCTGCATACCTTTGGAGAGCTGCTCCACCGGCTTGTTCCACCACTCCATAATGCCGAACTGCTCGAATTTCGCGCGCAGCCGCTTGTAGGCTTCTTGCTTCTCCAATCCCTTCAGCTGAGCGAGATAGATAGCCTGCTCGCCCACCTTCATCTTCTTGTAGAGGCCTCGTTCCTCGGGCAGATATCCCATATCGTAAATATCTTCCGACACTAAAGGATGCTCTTTGAAGAAGATCTGGCCTTCATCGGGAAAGGAGATGCGCATCAAAATACGAATCAGGGTTGTCTTTCCGGCGCCGTTGGGACCGAGCAGACCGAAAACACAACCTTGAGGTACGGATAATGAAACGTCGTTGAGCGCGACAAAATCCGAAAATCTTTTGGTAACGTGCTGTACGTCAATTATGTTCATTGCGCTGAGCTATTTTTTTTCTTTTTCTTCCTTTTCTTTTTCTTGCCGCCAGCTTGCGGAGCCACATAGAAGTTGGCATTGGCGTTGGCGATATTCAGCAACTCCTTGGTATTAGTGAAGTTGAAGTTCTCGGGAAGGGTGATTTTGCCATCCGAAAGCTCCGAAAGCTGATGGCGGATCAGCATGTCGTTGACCGAATTCCGGTTGTAGGTCAAATACATCATTTTCAGATAGTTGGCCAACAATGGGGCGTACTGTTCGCGCACCTCTTCGGGGTATTCCGACACCTTGTGGATCATATTCTGCATATTGACGCCGTAGGTGCGGAACTTCACGCGGTTCTTGTTGTTATATGAGGGTTTCACGAACTCCCGTTTGATAGTATCGGGCACCGGCTTGGGGAAGGGAGAATCCACATCCAGCTGATACTCCGACATAATGAAAAGATGATCCCACAATTTGTTCCAGAAATCCTCGTTGTTGCGGGCGGCATCCTCGCTGTTTTCCTTGGAATTGACCACATCGCTCATAATGCGGACGATGGCATACGCGGTGCGCGTGCGCTCTTCGCGGTCCTCAATCTTCACACAATCCTCAACTAATTTCTGGATATTCCTTCCGTACTCTCTGATAATAAGTTTGTTACGTTTAGTATTATACTCTACCATGCTACAATAGTGCGTTTTCCATTTAAAGTGCAAAGATACATTTTTTATGGTTTTTTTCTTTTGCGTTTTTTCAGCACTCAATTTTTTTGTATCTTTGCGGTGAAAAAGGGCAAAAAACGGGATATAATATTAGTGTAACCCTTTCTATTACAATCATTCGAAAAATGCAAAAATTCTAAACCATGATTAATCCAACTCCATACCAACCCTATACCATTTCTATGGTACCCTTGTGGTAAGACATGTTCTTTTTCACAGATTGTTTGGTATGGTAACGACCCATATATACAATATCATGATTCCATGTGCAGATTGGCTAATGTTAATTATACTTATGATAACAGTTTTATAGAGTATGATTCAAGCAATTATATTCTGATCAAAGAAGTTTGTTCGTCTTATTTTTATTTTCAAGGAATGCGGCTCACTGTCGTTTCAACGTGTGAGGAGAAGGTGGACAACACCCTCCCGCTTATTACCATCGGTGATATTCTAAATTTAATTCTTGTTCCACTTGAAAATGAGATGGAGTGTTTTTGTAGGCAAGCGTATGATTCATGGAAAGGTCTATATCTTCATAATAAGTATTTGTATTTAGGGAACTCAGTGAAAAAATTTTGCTTGGTGTCAACGGAAAACATCAAAGAGTTATATTATCTACCCCCAGAATAGCATACGCAAAAATGCAATTGATCCGTATATGATATTTTTGTAATTTCGCCACATCATAAAGCCCTATGCCCATTACCCTCACATATAGCCCAACCAACTGCTAACCGCTAACTGCTAACTCGTCCCTACTTTCCTTCCCGTTTCAGGATGATCAACACGGTGTAGATCAGGATTTTGATGTCCATGAGGATGGACATGTTCTCGATGTAGAGGATGTCCCAGCGGAGGCGTTCGAGCATCTCGTCCACGTTCTCCGCGTAGCCGAAACGCACCTGTCCCCACGAGGTGATGCCGGGCTTCACGCCTAACAGCAGCTGGTAGTAGGGCGCGCGCTCCATGATCTGGTCGATGTAGTACTGCCGCTCGGGACGCGGTCCCACCAGCGACATCTCGCCCTTCAGCACGTTGAAGAACTGTGGGGTTTCGTCCAGACGATACTGCCGCATGAACTTCCCGAACGGGGTGATGCGGGGGTCGTCGTCGGAGGAGAGCATCGGCCGGTCGGTCTCTGCATTCTCGCACATGGAACGGAACTTGATGATATGGAACGGCTTACCAAAAAAACCAATGCGTTCTTGACGGTAGAATATCGGTCCCGGGGAGGAGCGTTTCACCCCGATAGCCAAGAAGACATAGACCGGCGAAAGCAGGATGATGGCCAACAGCGAGAGAACGATGTCGCAACCCCGTTTCAGATAGCGCTGCCACGCGGGCAGATATTCGGGGGTGATGGAGATGAGCGGCTCGTCGAGCACCGAGGAGGTCTTGACGGAGCCCATCAGCACGTCGTTCTCCTGCGGCACCAGGCTGACCGTGAGGTTGTGGTTGCGGCGCACCAACGCCAACACCTG
>JAGBPE010000255.1 GCA_017633495.1 Bacteroidales bacterium | reverse complement strand
TCAAAACGGGCACTCAAGATATCGCTATCGTGAAGAACGCTTAACAAGTATTGGGCATACTTCCCCAATCGTTGCGCATTTTGCTTGATTATCTGTTCTTGCTGAGAAACAAAACAGGCATTTGTCTTTTCGTCTAATGTCGAATCATCCACGAAAATATCCGCGAGCCACGGAGCAACGTCTTGGATGTACTTTTTATCAGGCATTTGAAAAACAACTAAAAAAATGTCGTGGAGATAATTTCTTAACAAATTGTATCAGCTTTTTCCCCACATCCTTTCATTAACCCCTCAACCTCTTCTTTCAAAACAGGTAAAGAGTTAACAATGATAACCCATATCCTTTCATTTTGAATCTCATCATATCCATGCGAAATGAGATTGCGGGCATTATTGTCCATAAATTTGATATTTTGTTTCGTTGAGTTCTTTGATGAAATAGGGGTTTTTCAAATTCGCTTCGTTAACCAAATCAACTTCTCTATGAAGGGTGTCCTCCAAGGCGAATTGCAAATTCCAGCTATTCTCCCCTCTTTCTATAGGATCTTTCGTAAAATCTTCATAATTAACTAAAAGATCAATATCGCTATTCTCGTTGAAACGGTCCGTTAAAACAGAGCCAAAGAGATAGGCGGTTTTGACCTTGTATTTTTTTAGTATCTCTATAAGAAGATTCAAATAAGGTTCAAAAAGCGAGTTGACTTTCATAACCATAGGTATTAACGCCGCAAAATTACAAAAATATTTCATTCCCTTCTCGCAAACGCCCTCAACTTCTCCTCCGTCAGCCGGTAAATCGTCCAATCCTCCATGGGGACGGCGCCGATGCTCTTGTAGAAGTCGATGGAAGGCTGGTTCCAGTCGAGGCATACCCACTCCATGCGGCCGCAGTGACGTTCCAACGCCAACTTGGCCAAATGTTGCAGAAGCGCCTTTCCATAACCGAGACCGCGCTTCTCCGGCAACACGAAGAGGTCTTCCAAATAGAGGCCTTTGTGTCCCACAAAAGTGGAAAAGTTGTGGAAGAAGAGGGCGAAGCCAACGATCACGCCGTCCTCTTCACCGAACACCACCTCCGCCTCGTGGCGCACGAAGAGGGCCTCGTGAAGTCCCTCCTCGGTGGCCTCCACTTCATGGGCAAGTTTTTCATACTCAGCCAGTTTCTTAATAAATTCCAAAACAGTGGCGGCCTCGTTCTCTTTCGCCGCGCGGATAGTGAATGTGGGCATAATGGCATCTGTGGACTTCTATTCTTCACTTCTTCGCAGTTGCCGACCTCGGTGCGAAGTCCGTTAAACATCAAGACAGGCAAACCACGCTGCAAAGATAGCATCTTTGTCTGAAAATAGGCCGCAAAATTCGCAAAAGGGTGCAGGGTGTTCGTGTTTTTTCTATTTTTGCAGCAGAATCACAATCGTCATAAAAAACAAGTCCAATGAAAAAACTACTGATTTCCAGCATTATATGTTGTATGACACTTTCTCTTTTCGGTCAGGGGGTGTCTCACAGCCAAATTCTGTTTTTGGCCAAAACTTACCACAATTTCATGTTCCGCAACGAGCCCACAAAGGATGTGATGGTGGAGTTGCGTGGGATTTCCGACCCCGCGCTCGTGTCAAGTGCCGATTTCATTGCGCAAACCATCACTTCCAAAAACAAGATTCTCACCACCCCATATCTGAAACGGCCTGACAACCAGACCTTAAAGCAACTTTACATCATCCGGGCGGTCAATCTGAATTTGTCAGAAAAAGAGCCTCTCGACAATGACCACCTCATCGACAGTCTGCAGAACGCCGAAATCCCTATCTATGAACTGGTTGACAATTATTACGGACTGCTCTTTACGGCTGTGGGCAACAAAAACCAGCCGTTTAATCTTTCAAAAGTGAATTTCAAAATGAATGAATACGATTTGAAAGACGACACCGAAAAAGCGATTTTCTTCTTCAATTGCATGAGCCTTTGCGGCATCAACATCTGGGGTTTCATCAACATTGCCAAACCCATGAATACGAAGAAGGCATACGAATACATCAAGAAGTTCCCCAAATTCAACGGTCGCCCCTACTATGAGTACCAGGATTTCTTTTTCAAAGATTTTGAGATGGAAATCGTGAAATCCAACGGCGTGGAGAGCTACAAAAGCTACTATTTGAACAAATACTACGAAACGCTTCTGTATCACCTCTTATGCCTGAATGTGGAAGGCGCCTCCCAAAAAGAGATTGACGATCTGATGCTGGGTTCCATCCTGAAAGAGCGCTCCCTATACCCTTACACGAAATACAAAGAGACGCTGGAAGGGCTTTTCAAAGAGGTGAAAAAATAATGACGGCCACCTGTATCACGATTTCTGAGGTTGACATGTGGAATTAGTTCTGGGAACAAAGGTACAAAGTTTCCCAAACCAATTCAGTGATCCTTATTATCCGGCAAGACCAAACCTATCAGTTCAGCCATGTCATCTACAAGAAAATCCGCTCCTGCGGCGGTCAATTCCTCCGCAGAGGCGTTCCCGTAGGTCACCGCGCAGGTGTGCGTGCCAGCGGCGGAACCCATGAGGATATCGACAGGCATGTCGCCAACTACGAGAGTTTCTGCGGCAGGCATATCCAACGCTGACAAGATGACGTTCACGGGTTCAGGATCCGGTTTGTGACGACTCACCTCATCGGAACCGACCACCATAGCAATTTTATCGGTCAAGTTCATCTCGCGAATGAATCCGAGCAGCGAGGCGGAGGTACGCGATGAAGCGATAGCCATCTTTATCCGATGGGCATGCAGCAAATCAATGGTTTCCTGCACATTAGGAAACATATTGGGAACCAACGATTTGGCATTGGCGAAGAAAATCTGGCGGTAGGTTTCGGCGCAATGCTCTGCACCATCGTCCGTCAGTTCCGGAAAAATCTTTCGGAAACAGTCCTTGAGCGGCAACCCGATAGTGGAGACGCACGTTTCCTCGTCGGCAACGGGCATTCCCAATTCCCGCATCACCCGCTGCATGGTAATGACGATATTGTGGCGAGTGTCGGCCATTGTGCCGTCAAAATCAAAGATAACCAATCGGATGTTCATCACTTTTTGCTTGTTTGATAAAGATTCTATGTCTATAATGTTTTTGGTCACGGAATCAAATGGTTGTTGTCGGGTTTGCAATATATCAGCACCGCAAACATCGCGAATGGCGGCAGTATGCCCAGCGAGATACCGAACCACACCCAGAAGGAGTGGTTCCGCTGATT
>JAGBPE010000254.1 GCA_017633495.1 Bacteroidales bacterium | reverse complement strand
GGCGACACGCTCAGGCTGTCGGGCGAATACATGCACATGACAACCAATACGAGCGGTTGTGACAGCGTGGAAGTGCTGAGTCTAACCGTGAATCACTCGACAGACAGCACGTTGGAGGTTGTTGTTTTGGATTGCAGTCTGCCATTCCTCCTCAATGGCGAATCCTACGACTCTGCCGGCACGTACACGCAGACGCTGACCAACTCGGCGGGTTGCGACAGTTTGCTGACGATTAACATATCTGTGATCCCTGTGGCTCTGCCCGACAACATCGACTCCGCCGACTGTACTTTCTTGCCCGAAAGGACGGAGTGGGGGATTGGGGATCCACAGATATCCTCGACTTCGGTCTTGACAGTCACCACTCCTCTTGTGGGTGATATTGATGATGATGGTCAACAAGAAATATTGATTCCGTCTGGCAATTACCAGATGTATGTGTTTCGTGCCGACGGAACGCTGAAATCTCAGTTTGCTATCTCTGGGATGTATGCTGGAGGTCCTGTCGGCAATGTTGCTGTTGCAAAAGTCAAGTGGGAAAATGATTCATATAAGAATATCATAGTCGTGTTTGGATCCAATAAGCATCTATATGCATACGATGCGAATGGGGCGCTGTTGTGGCAGACTGCACAACCATTTACGAGCTATAATGGTGAACAACATCCACTTCCAACTATCTCTTTTGCTGATTTTAATCATGATGGATGGACTGAAATATATGTTGGCAGTGAAATATATGATGCAGCCACAGGTGTCTTTTTGGCTAAGGCTGAAGGTAATAAAGGATTCGCAGGCAGGACTTGGGATGTTCAGGCAAATCCATATCAAACGATGGCGGCTGATCTGTGCGGAGATTATAATTTGGAGTTGGCCATTGGCAATGCCGTTTATGCTGTAGATATCCAAAGCCGTACGGATGCTTCGCTCAACAACATGACGGTTGTTCGTCAAGTTCCTTCCTCTTTAATGGTTATGGAGGACAATGCTGCAATACCGTTTACAGATGGTAATACTTCTTTGGTTGATATCAATAAAGATGGCCGTTTGGATGTTTTGGTGATGAATGTGGATCAATCAAATCGCGTTGTCTATCTTTATGTTTGGGATGTGGAGACGCAGTCGGTCATCTGTTCGAAAAAGATTTCCAATGCCCGGAAATTCGGTTGTCCTCAGATAGGCGACATTGACAATGATGGCAATCCGGAGATATGTTTCATCACAGGCACTTATAGTGATCACAACACAGGTGACAACGATTTGATCTATGCATTAAAATATAACGAATCTAACCCGAATGGGGAGATGGATGTGTTTTGGACCACGCCACACGGGGATGATTCAGGCTGTACGGGGCTTACGTTGTTTGACTTCAATCAGGATGGCTATGCTGAATTGGTGTATCGCGATATTTCACATTTGAGAATTATCAACGGAAGTCTTCATCATCACCAAACAGATGAAACACTCACTCAACCCTATGATTTGGCTTCATTCCAATGTGTTTGCAGTACGCAACTTGAATATCCGATAGTGGTTGATGTGGACTTGGATGGAGAAGCTGAAATAATTGTAGGGGGCGGCAATGCCGGTACGTGGACAAATTACGGCTATCTCTATATTTTCAAGTCCGCCGGTGTTCCCTGGGCACCCGCCCGCAAGGTGTGGAACCAGTATATGTACAACGTCACCAACGTGAACGAGGACCTGACAGTTCCTCAGTACCAGTTCAACAACGCCATGGCCTTCACCGATCCCGAAGGCATGGTGCGTCGTCCGTTCAATAACTTCCTGCAGCAGGCCACCACCATCGACCAATACGGAAGGCCGTTCTATGCAGTGTCAGACGTGGTTGTGAATGCCGATGCCTCTTTGCAAGTGCTTGGTGATGACACCGTTTTGATTACTTTCTCCTATTGCAACAGTGGTGACAATACGCTCAATGCGCCCTATCCCGTCACGGTTTTCGCTAACAGTTACGGTGGCGATACCGTCTGTACGGTCATGGTGAACCAAAGTTTGCCGATGGATAGTTGCACGATTGGGGAAATCAGACTGCCCTCCAATCTTTTGTGCGGTATGCAAGATGTTGACAATCTGGTGATTGTGGTGAATTGCGACGGCTCGAGCATTGCGCAGAACGGCGGGCACCAGCCGGAGTGCGACACCACGAACAACACGGTCGCGGTGGCCATCCCCCTGCATACAGACACCACGTATCTGACTGTCGCCACTTGTGGACAATACATCTGGGATGGAGATACTTTGACTCAGTCGGGAGAATATATGCACGTACTGATGAATGCGTTTGGATGCGATTCGGTAGAGCTGTTGACTCTGACCATAGCTCCGTCGCTTGCGGCTGTGATCACGGGTCCGACGACGATCTGTTCGGACTCCGTGGTGACGCTGAGTGCCGACAGTGCATACGCTTATTTGTGGAGCACTGGCGATACTACACGGACCATAGACGTCACTACCGCGGGCACCTATTCCCTGACCGTCAGCGGTGCACCGGGCTGCGAGGCGACGGCTACCCATCTATTGCAAATGATGGAGAATCCGATTACGTCGGTCGCCATCCCCGATATGTGCGCTGGCGGCTCCTACACGGTGTCGGTGGGTCATCAGGGCGACGACAACATCGTGCTGGGCCACGGCGAGACCACGCTCTCGATGGCGGACACCATCTACCTGCCGGACGGTGTCTACTGCGATCCCT
This sequence comes from Bacteroidales bacterium, assembly GCA_017633495.1. GTDB lineage: Bacteria > Bacteroidota > Bacteroidia > Bacteroidales > WCHB1-69 > F23-D06. The sequence goes on along the minus strand of JAGBPE010000254.1, from coordinate 427 downwards.
ACGGCTGTTCTTACCGCTCCCCGCTGACGTTCACGGCGTATGCCGACGGAGATGTAATCCAAAGTGCCGATGATATTTACTACGTGCTGCTGAACATGGAGCATTCCTGGATAGGCGACATCTACATCAATATTACCTGCCCGAACGGTCAAAAGGCGGACCTGCTGAAATACGGCGGCTCCGGTACCTCCGACTGTAATGCGCAGATTCCATTCTCGTCGCGCGGGTGGAAGTCGGGCAGCAACATACAGGTGAGCAGTTATCTCGGAGCTGCCTACGACTATGATGTTCCGACTTGCGACGAAGCGGCGTTCGGTAACGAGCCGGGCGTGGGTTGGAACTACTGCTGGTCGAACAACACCACGCAGGGCTACACGTACGCCCCGGGGGACGGCTACATCTACCGTTCGGGGAATGCAAGCAGCGG
>JAGBPE010000253.1 GCA_017633495.1 Bacteroidales bacterium | reverse complement strand
GTGCCGCCGGATAACCGCGGTCTTATTCCTGCAGAGGATTCGTTGCGCCTGATGGAGTTCCGCGCCGCGCTGGACAGCATTTTTGCTCATGATTTAACGGAAGGGGTCAATTATTGTTCTGTGTCGAATTATCGTACCAATGCTAAAAATCCTAGATTAAAGTATTGGATTAGTGTGTTAGCCTGTTGTGAACCAGGACAATACCATGGATACTGGATGCTGGATCATTATGGCACAAACAATTACGATACCTATTGGGCGACTGAAGATACCGTGACCACCGCTTGGGCGGAGTTCGATTATGAAGAGCCTCGCACATTCAACCGTGTGATGCTGCAGGAATACATTCCGCTTGGGCAGCGCGTGGAGAAATTCCACATTGAGGTTGAGGATGATAATGGCAATTGGCGCACCATTGCCGAGGAGACGACCATCGGTTACAAGCGGATTGTACTTACGGAGACTGTCACAACCAAGAAGGTGAGACTTGTCATCGACCGAAGTCGCGCCGGCATTGTGTTGAACCGTTTCGGATTGTTTTTTGATAATGTTTACGATATGTAGAGACGCGATTAATCGCGTCTCTACAGTCTCAGAATAAACCCAAAGGCGCGAAAGACGTCTAATCATACAGATGAAAATTGTATTTTTGCGACCTCTTTGAACGGAAAACCACTTATGAAGAAGTTATTATTGACCGGATTTTTTTGTATCGCGTTGATATTCAGTTATGCGCAAACGCAGCCGATGAAGTTTTTGGGTGTTGGCATGAACAGCACGATGTCGACGTTTGTCTCCAAGATGAAGGGCAAGGGGTTTGTGGAGGATGTTAACCACACTAAACCGAATTACACGGTGATGAAGGGTGTTTTTGCGGGCGAGCGCGTGAAAATCGAGATCCGTTCGGCGGCGAAAACCCATTTGGTCTACAGTGTCAACGTCTTCTTCACCATGAGCACGCAGTTCACCTATCCCGATTTGCAGAACCGTTTGAGCGGCAAGTACGGGGAGATTACGCAAGAGGTCAACAACATCAAGGAGGAACCTATTTACGTGAAATACACCACCGATTACTCCAAATGGCAGACCGATACGGACACGGTGACGCAAGCTTACAACATGATTGTCCTTTCGAAGTGCAGCTATCATAGCACTTCGCCGTTTGTGATTTCATATATTGACGGGAAAAACTCCAAAGTGGAGACTCTGGAGGTCAATTCAGACTTTTAATTTACTTTTCGAGCAGATTTTTACCGCAAATGATATTGCAGGTGAGCATCGAGGTCATCGCGGTGCCCAACATACCGTGCAACATCAGACTTTGTCCGGCCAGATAGAGGTTGGGCAGGGGTGATACGGGAGATACGAGAGTGCCCAGCAGGTTGTCGAACGATTTGCGGATGCCGTAGCTGGATCCGTGTTGCGTACCGGTGTAGTCGCGGTAGGTGAGCGGTGTGCTGGTCCAATAGTTTACGATATTGCCTTTTAATTCAGGAACATAGCGCAACGCAAAGGCGATGCACTCCTCCGCTTTTTGCTGTTTGAAGGCCTTGTACTCTTCGGGACGATGGCCTAAGCGGCTCTCTTCCCAGTCGCTCACTGCGTCCCACGACATGGGGATCAGCAGATCGATATTGGTGGCGAATTTGCCCTCCTCGGGGACGTTAAAGTTGATCAACATCGTGTTCACGGGGGCCTCTTTTCCGCAGGGGGCGTTCCAGAGGTTGTCGGTTTCGATGATGCTGATGCTGCGGTTCAGATAGGGGATGGTGTTGGGCTGCACCTCCAGCTGAACGGTGAACATGCCCACGGTGCTCTCCAATCGTTGAATGCGCCGACGGTAGATGTTGCGAATCTGCTTGCATTCCGGGATGAGGTCGATGGTGAGGGATGGGTGCAGGGTGGAGACGACGATGTCGGCTTTGTAGGTGGTGCCGTCGGTGCATTTTACCGCGCAAATATTGCCGTCGTCGTTGACTTCGAACTGGCTGACGGTTTTGCGCATGATCACTTCGCCGCCCAAGTGTTGGACGTTCTCCACCAGTCTGCTAATCAGGGTTTCGCCTCCTCCTTTCAGTCGGTAGGAGCCTTGGATGAAGGAGTTTAAGGACTGCAGGAACGAATAGAGCGGCAGTTTGTCGGTAAGCTCGGTGGTGAGGCACTGTCCGCAGAGCAGGTCGCGCAAAACGGGGTTGGAGATGTTCGCCTCTAGGTAGGTTTTGGCGGAGACGCCCATCAGGATGTTGTCAAAGGCGTTTTGTCCTGGGAGTATCGACTCGTAGATGTGCTTGTTGATGCCTGTCATCAGAGAGACGATTTTCTCCAGAGCAGTTCTCTCTTCTGGAAAATCGGCGGAGAGGTGGTCCACGAAAGATGGGTAACCGCGGTGCAGACGGAAGGTTTGTCCGTGCGTGTGAACCTCAAGGAATTCATCGTCAAGGGGTTGCCAGGGGAGGTCTTCCAATCCGAAGTAGGTGACGAGCGGGTGTAGCACTTCACCTTCGCCGATGCCGCCCACATAGTGGAATCCGGTGTCGAGGCGTTGTCCGTGACGGCAGAACGATTGGAACGCGCCGCCGGGAACCGCGCATTTCTCCAGCACGGTCACCTTCATGCCCTCTTTTGCGAGCGCTTGGGCGCAGGTGAGGCCGCCGAAACCGCCACCGATGATTACCACTTCTCTTTTTTCCGCCATAGTCTATCGCATTTCGGCTTCCAGTTGCAAGCGGAGGTCATCGGGATTGTTCGCGTCTGTAAGGGTGGCCTTCACGGTGACAGAACCTTCGTTTTCAGTGATTTGTCGTTGGAGGCGCAGCGTGTCGCCCGGTCGGATCAGCGCCACGTAGCGGCAGTTTTTGATGGCCGCATAGTGCAGCGGGCGTCCAATTTCGCGGCTCACGCATTCGCGAATCATGCGCAACGAGAGCACGCCCGGGGTGATGGGATTTCCGGGGAAATGCCCTTGGTAAACCGGGTGGTTTTCGTTCATTTTCAGCAAAACAGCCTCCTGATTTGCCTCTATGATGTCAAATAATGTACTGATTTGGGACATGGCTCTGCTCTTGCGGGGTTAATTCGCCAATTTCATGCGGCAGGTCATCAACGTTTGGCCGTTGACAGCGGTTTCCGCTGCCACCATCGTGATGTTGCCCACTTGCGACATAATGGTGAGGTGGGTCGTCAGCGTGTCGCCGGCCATCGGCATAGGATGGTTCACCACACACCGTTTGATGTCGCCGATATAGCCCATGTTGACCTCTTTGCCGGCCTGTTTGCGCAGGTAACCCACGTAGGCCGCAGCGGTCTGGGCGATATGTTCTAAAATGCCCTCTTCCGCCAGCCGCCCCGACTCTTCCAGAAACATATTATCGCCGGAGATGGTCAGTGTGGAGTTGCAGTTCTGTTCGTCTTCGAACGAGAACCCGTCCACCATGAGGATGGGCGGCCGTTGGGGGATAAGGCTGATGATGTCGTTGGTATTACATGCGGGTGTAGACATAGTCGTACAGGTCTGCAAAGGTTTTCAACGTAGGAAGGTCGGGAGTTTTGATCTCCACGCCGAACTCCTCGTTCACCAGGCCTACCATGTCGACAAGGCTCAGGCTGTCAAGGTGCATCGTCTCTTTGATGTTTGCCTCGGGTTGGATAGCTTCTTGTTCCACTTCAAACTCATCAGCGAGGATGGACACCATTTTCTTGATCATTTCGTCTTTTTCCATAGCAATCTTTTTTGGGGAAATATACTTTTTTGATTTATTTTATGTCTTTGATAATCAATGTGGAATTGGTTCCGCCGAAGCCGAAACTGTTCGACAAGAAGATGTCGAAGTCGTAGTTGTCGATGCGTTGGGCGGGGATGTTGAGCTTGCTGGTATCTTCGTCGCCGTGGTCGAAGTTGAGGTTCGGGGCGATGAAGCGGTTTTTCATCATCAGCATAGAGTAGATGACTTCGCTGGCGCCGGCCATCCACATTTCGTGACCGGTTTGGCCTTTGGTGGAGGTCACCGGAGGCATGTTGTCGCCAAACACCGCGTAGATGGCTTTAGCCTCGTTGGTGTCGCCAACGGAGGTGGAGGTGGCGTGGGCGTTGATGTAGCCGACCTGCTCTTTGGTGATGCCGCTCTGCTCCAGTGCCATGAGGAGGGCCTTGCGGGGACCGTCCACGTTGGGGGAGGAGATGTGGTCGCCGTTGGAGGAGAAGCCGTAGCCTAACACTTCCGCGATGATGGGGGCTCCGCGCTTCACGGCGGATTCGTAGCTCTCGATGATGACCGTGGCTGCGCCGCCGCCGGGCACCAAACCGTCACGACCTGCGTCGAAGGGACGGGAGGCCTTTTCGGGTTCGCTTTCGCGTTTCGAGAAGGCACCGATGCCGTCGAAACTGCCGATAGAGAAGGGGTTCACCTCTTGGGCTCCGCCGCATACGATGCAGTCTTGCAGACCCCATTTGATGAGCAGCGAGCCGAGACCGATGGCGTGTGAGCCGCTGGCGCAGGCTGCGCTGACCGTCATGTTGATACCTCTCAGTTTGAACAGGCAGCCGAGGTTCATCGTCACCGTCGAGTTCATGGATTGGAAGATGGCGCCGGAGCCCACCAGACGGGTGTTCTTCTTCTCACGCATGGTGTCTACACTCTTCACGACGGCGTCAGCGCTGCTGTCGTTGCCGTAAAGGAGCCCCACATCGTGGTGTTCCAGGTATTCAGCGTCCATTTTCGCCATCTTGAGGGCGTCCACAGTAGCCATATAGGCGTATTGTGCCTCCTCGGGCATGAACACGCGGTGTGCGCGGTCCACAACGCCTTTCAGATTCGGCATCTGCACTGCGGCGGTGAGGCCGGATTCGAAGCCCATCTCTTTGCGCACAGGATCGAACACGATACCCGATTTTCCATGGAACAAAGACTCCTTAACTTCGTCTAAAGATGTCCCGATGCATGACCAAATGCCCATGCCGGTGATAACCACTCTTCTGCCGTTATTTTCGTTCATATAGCTTGAATACTAATAAATTACAAAAGTTAAAATTTCTTAAAAAACCAAAAAAAGCATCTCTTTTTACCTTGATTTTTCGGGCGGCAAAAATACACTTTTTACGGATAAATGCAACTGCTATTTTTAGGTAAAAAAAGCCTCTATTTCACCAGCGTAACCGTGCCGGTGCGCTCCATTTGTGTGCCGTCGGGCATCTTGTATTCCATGTAGTAGACATAGACATTCATCGGGGCGACCACGCCGTTGATGCGGCCGTCCCAGCCCTCTTGGGGGTTGGTGGTGATGAAGATGCACTCGCCAGTGCGCGTGAAGATGGAGAAGCGGTAACCATCGATGGAGACGAACGAATTCACCGGCTTGAAGACGTTGTTGTTGGCGCCTAAGGGACGGAAAGCGTTCGGGATGTAGATGGCGGGCGGTTGCGTAACCGTGATTTGGTTGGAAAGGCTGGTCTCGTCAATGCCGTAATTGTTGGGATTTTCCTGAGCTTCGATATAGTAGACGAATTTGGATCCAGATTCATACAGGGAAGAGATGTCGTCGGAATAGCTGTTGACAGTGCCGGGCTGTACCTGATTCACAGTGTTGAAGAGCTCCTCGTTCTCCACTTTCCGCATGACATAGTAGTAGGCGACGTCGCCGTCCCAGTTATCATAGCCGTGCCACGTAAGCACGTTGTTTTGCGCATTGTTTTCTCCGCGCAGCAAGATGTTGTGCGATACGTTGGAGTAGCCGGCGTCCACTTCGCAGGTGTTGAAAAGGTAGGTGCGGTAGTAGTAGGTGTTGCGGCTGAAATTGGCGTTGCTGTCCGCGAAATCGTAGTCGGCTGTGCCCGGAATGTAACTTTTGGTCTTGAAATTCTCGAAATTGACGCCGTCTTCACTGCGTTGCAGCGTGAGTCTCACGAACGGTATGGTGTCGCCGCTGGTGAGCACCCTGATGCGGATGTATTCGTTGTCGATGACCGAAACGGAGCGGATGTAGGTAAAGTCTTGCGACTCGTCCGCCTGAATCTTGATGTTGATGCGGTTGGTGCTGGCGGTGATGGTTCCGCCGTTGTTCACCACCCGCACGTAGGCGATGTATTGGTGGTTAAGTTCCAGGTTGTCAATTTGATAGTTGTTGCTGGTGGTAGAACCCAAATTTGTCCAACTTTGCCCTTGGTTGCTGCTGAGCATTACCTCGAAATGGTTGATGTCGCCATGCAGGTTGGCGTAGGTGGACCATTGGATGGTGGCGCTCCTATGGCAGGCATCTGCATTTTGGAGATGCAGGGTCATATTGCACTGCTGGTCGTCGGTGAGCGCGGAGACGTTGCCGCAGGAGTCCATGGTGGCAATGCGGTAGTAGCGAGAATCGAAGCTTGGGTCAACAATCGGGTCGATCCAGTAGGTCTGTCCGTAGATGGTGTCCAACGGAATCGTGCCGTTCGGGCTTATGTAATAGATAATGTAAGCCATCATGTAGGGTTCGGTTTCGTGGAAGCCGAGCATGATTTCGTTGTTCGCGGTGACGGTCACGCTGTCGAGCACGGGGGGCGCGGGGCTGGTGCTGTCCACCAGATGCGCGGAACCGATGGTGGTCATGAAGGGACAGCGTTCATTGACACCGTAGAAGTTGGTGATACTGATCTGATAGGAGATGATGTTGTCGCAAACGTCGGAGGTGTCGGTGAAGTGTGTCACACTGTTCGGTACCGAGGCGAAGGGCTCCGGCGGAAAGTCGGGTTCGAAGTCGCGTTTTTTGAAAATGTCGAAGGTGTTGCCCCAGGAAACGTCGAGCGTGGTGGTGGGCGATTCCCATTCAAGGAAGGCTAACGTGTTGTTAGCCTGAGGGGTAACCGTCAGACTGATGGAGTGAATCGTGTCTGAGTAGTAGGCGTTGTCGTTGGAATCCAAGGCAATGATGTAGCAGTAGTATTCGGAGGCCACGGGGATGTTGTTGATGTCTTTGGAACCATAGTCGCAAAGCGTAAAACTCTGAGTGGCACTGCTATAGCCGAACAGACTGTCGCAAAGAACGTCGTTGATGTAAAAATAGTAAACCTTGAAATGGATGCAGTCGCCGTTGCTGCTCCACGCCATTTTCATACGCGTGTTGTTGTTCATCAACTTGAGGCACTGCATCTTAGGCGGCTCCCACGCAAAACAGGTGAGGGTGATAACCGTCAGGATACCCAAAAGTATATGTTTTTTCACAATAATCCTTATTCGTTTGCCAAATAATTTCCAACGACAATTCTAGTAAAATTATTGTATGAAAAATACCTTTTTGCCAAAAGAAAAATTTCTTCAGGTGTAACTTTTTTAATTTCAGTAAGATAGCGATGCATTTCGGTCTCGTCCAAACCGAAGCGGTGCCAGTAGGCGAACTTCTGCATGGAGGTGACTGTGGTGTCGGCAGCGCGAAGCTGGATGCCCGCCATATAGTTCTTCACCATATCGAGCTCTTCACGGCTGACGGGCTCTTCCTGCAGTCGTTTCAGCTCTTCAAAGCAGGCATCGATGGCTTGCTGGGTGCGGTCAGCGTTCACGTCGCTGTTGATGGCGAAGACCGACTGGTTGCCGAAAAAGGTGCTGGAGGAGGAGACGCCGTAGGTGAGTCCTTGGCGTTCACGCAGATTCTGCATCAGTCGGGAGCTGAAGTAGCCGCCGGTCAATGTGTTCAGCACCGAAAAGCGGGTGCGATCGTCGTCGTTGAAGCCCATCGACAAACAGCACAATACGATGGAGGATTGCAGGCAGTCGGGCATGGGCTGGTAGAAGAGTTTTCCGGGTTTCTGGCTTACAGGGATTTCCGGAAGCTTCGGAGAGGGGGTGCCGTTCGGGATGGCGGTCCACGCAGTGCGGATGAGGTTTTCGATCTGCGGGTCGGTGTTGCCAGTGACGAACAGAGAGACGTTTTCCGCGCAGAAGCTACTTTGATGGAACTCCTTCAGTATGTTGGTGCTCAGTGCGTTGATAGTATCTGGGGTGGCAAACGGCGACACAGCAGGGAAGGTGTCGCCCAGCATCTCCCGCCACATGATGCGCCAGGAGCAGTAGTCGGTTTTCTGGGTGTTGTAAGCTAAGTTCTTGATCTCCTTATCCTGCATAATCCGCAGATTGTCAGTGCGATATGTTGGATTGATGAGGAATTCGCTCACCACGGGAAGGATGTCGGCGATGTTGTTTTTCGGCACGGAGATCAGAATCTGCACGCAGTCCATGCCGACATTCACGGAGACGTTGGTGCCGAAATAGTCTAATTTTTCGGACACTTCCTCCGGGGAATACTTCGGAGAGCTCTCCCTGAGCAGCGAATAGGCGAAGTTGCAGACGTGCTTCTCGGGTTGGTAGAGCGAGCCGGTGTGCACCTGCAACAGAATATGGATGAGGTCCAGATAGGGGTTGTCGAAGAAAAACGCGGGGATGCCGTTGCTGAGTGTCTCCCGACGCGGTGTAGGCAGTGAAAACGCCTGAATAGGTTGGATTTTCGGAGGAATAGCTCTATTGATGGTGGTCATTACGGTATCAGAAGAATTTGTCCTTGTTTTTGTAGTTCGTTGCCGTCATTGTCCTTGTAGCTGATGATGTAAACATACATGCCGAAGGGCAGGGTGGTGCCGCGCATCTTGCCGTCCCAGCCGATGTTCATGTCTCGGGTTTGGAACACCCGTTCTCCGTTGCGGTTGAGGATGGTCATTTCGAAGTTGCGGGGCTCGAAGTTGGCCTTGACGTAGAAGAGGTCGTTGAGGCCGTCGCCGTTGGGGGTGAAGGCCGACGGGATAAAGAATTGGTCGGCTTCAGCAGCGGGCTCTTCCATTTCGGGCTCCGATTTTGGTGTCTCGTCTTGGGATACCTCCGTCTGTACGGGTTTCACAGGCTCTTTCGTGGTCTTGCTCTTGGGTGCGATAGGCGTCGTCGTGGGGCGTTCCGGCGTAGTGCTGACAGAGGTTGCAGGGACGGAAACAGCGGGTGCAGGCTCTTTCGTGATGGTGGGAGCAGGAACTTGCGTACGTGCTTCTGTGACGGCAGCGAGGGTGCTCTGTTCACGGGTAGCTGCATGGTTGACCGCGCTAACCGTCTGTTTGGGAGCGGTTTGTGCGGAAGTCTGCGGTTGTGCAGTCTGGGTCGTTTGCGTGGTAGCGGGTACAGTGCTGTTGGTCTCCGTTTGCGGTGCGGGCACTTCAGTGGAGGCGGGCTGCTGGGTCGTCTCGGAAGAGTTGTGCGTCAGGATTTTAATGAGAATGGGAACAGTGATAAGCACCGCCACGACGCTGGCGATGATGGCAATGCGGCCCTTTGGCGACGGTTTCGGGCTCTTCCCGAAATGTTGCTTGTAGCGCGGGTCGTTCACGATGGAGGCCCATCCCTCTTCCGTGACGGGCGATTCCATGTTGCGCAGTTCCTCTATGGGGTTGTTTTTCATATATTCAGTAACTATATTCTTCATTCTTCAAATATTTCGCTATTTCCTTGCGAAGTCTCTCTTTGGCGCGTGAAATCAACGTGCTGACGTTGTTTTTCGTAAGGCTTAGCGCTTCTGCAATCCGATCCTGACAGATATCGTCGACAACATACATGTTAAAGACGGTCCGATAGTTCTGCGGGAGTTGGTTGACAAACCCCAGCAGCACCTCCATCGGGATGCCGTCATATTCATGTGTTGTTTCCACCGCCGGGTTCACCTCGAATTGGCTCATCGGGATGGCGGCCCAGCGATGCTTGCGTCTCACGTAGTCGATGGCCTTGTTGACGGTGATTTGCCGCAGCCAGCCTCCGAGCGACGTGATCTTGTTGTATTGCTCGAAATGAGTCAGGATGAATATGAATACATCGTGAAAAAGGTCTTCGGCCTCCTCCAAATTCTCCGTATAACGCATGCAGATACCCTTTATCAGCGGTCCGTATGTGTCATACAGCATCTTCTGGGAGCTGCTTTCTCCCTTCTGGCAGCCTTCGATGATTTCTATCTCTTTTTCAGTCAGCATTTATATTCAATATTTCCTTGACGAAATTCGCGGGAAATTCTTACAAAAAAAATGAAAAAAAAGTGATTTTTTTGAAATTTGCGGGATTAGAACTCGAGGGAAAGTTGGTTTTTTAAGTGGAAACTCTTTCTGTGATAAGGAGTTAGACCGAATTTGTTGACTGCGGCGATATGTTTGGGTGCGGGGTAGCCTTTGTTGTGTTTCCAATCATAGTCGGGGTATTCGTCGGCGAGCTGCACCATCAGGTCGTCACGATGGGTTTTCGCGAGGATGGAGGCGGCGGCGATGGAGAGGTAGGTGGCGTCGCCCTTCACGATGCAGCGGTAGGGGATGTTCCAGCGGTCGGTGAAGCGGTTGCCGTCCACGAGAATCAGCTCCGGTTTCACGCTCAGCTGCCCCACGGCGAGGTTCATCGCATGGATGGAGGCGTGCAGGATGTTCATCTTGTCGATGTCGGTAGGCGAAACCTCTGTTACTGCGTAGGCGAGGGCGTCGCGCATGATGATTTCGCGGAGAGCGTTCCGTTTCTTCTCCGTAAGTTGCTTGGAATCATTGATTTCCGGATTGGTGTAGCCGTAGGGGAAGATGACTGCGGCGGCGCATACCGGTCCGGCGAGACAGCCTCTGCCCGCCTCGTCGCAACCGCATTCAATGGTCGGGGTAGGGGAGAAATGGGAGGTTAAAGCCATAGCAGCACGCATATCGAAACAATCAATAAATCAATGACATATTTCTGTTTTTTGGAGGTGACTGCCAAGGACATGTAGATGCTGACGGGCAGCAAGAGGTAGATCAAGGCGGTGGGCAGCGGCACGATACCTAACCATAAGAACAAAAACATGGCGAACAACAGCATATTAACGTTGTTGAAGGCCTGCCGGATGACAATCAACTTGCTGTCTAACAAACGTTTGTCGCGAATCATCAGGATGGCGGTCAGCAAGATGAACCAGCCCATGGCCACGTAGTCGATGATGCGGAGATGGGTGAACTGCTTCACAGGTTCGAAGAGGTCGAGTTGGCGCCAAGAATTCAGCAAAGTCGGCATGGAGTTGGCGATGAAGGCGATGGAGAAGGCGTAGATGTAGGGGAACAGGATGCCGAAAAGCAGGATGAGGATGTCTTTGAATGAAGTGACGTTGTTGATGGCAATCAGCATGATGAGGAACAGGGCGAGTCCGGAAGCGCTGATATCCAGCATGGTAGCGACGGCGATGATCAGGCCGAGTGTGAAGATGCGCTCCTTTATTCGGGAGGAGTGGTCGCTGGGCGAGTAGAGTATCATCAGCAGGGCAATGGCGAAGAGGGTCAGGAACGCGGGCGTGAGGGTGTGCAGGAATTTGCCGCAGTTGAGCAGCAGAAGCAGGAAAACGCCCGGCATGTAGGTCCGGTTATCGTGGAAATGGTGGCTGTCGAAATGCTGGTTGACAGCGACCGTCATAGTGACCACCATCCCGAAAACGCACAATCGGACGAAGAAGGGGGCTTTTACCCAAAGATTAGCAATGTACTGATATAGAATCATATTCCCCTCGGCGGGTAGGATGGTCATTTGCGAGAAAATCGTCCATCCGGCCCATCCAGTCAGAACCGCCAGAAAAAAGAGCTGCAGGTTGAGGTTTTTGTTTAGAAGATGGAGCATATTTCAGGGAAATCAGGGATGAGTTGTTGGAAAACAGGGGCCAAAGAGAATGGTTTTGACTTAGGGAAGTCTTTGGCGTAGAGATTGTCGAAAGTGGGTGATTCGTTAGCGCCGAAGTGGCATCGGATGCTTACAAGCTGCTCGTCCTCAATCTGATACAGCCCGTTGTCGATGCGGTTGAGGGCATCTTCGAAGGTCATGCGGTAGTAGTAGTGCATCCGCTCCACAGTGAGCACTTCGGGCAGTTGCAGCTCCTCGCGGACTTTCTGCAGTTGGGCTTCCGACAGATTCTCGGGCAGCGGAACGGCCACCACTCCGCTGAAGAGGCAGGCGAGCAGTGCGGCACAGGCGGTGAGGTCGGTCTTCATGACGATGCCCGTACGTGGGATGCTCAGGGCATCCAATTCGTTCATGATCGGGGCGATGCGCTGCGCCAGTTGTGCGTAGGAGAAGACCTGGTCGCCGATTCGCGCCACGGTCAGGTCGGGATTTTGCATTGTTACCCTGATATAGGGCTC
>JAGBPE010000252.1 GCA_017633495.1 Bacteroidales bacterium | reverse complement strand
TGCTCTTGCGAGGCGGTTACCTATACATCAGTTCCTGCTCTGGCGGGGCTATGATTAACGTTTTTCGTCAATCTGCACGAGCACAAAACGAACGCCAACTGCTAACTACTAACTACTAACTGCTAACTAAAAAAATCCTATTTTCGCGGCCGTAAAAAAGCCAACCGAAAAGATGAAACAAAACGTATTCTTGACCGGCTCGACCGGCAATATGGGATGGGCGGGATTGCAGGAGCTGCTGCAGTATCCCGAGCAATATAACGTGACCGTTTTGGCGCGGAAAAGCGAGAAAAACGTGAAAAAGCTTGCACCGCTGATGGACAAAATCCGCGTGGTGTGGGGCGATTTGATGAACTATGAGGATGTGCTCAAGGGCGTCACGGGAGCGGACATCGTACTGCACGTGGGCGGAATGGTGCCCCCGCTGGCCGACTACTACCCCGAAAAGACCCTCAAAGTCAACGTCACAGCCGCCGAAAACGTGGTGAAAGCCATCCTTGCACAACCCAACGCCGACGACATCAAAGCCGTCTATATCGGTACTGTGGCGGAGACCTCCGACCGTAACGCGCCGCTCCATTGGGGACGCATCGGCGACCCCATCTATGTGAGCGAGTTCGACCATTACGGATACAGTAAAGTACTGGCGGAGCGCGTTTTCGCCAACTCCGGACTCAAGCACTGGGTCAGCCTGCGCCAATCGGGCATCCTCTATGCCACCATCCTCAAGAACTTCGATCCCATCATGTTCCTCGTGCCCATCCAGGGCGTGCTGGAATGGGCGACCATCGAGGACTCCGGACGACTACTCGAACGCGTGTGCCGCCCTACCCTCCCCGACTCGTTCTGGAATCACTTCTACAACATCAGCAGCGGTCCGCAATACCGTATGACCAACTACGAGCTGGAATGCCGTTTCATGAAGGCCGTCAACTGTCCCCGTCCGGAGAAGATATTCGACCCTAACTGGTTCGTGCTCAAAAACTTCCACGGAATGTATTACCTGGATGCCGACAAGCTGGAGGAGTATCTGCATTTCCGCGCCAACATCCCGCTGGACGACTACTTCGAGCAGCTCAGAAAGCAGCTTCCTTGGTTCTACAACCTGACCAAAATCGCACCCGCATTCATCATCAAGATGGCGCTGCGCAATCTGGCCAACAAAAAAGACTATGGCACGCAATACTGGATCAAGCACAACGACGAAGCCAAAATCAAAGCCTACTACGGCAGTATGGAGAAATACAACGCCATTCCCAGTTGGGACAAATGGGACCTTTCCGAGCCGCCGGGCCGCGAGCAAGCCGTGCACATTGACCATGGCTATGACGAAACCAAATCGCTGGAACAACTCACTGTCAGCGACTTGCAGAAAGCCGCAGAATTCCGGGGCGGGAAACTTTTGTCCACCGCTTACGATGGCGACCCCGAGAAAAAGCTTTCCTGGCAATGCCATGAAGGCCACACCTTCGAAGCCACCCCGAAACTCATCCTCGAAGGCGGTCACTGGTGTCCCGAATGCCTCCCGAGAGAAAGCGATTACGACAAGCATGCGCAGTACAACCGATTCCTCGCACAGGTCCACCGGTCCTAAGGGGGTTGTTTTGCGTCTTCAAGAAGCATTTCTTATATAAATATTGTATAATCAAAGCCGATTTTTCTTCACCAAAAATCGGCTTTTTTATCATATTTTATTAATAATCAGACATATAAATCAACAAAATAAAAATTAGAAACATAGAAAATTCAATAAAAAAAAATGCTACCTTTGCACGCTAATTTTTGAAATATAATGTATAACTAAAAATAGAAAGAATTTATGGCAGCAATTGGCGCAATTCGTAAGCACGGTGTGCTTTTATTGGTAATCATCGGTTTAGCCTTGTTAGCATTCATTTTGGGCGACCTTTCCAATGTGACCCGCACATTCTCCAACAAGTATGTGATGGCTAAGATCGATGGCAAGAAAATGGATCAGCAATACAGCAAGCAGTATGAGGAAAACACTGCCCTCATCAGACTGCTGCAAGGCAAGGCCTCTTTGGAAGACAACGAGACTTACCAAATCCACGAAACGACCTGGCAGCAGATGCTTCAGGATCAAATTCTGGACAAAGAACTGGCAAAGTTGGGTATGACCTACACCGACCAGATGATTGAGGATTACAAGGAGAAGATGATTGCTTCCCTTAGCACCCAACAACCCAACCAATTCATCGCTCAGTTCGCCAACGCATTGGCTCAGACCTACGGTCCCGAGAACGCCATGAGCATCATCAACAACATCGAATCTTTGGCCAACAACGATCAGGTGAAGGATATTTACAACGCTTATCAAGCCCTTGTCCGCTTCGCCATCAGCGCTGAAAAGTCTCAGCAATACTTCGCTCTGGCACAAGGTTCCATCTACTTCTCAGACCCGATGGCCAAACAGCTGGCAAAGGACAACAGCATGGCTATGGTCTCTTTGATGACCATCAATCCTGAGCTCACCGCTTTCCAAGGCCTCAAACCAGAAGTTTCCGAAAAAGAGATGAAGAGCTTCTACAACACCCACAAAGACGAGCTGTTCAAGGTGCAGGCCAAGAACCGCGACATCAACGTGGCTATTTTCCCGATCAACCCTACGGCT
This sequence comes from Bacteroidales bacterium, assembly GCA_017633495.1. GTDB lineage: Bacteria > Bacteroidota > Bacteroidia > Bacteroidales > WCHB1-69 > F23-D06. Next base: position 564 of record JAGBPE010000252.1, on the reverse strand, counting down.
GCTGACCTCAAAGCCATCGAGGACAGCGTTCGCAAAGATTTCGCCGCTTTCTCCGCAGCTGCTTCCATCGCTGAATTCAATGCCGCTAAAGGTCACGGTATGGTGGACAGCACCTATTTCAAAGAGAGCGACATCAACCTTCCTGAACTCGACAGCCTGGTCTTCAAATCCGCTGTTGGCAGCTTCATCGAACCCTTCACCTATGAGAACGTGAAATGGTACTTCGGTAAGGTGTTCGGCGGAGCCAGCCGTCCCGACTCAGTGCTCGTCGCTACTATCGAGCTGCCCTTCAAGACCGCTCAAAACAAGGAAGCTCCCTACAGCAAGAAGGAAGCCCGTTTGTTGGCCGACAGCTTGCGTCAAGTGATCAACAGTGGCACCTCCATCTTCAGCCTGCAGCCCAACTACCTCTACGGTCGTGAGCAAGGCGACACCACCTTCTGGATGGCTGAAAGAGGCACGATGCCCGAGATTTACAACAACCTGGTTTCTACCGCCAATGGCGGCATCTATGTTTACAAAGCTCCGAACGGCTACATCTTGTTCCAAGTGATGGATCGCACT
>JAGBPE010000251.1 GCA_017633495.1 Bacteroidales bacterium | reverse complement strand
TAAACCCCTAAACCTCCTATTCATAAAAAATTGTATTTTTGCCGCCTCATTCTAAAATAGAATTATGGAAGTGACTCGATTGTTCGACATGCTCGAACGTGACCTGAAAGAGTTTCCCAAAGAGGATGCGCTGTGCTGCAAGGAGAACGGCAGTTGGGTGAAGTACAGCACCGCCAAATATGTGGAAATTGTCAATAATCTTTCATACGGATTGATGCAGCTGGGCATCAAAAAAGGCGACAGCGTGGCTACCATCACGCCCAACCGTCCGGAATGGAATTTCCTCGACATGGCCATCATGCAGATCGGCGCCCTTCACGTGGCCATCTACCCGACCATCAGCGAGAGCGACTACCGCTATATTTTCGAAGATGCCAACGTGAAGCTGGTCTTCGTGGCCGGCTGGGACCTGCTGCGCAAAATCACTCAGATTCTGGAAGACAAACCGGAACTGAAAAACAATGTCTATACTTTTCGTAACTTGTTGGGATATAAGCACTTGAACGAAGTTATAGATCTCGGTCGGGCGAACCCCGCACCGCAATACCTGCAGGAGATCAAAGACAGCATCAAACCCGAGGATATCGTCTCGCTGGTCTATACCTCCGGCACTACCGGCTTCCCCAAAGGGGTGATGCTCTCTCACCGCAACTTCCTCTCCAACGTGGAGGCCATCCTGCCCATCATCCCCACCACCGAGAACAACCGCATTCTGAGCTATCTGCCGCTGTGTCATGTGTACGAGCGCATGATGAACTACTCGTGGCAGTATCTCGGTCTGCCCATCTACTATGCCGAAAACCTCGCCAAAATCCAGGAGAACATGGTGGAGCTGAAGCCCGACATCTTCACCACCGTGCCCCGTCTGCTGGAGAAGGTGTACGACAAAATCCTCGCGAAAGGACATAAGCTGCCGAAGACCAAACAGAAGATCTTCTTCTGGGCGAACGAGATTGCCCTGCAATATGGCGACAATCCCGGCAAACGCTACGAACGCCGTCTGAAATTGGCGCGCAAGCTGGTGCTCAACCAGTGGAACAAGGCGCTGGGCGGCAACCTGAAGGTTATCGTCACGGGCGGTGCCGCCATCCAGCCCCGTATTTCCAAGATTTTCTGGGCCATGGGCATCCCCGTGCTGGAGGGTTACGGCACCACCGAAACCTCTCCCGTCATCGCCGTGAGCAACTTCTTCGAAGGCGGTGTGGAGATCGGCACGGCCGGTCCGGTGCTGCCGGGCACCCGCGTGCGCATTGCCGAGGATGGCGAAATCCTCACCAAGGGACCGCATGTGATGAAGGGCTACTACAACCAGCCCGAGCAGACCGCCGCGGTGATCGACCCCGACGGCTGGCTGCACACCGGCGACCTCGGACAGCTTACCCCCGAAGGCCGATTGAAAATCACCGGCCGAAAGAAGGAGATGTTCAAGACCGCATTCGGCAAATATGTGGTGCCCACCATCATCGAGAACAAGTTCATGGAGGAGTCGCTCATCGACAATATCTTAGTGGTTGGCGAGAACAAGCAGTTTGCCGCCGCCCTCATCGTGCCGAACTTCGCTGACTTGCGCTCTTGGTGCGTAAACAAGGGCATTGAATATACCACCAATGAGGAGATGATTGAGCACCCTGAAGTGCAGAAAAAATACAAGAAGATTGTGGACGAGTATAACAAATTCTTCGGCGACACCGAGAAGGTGAAGCGCTTCCTGCTGATGAACCACGAATGGTCCATCCAATCCGGCGAGCTCACCCCGACGCTGAAACTGAAACGCAACGTCCTCATCAAGAAATACGAAGACCAAATCGAACAATTGTTCGCTTAAACCTGTAAACCCCTAAACCCGTAAACCCCTAACCCCCTAAACCTATAAACCCAATGAACAAAGAAGACAACAAAGGAAAAGTATTCTTATACAATACATTATCGAAGAGAAAAGAGCTCTTCCAACCCATTACGCCCGACCATGTGGGCTTGTATGTCTGCGGACCGACCGTCTATGGCGAGCCGCATTTGGGCCATGCGCGTCCGGCGGTGACCTTCGATGTGGTGTTCCGCTATTTTACGCACATCGGCTACAAGGTGCGTTACGTGCGCAACATCACCGATGTGGGCCATCTGGAGCACGATGCCGACGAAGGCGAGGACAAAATCGCCAAGAAAGCCCGTCTGGAGCAGCTGGAGCCGATGGAGGTGGCGCAATATTATATGGACAGCTACCACAAGGCGATGGACGCCCTCAACGTGAAGGGTCCGTCTATTGAGCCGCGCGCTTCCGGACATATCATCGAGCAGATCGAGATGGTGCAGAAGATTATGGAAAAGGGCTATGCCTACGAGTCGGAAGGCTCCGTCTATTTCGACGTGGAGAAGTTCGACAAAGACTTCGGCTACGGCAAGCTCTCCGGTCGTGTTTTGGCCGAGCTGATTGCCAATACCCGCGAGCTGGACGGCCAGAGCGAGAAACGCAATCCCGCCGACTTCGCTTTGTGGAAGAAGGCCGCTCCTGAACATATCATGCGCTGGAACTCCCCGTGGAGCGTCGGTTTCCCGGGCTGGCACATCGAATGCACGGCCATGAGCACCAAGTACCTGGGCGAGCAATTCGACATTCACGGCGGCGGTATGGATTTGATGTTTCCGCATCACGAATCGGAAGTGTGTCAGAGCACTGTGGCGAACGGCAAAAGCTCCGTGCGCTACTGGATGCACAACAATATGATCACCATTGAGGGTCAGAAGATGGGCAAATCGCTCGGTAACTTCATTACCCTCAACGAGTTTTTCACCGGCAACCATCCCAAGCTGGAGAAGGCCTACTCGCCGATGACGATCCGTTACTTCGTGTTGCAGGCCTCCTACCGCGGCACGGTTGATTTCAGCAACGCTGCCTTGCAGTCGGCCGAGAAGGGCTTGGAGAAACTCTACGCCGCCGAGCGTCACCTCGACACGCTGAAAGCGGGCAGCACCTCCACCGAGAACATTGTTGCGCTGCAGGAACGCTGCTACGAGGCGATGAACGACGACTTCAACACCCCGAAGGTGATTGCGGAGCTGTTTGACGCCACGCGTATTATCAACGCTGTGAAGGACGGACACGCCACCCTTACCGCCGAAGACATCGAGCTGCTGAAGACCACCTTCCGCACCTTCTTCTTCGACATCTTAGGCATCAAACCCGAGCTGTCGCAAAGCGGCGATACCCGCGAGCACGACGCTCTTGAGAAGGCCATGCAGCTGGTTCTCGATATGCGCAAGACTGCCAAAGCTGAAAAGAACTGGACTCTGTCTGACAAAATCCGCGACGACCTCAACGCCGCCGGAATCGTGGTGAAAGACACCAAGGATGGGGCCGAGTGGTCGTTGGCGTAGGAGGTTTAGAGGTTTACGGGTTTAGAGGTTTAGAGGTTTACGGGTTTAAGAATACCATACAGGTAAAGACGTCACGTTGTGGCGTCTTTTTTTGTGGGAATGTTTCGCCCTGACGGGCAATGTTTTGCCTACCCCGCCCTTCGGGCACCCCTTCCAGAGTAAGGGGAATTGGGGTTGCTCGATGTTGTTGGGCGGTAACGAAAAAGGTCGCCCGAATTCGGACGACCTTGGTTTTTCGGTATTGTAGAGACGGTGTGCACACCGTCTCTACGGGTTGGGGAATCAATTATTTCTTCACGAAGGATTTTGTAGCTACGCCTTGTTCCGTGGTCACGCGGACGAAATACATGCCGGCGGCCAAATCAGAGACGTTGATTTGCGTCTGTAGAGACGGTGTGCACACCGTTTCTACGGTGCGGATTAATTTACCGTACACGTCAAACACTTCCAATGCCGTCACCTGTACATTGTTCATTGTACATTGTACATTGATAACGTCGTTGGCCGGGTTCGGGAACAAACTGATGCTGTTGAGCAAGTACTCCTCGATACCCACGTTGGTGGTTTGGGCCGTGATGACCGTACACCAGTCGCTGACGTTACCGTTACCACAGTCAGCCTGCACCTGGATTTCGTAGGTGGTGAGACCTGTCAAACCGGTGATGTTGTAGCTGTTGGTGGTGGAGGTAGCAGAAGCGAGGGTGCCGCCCACCGGACGATACTGGATGTTCCAGCTGGTGACGTTGGGGTTAGCATCCCAAGCGATGGCGATAGCCTCGTTCTCGACATTAGTGGTGTGCAAACCGGTCGGGACGTCGCAAGGTTGTACGTCGTTAGGCAGCGTGGTGAAGGTCACTTCATTACCGTAAACAGTAGTACCGTTGAAGGTGATGAATGCCTTGTAGGTGTAACCCGTGTTGGCGGTCAAGCCGGTGAGGTTGTAGGTGAGGTTGTTGCCCGTCACCGTCACAGGTTGATAGGTGCCGCCAGCGGTAGCCTTCCATTCGAAGCCCTTGGCCGTGATGGTCACGTTGTCAGGATTGGTGATGGTACCGTTCAAGGTGGCGGTGGTCTGAGCGATAGCGGTTGCAGCTGCGGTAGCCACCGTAGGATCGGTGATCACAGGACCAGGACCTGAACCGCTTTCCGTCACCGTCAAGTTAGTGATAGTGGCAGGCGGTTGAGTACCCACGCTCGGGTCGTTCTTCCAAGCGAAGACTAACAGAGCGGTGGATGTAGAGGTCGGGCTGGCGTTCGGGTTAGGCATCGTTGCCACCACGTGTACTGTGCCAGAGGCCATATTCATAACGTAGTGGTAAGAAGATTGTGAACCGTAGCCGTTGCCGTAGAAGTCGTATGCATTTGTGGAGTAACTGTTGTAGCCATACTCACCGCTTGTCGGTGCCGAAGTGGAAGCGGGGAATTGCTGTGATGCAGGAGCCAAGAACAACTTCATGTAGTCGAAGCTGCTCTCGCCTTGCACTTGCACGTCGAAGGTGATGGTGATGGAGTCGCTGGTGCCCACGGTGAACAACTTCTGAGCGGCCACTACGGAAGTGGAGGTGATGGTGTAGTTTGGCGTGGTGCCGTTGTCGGTCACAAACAGAGCGTCGTCGCCACCAACGGTGCCTCTGGTCCAGTAGTTGGTGCAGCTTCCGTTGTTCAGCACCCATTCGTCGGTGGGATCGGAGAAGTCAGCCGTGTAAGGCAAGCTGGTGGGGTTCATGGTCGTGGAACCGGTCGTCGGGTTGCTCCAGTAGCTGATGTCGTTGCTGCCGCAGAGCGCGCGAACGTAGAACTGGTAAGCGGTGGCGGTCGTCAGGTTCTGTACCGTAAACGGATTTGTGGTGACGGTAGCGTAGGTGGCCTCCGTGGCGTCATCGGGATCGAATCCCGGATCACCGTAGGCGATCTCCCAGCTGGTGGCGGAACCGACTTCCGTCCATCCCAATTCGAGACTGTTGACGGTAGCGTCCACAATGTGTACGTTTTGTGGTTTCGGACAAGTCGGGATGACACCGATTTCCAGATTGTCGATGTAGGAATAGGTGGAAGTGGAAGTGTATTGACATTTGAAAGCGATGTATTGACCCGTGCCGGTGTATTGGCTGAAGATGACCTCTTCCGGTACCCAAGTGGAAGCTGTACTGCTCGGAGCAATCGTGTCAACGCCCACAAAGGTGCTGGCATCGCTCGGGTTAGTCATCACACCCACGATCAGACGGTCGGTGGAGTTGGTGGCTCTGAACATGAAGTTGGCCTGCAAGGTGTTGACGGGAATCGTCGCATCAAACTGCGGGACGATAGCAATGTTGTAGGTGCCGCTGGTGCCTGTATAGAAGTAGAGGGAGCCCACACCTTCATAGTGAGTGGCATTCACGTAAGGTCTGTTGGAGGAGTAGGTGTTGATCTTGCCCCAGCAGAGCGGATATGCGGTTTCGCCAGTGCCGTAAGTGTCGAAGTTTTCCGTGTAAGGCAGTTGCGTGATGGCATCGCACTCGGTGGCTGCGGTGAATGCAGAAGTGTAGTTGCTTAAGTCACCGCCGCCGCAGTCGGCCTTCACGTAGAAGTCATACTGGGTGGAAGCGGTCAAGTTGCTGATAGTGTAAGGATTCGAAGAAACGTTTACCTCCGTGCCGTTTCCAAGGGTGAAACCGACAGGACCGTACTCGATCACCCAAGAGGTGGCCGTGCCGTTCTCCGTCCATCCCAACTCGATGCTGGAGTTGGAGGCGTTCACTACATGTACTTGCGTGGGTTTCGGACAAGAAGGAATGGGTCCCACTACAACGTTATCGACATAACCGGAATTGTAACTGGTTGTCGGTTGCGGGGCTCTGAGGGCGATGTAAGAACCAGTGCCGATGTATTGGCTCAACGGAATCTCATAGTTGGCGTAGGTGTTGGAGGTGGTGACAATGGTGTTGATCGGCATAAAGGTGTTGATGTCAGTAGGATCCGTCATCACACCCACCTCTAATGTGAAGGTGTAGGTGGAGTTGTTGCGAGCGTCGAATGAGAGCTGCAGCGTGTTCATCGGCAGCGTGTTTACATCAATTTGAGGCAAAATGGCGATCTGGTCGTCATAAGTGCCGGCGGTAGTGTAGGTGTAGAATCTCATG
>JAGBPE010000250.1 GCA_017633495.1 Bacteroidales bacterium | reverse complement strand
GTGTTAAAGGTGACCGACACTTTCTCGTAGGAGTTCTCCGAAATCTGTATGTTTTGTCCAAAGGCAAAGGAACAGAAACATAGCACAATCAACCAAAGTATATGTTTTTTCATAAATATGTAGTTTTTTCAATAAAGGCGGCAAAGGTACATAAATTTCAAATACAACTCCTGAGGAAAAAAAGTGTATTTTTGCACCCTCAAAAATGTAGAATATGGATAGAGTTGTTAGCGGTATCCGGCCGACCGGATTTTTACATTTGGGCAACTATTTCGGCGCCCTCAGAAATTTCATCAAGATGCAGGAAGAGAACGAGTGTTTCTTCTTTATTGCGGATTATCACTCTCTTACCACACATCCCACCCCTTTGGATTTGCAGTCTAACGTCAGGAATATCCTGATTGAATATATTGCCGCGGGTTTGGATCCCGAGAAGGCCACCATCTATGTGCAGAGCGACGTGCCGCAGGTTTGCGAGCTTTCGCTGCTGCTTTCGATGAATGTCTATATCGGTGAGCTTCAGCGCGTTGCCTCCTTCAAGGAGAAGGTGCGCCGCCAGCCCGACAACGTGAATGCCGGTCTGCTGACCTACCCGGTGCTGATGGCTGCCGACATCCTCTTGCATCGTGCCGACAAAGTGCCGGTGGGCAAGGATCAGGAGCAACACCTGGAGATGACCCGCGACTTCGCACAGCGTTTCAACCGCATCTACAAGAACGAATACTTCAAACTGCCGGTGGCTTACAACTTTGGCAGCGAATTAGTGAAGATCCCCGGTCTGGACGGCTCCACCAAGATGTCCAAGTCCGACAACGAGAACTCCTGCATCTACCTCTCTGATGCACCGGAAGTGATCCGCAAGAAGGTGATGAAGGCCGTTTCCGACAGCGGTCCCACAGAACCCGGTCAACCCAAAACGCAGGCGGTGGAGAACCTCTTCCAGCTGATGAAGGCCGTCTCCGCTCCCGATACGCTGCAGTATTTCGAGGATCAGTATCAGAACTGCGCTATCCGTTACGGTGATATGAAGAAACAGCTCGCCGCCGATATGATTGCCTTCGTGCAGCCGGTTTACGAGCGCATTCTGGAGCTTCGCGAAAAGGACGACTACATCCGCAAAGTGGCCCGTCAGGGTGCGGAAAGAGCTCGCGAGAGTGCCGCCAAAACCATCAAGGAAGTGCGCGAAATCATCGGAATCAAATCCTTCTAACCGTCTGAAATGTCGTTACTTACACAGTATCCGCTTTGGCTGGCGATCTTTGCCGTTCTCTTAGGCGTCGGCTACGCGCTGTTCCTCTATTACAAGAACGACAATATCGTCTTCGAGAAACGCGATCGCATCATCATGGCCTCCCTGCGCGGGGTGGCAATGACGCTGCTCGCCTTCCTGCTGCTTGCCCCTATGCTCAAGATGATCCGCAAGCAGACCGATAAACCCGTGATTATCTTCGCGATTGACAACAGCGAATCCATCGCGTCGGGGAAGGATGCCGACTTCTACACGAAAGAGTACCCCAAGCAGCTGCAGAAGATTGTCAGCGAACTCGGCAAACAGTACGACGTGGACGCTTATTTTGTGGGCGACGAGAACCTGTTGATGGACAAAGAGAAGGTGAATGTGGACTTCTCCGACAAATCGACCAACCTTTCCGCTCTGTTCGACGATATCAACCTGCTCTACTCGAACCGCAATGTGGGTGCGGTGGTGATGCTCACCGACGGTATCTACAACATCGGTTCCAATCCCTATTATGCCGCCCAGAAGGTGAACTTCCCGGTCTACACGGTGGGACTTGGTTCCGACGAGCAGGCCACCGACCTCTTTATTGCCGACATCATCCACAACAAGGAGGTATTGAAGGGCAACCGCGCCCCCGTGGAGGTGAAGGTGCAGGCGGGCAAACTCTCCGGCAAAACCGCCAAGCTGACCGTCTCTGACGACAAAGGCGAGGTGTTTTCCAAAACGCTGCAAATATCCGGCAACCAATATTTTGAAACGGTGGCTTTATTGGTGGATGCCACCCAGCCGGGATTGAAGAAGTTCCGAGTTGACCTCGATGAGCTGGATGGCGAGATCACCTACAAAAACAACCACGCGCAGTTCTTCATCCGCGTGATTGAGTCGAAAGACAAGATCGCCATCGTGTACGATGCACCCCATCCCGATGTGGCCGCCATCCGTTCCGCGTTGGAAATCTCCGACAACTATGATATTACGGTCGCTTCAGTGGACGAGTTCAAGGCCAATCCTTCCGAATTCGGGTTGATTGTGCTGCATCAGCTTCCGTCGCACAAGCATCCGGCCTCTTCGCTGCTGTCTCAGATTCGTCAGGCAGGCGTCTCTTCCCTGTTTATCATCGGCACACAGACCGATTTGAACGCTTTCAACGGTTTGAACACTGGCCTCCAGATCACGCAGAGCAAGAATATGACCAATAACGCAACAGCCAGCTACAACAACAACTTCATGCTCTTCTCCTTCTCAGAGGAGGCGCAGCAGCTGTTGCCCACCTTGCCGCCGTTGCAGGCTCCTTTTGGTACTTACAAAGCCTCCGTCTCCTCCAATCTCTTTATGACACAGAAGATTAGCGGGGTGGAGACCAAATACCCGCTCTTCCTCTTCAACGATGTGAACGGGGCGAAGACGGGCGTGATTTCCGGTACAGGTCTCTGGTCGTGGAAGGTTTACGATTTCGTGAACACGCAAAATCACGATGCTTTCAACGAGATTGTGAACAAAACCGCCCTCTTCCTGGTGGCAAAGAACGACAAGAGTCCGTTCCGCGTACACCACAACGCTGTTTTTGCCGAAAATGCCCCTGTGGAGTTCTCTGCGGAGCTCTACAACGAGAGTCACGAGCTGCTGAACACCCCCGATGTGAAGCTCACCATCAAGGGCAGCGGCGATACCACCTACGATGCGCAGTTCTCGAAACAGAACAACGCCTACTACCTGAATATGGGCGAGCTGCCGGTGGGCACCTACACCTGGACGGCGAAGACGCAACTCGGCAACAAAACCTACGAGAAGAGCGGCACCTTCTCCGTGCAGGAGATTTTTGTGGAGACCGCCAATCTGGTGGCCGACTTCGATATGCTGAAGAGCGTTGCACAGGCCTCTGGCGGCAAGTTCTTCCCCCGCAACGAGATGGAGAACGTGGTGAAGGAGATCAAAGCCAACGACAACATCAAGCCGGTGGCTTCCTACCAGAAGAAATACTCCATGTTGCTGAATTCCCCGTGGTATTTGGCAGCGATCGTGCTGCTGCTGGGAATTGAGTGGTTCCTGCGGAAGTGGCACGGAGGGATGTGATCCGTGTTTGCCTGCTGGACATTGAGAGCGGACTTTTTTCGCAAGGGCACGCTGTGTCGAAAAAGCGCCTTTTTCGCAAGGGCAGTTCCCTGGCGAGTCCGAGTTTCCGTTTTGCATGACTCCCTGGCGGGCGACCCCTTGCCTTTGCGGTTCTTTCTGCCCTCGCGATTCAGCGCCTCCCTTTTCCGGCAAAACGGAATGGTGGTGGGTTTTTCGTTATGGTGTCGGTTGTCGGGTTGTGTGGAACCCACTATTTCGCCTTAAAAAAAAAGAGGCCGACTAAAAAGTGTTTTTGGTTCGGCCTCTTTTTTTTGTCTTACTTTAACATATTTTCTGCTTAAGCTCTAAAATCATCTGTCCAAGGTTTGTTTCGTTTCAACAGGCCTTATTCAAGTGTCTTCTTGCACTTGTTAAAGGTAAAAAATGGCATGTTAAAGCGATAGCCTCGGCATCTTTCGCCATATTTCGCCGGTTCATTGAGATGTACTTTCTGATATTGTGTGCCAGGGCGACCAGACCGAACTCCGTTTTCACTTTCTCGCTGGATTTGAGGC
>JAGBPE010000249.1 GCA_017633495.1 Bacteroidales bacterium | reverse complement strand
CGTCCCTGACGGCGAAGAACCGATAGAATGGCGGTTGTTGACCTCGCACGTGGTGGATGCGGTGGAACAGGCTGAAGAGAGCGTGGAATGGTACAAGTGCCGCTGGTTCGTCGAGGAACTCTTCAGGGTATGCAAGTCCGAAGGCTTCCGCATAGAGTCGGTGCAGCTGGAGAGCGGTGCGGCGGTGAAGAAGCTGATAGTGCTGACCATGTACGCGGCACTCCGTTGCGTGACTCTGAAACGAGCCTATGACGAACAAGACGAAAGCGTCCCTGCAAACCGAATGTTCGACGAGCAGGAGATGGAACTGTTCAAAGTGGAGATGGAATACATTTACCGCAAATCACCAAAAGCTTTGGACGGAAGAAACCCGTTCCGTGAGAACTCGCTGCCGTGGGCGGCATGGATCATCGCACGACTTGGAGGGTGGAGCGGCTATGTCAAAGCACATGGCAAGCCCGGGTACATCACTATGAAGAAGGGACTCGACAGGTTTAACCAACACCTTGAAATCATAGCTTTCGCAAGGGTCAGAGATGTGTATAAAGAGTAGCCCTTAAAAGGGGGTGTCTAATGCCTGCCGTGGCCTGCCAAAAGCTAACTACTGCCCTGACATCTTTCTCACTCTCCGCACGGCGAAACGCCACACGAAAAAGAAAAAGACCAAGAAAACCACATACAAGATTCCGGCCAATGGACTCACTTCCTGCATCGTATCCGTATCTCCGTTGAGGTTATTGACGTACATCAGCAGGAAATCATACGTGCCGTGCAAAAACACGGGGATAATATAGGCCAGAAAAAGATAACGTTTTTTGTTTTCGTAACGGAATCGCGCCAACGAAAAGAAATAACCCATGAAGATGGCGAAGAAGAAGTGCGCGGGCACGGCGAAGATGCCACGGCCCACCGCCAGTCCCAATCCACCTTGCATGATGTAGAGCACGTTCTCGATGCCCGCGAAACCCAACCCCACAAACGCGGCATACTCCAGACCGTCGTAATACTCGTCAAAATTGGGATTTTTCCAGATGCACAGATAGAGCATCAGCAGCTTACATAGCTCTTCTGGAAAAGCGGCGCCGAAAAACGCCGTATGGAAGGCATCCCAGCCGGCTGAGCTAAACAGCTTGGGCACCATAAACTGCATGACACCTGCAACTGGAATGTCAATGAAAGCGGCTAACACCCCGAAAAGGAAAGCCTTCATCAACAACGGCCACGGTTCTTTGTTGAACGTGTCCCGTTTATAAATATAGGTCATCAGCAGGATGACCGGAAGCAAGGAGGCGATTAGGATTACGGAAATTTAATGGTTATGGTGGATTGGTTATTGGTTATTGAAGATGGTATTATAAGAGTTGCTATTAATAATCGTTTCATCGCTTCATCGTCTCATCGTCATTCATCGAAATAATTTTCTTTAATGAAATCGAGTTGCCTGCGTTCGCGTTTAGTAGGACGACCGAGACCGTGCGGACGGAATTCCTGGGTCCTAAGGGTCTTCATGCGGTCGTACTCGCTCTGCGGGGTGAGATCGGTGCAGTATTGCGGCACCAGCGGCGCCCCCACCCTGCTCTTCGGCGCATCCACCACCTCCACGGTTTTGTGCAGAGATCCGATATGGACTTCATACACTTCGCCCACACGCACGTCACGCGAAGGCTTCACATTCTCGCCGTTGAGCTTCACCTTGCCGGCGTTGCAGGCCTCCGTCGCGATGGAACGAGTCTTGTAAAGCCGCACCATCCACAGCCATTTGTCGATTCGGACGTTTAGTTTTTCCATTTTTTAAGGGTCGAGGGTCGAGGGTCAAGATTATAGTTATCAGGTATTAGGTATCAGAAACAAACGAACAGACAATAGTCTAAGTCTAAGTCTAAGTCAGTTTCTTCCAGGTCATCGTTCTTCCGAACGCAGGTACGCCGATGTAGCCGCGGACTCGAAGCGTTTTGTCGTTCTCGAACCACATCTTGCACTTGTAGGTCTTCCCGTGAACAGGGTCGTAAATCTCGCCATCCACCCACTGATTCTTCTTCGCATCATACTTGAAATGGAAAATGAGTGGAATTTGGTCTCCAGGTGTGTTCCGTTTGGCGGGGTCGGGATTCATGATGTCCCGCTTCGGCGAACCGTCCTTGAAATACGGATTCTTCACCCAGATGATACGACCGCTGTACGTGCCAGACTTATCCTTGGTGATTTTCACCTTGCAGTCTTCGTCGGAGGTGTCGTCCGAGATGTAATACGTCCCTAAAATTTTATCTGCGGCCTCCGTTTGGGCGACCGCAGACAAAGCAGGTACTATAAGTAGTGTGCAAAAAATGACGATTGGTCTTAACATTGTTTTGGCTTTTGGCTGTTAGCTGTTAGCTTTTGGCTATTAGCTATTAGAAGCCAATGGCCAAAAGCTAATGGCTAATAGCTGAATTTACGCTTCCGCAGGGGCTTCCGTTTCGGCGGCGGGTTCTGCCTCGGCGGCAGGAGCCTCGGCCTGTTCGGCAGCCTTTGGATTGTTCATCATCTTGATCTTGTACTCCAGATCGGATACTTCCTTCTTGGCAAACTCGATTTTCTTGCGGAACTCGGCCGTCAGGATTTCAGCGTTCTTGGAATTGGAGAAGAATCCCAAATTGTTCTCCCACAACGCGATATCGTCTTTCAGACGAGCTAACTTGGTGGTGAGGAAGTTTTTCTCCTTGTCGATGAGCTTGTCAGCGTTAGGATTGCGCATAATGTCGTCAAGACGAGACTGGTAGCGGTTTTGACGCATGTCGTCGGCACTCACCTTGAGTTCCGCAAAACGTTTGTTGATGGCATTGCGATACTCGGTATAGATGCGATCCTTGTCGGCACGCGGCACGAAACCAATCTCCAACCACTCTTTCTGATATGCCTTCATCGCGTCAAGGTTGGCGTTGCGGTCCTCGCCG
>JAGBPE010000248.1 GCA_017633495.1 Bacteroidales bacterium | reverse complement strand
TTGCTGACATCTTCGCTGATGGCCATGAAGTAGAAATCGCTGCCGTCGGTGGTGGATTGGAAGGCGTTTGCGGTGATGGGCAGTCCTGAGGTGCCGCCGAATCCGTTGAGCTGGTGCGAGCCCCATCCCGACAGGTAGATGCTGTTGCAGAAGTCCACCATAAGGGCGGTGGGGGAGATGTCGGGACCGCCTAAGCCGCTGCCGAAAGCGGTTGACCAAACAGCATCGCTGAGGTTGGGCAGTAACTTGATGAGGAACTGACCGCCGCCTGGAACGTAATATTGGGCGTTGTGAATCCATTGCATTCCCTCAGCGGAGGTTTGCCCGAGAATGTGCGGGTATTCGTCGTTGTCGGCTTTGATCAGGTAGGCTTGGTCGTAGCCGGACTTGCCAAGATAGGTGCTGTGTAACAGGGAGTTGCCGTTTGCTGAAAGGTGCGCCACAAACCCGTCGCCCGCGATGGCACTGTCGGCATAAGAAGTTTGGTATGCATTAGATGAAACGGGCAGGTCGCTGGAGGTGGTGCCGCCGCAGAAGTAGACGCTCTTGTCGGATGCCAAAAACATACTGTAACCGGCGTCGTTGCCCGAACCGCCGAAATAGCTGCTCCAAATCAGCGTCGACAAATCCTGACTCATTTTGAAGACGCAGACATCCTGCAGGCTGTTGCTGTCGGCTTGGAATATGGAGGAAGTGACGGGAAAGTCAATGGAGCTCGTGGAAGAGACCACGTAGACGTTACTGTTCTCGTCCACGATGATTTCGCCGCGGTTGTCGTCGGCGTAGTTCTTGCGAAGTCCGCTGGCGGTGTTGATACCATCGTTGCCGCTGCCGCCGATGAAGGTGGAGGCGGGCAGTTGCGCGCCATCGGCGCTGAGTTTCGCAACGAAGATGTCGGAGCCGTTGGGGAAGTGCATGCTGGTGGAGAGACTGGTGTTGGGACCGCCGTTGAAGCTGGTGTCGAAAGCATCGGCAGTGACGGGAAAATCCCCGGAACCGGTGGTGCCGAAGATGTAAAGCTCGTCGTTGTCGTTGACGAATAGACTGTGCGGAATGTCGGCTTTAGTGCCGCCCAAGTAGGTCGAATAGTGGAGAAAGCTGCCGGTGGCATCGAATTTGGAGATGGAGACATCTACAACGCCGCTGAAGTCCACTTGGTAAGCCCCTATCGAGGTCGGATAGCCCACGTTGAAGGCGATGCCGCCGCCGTAGAGGTTGCCGTGCGAGTCGTAGGTGGCGGTGTAGCCCCAGTTGTCGGCGGTGGAACCGGAAAACGACGAGAAGACCAGCGTGGGGTCAATCACCAAGGGTAGGGTGGGGTCGTATTGTCCTAACGCGAAGGTGACGATGTTTTTATCCAGAGCGTAGGAACAATCAATCTTGATGGTATCTCCTTTGTTGTCAATCTGATAGGCGTATGGCGCGAGCTCCAGGATGCGATCCACAGCGGTATGCAGCAGGAGCTCTTCCCCGACTTTGGAGATGCTCCTCAAACCCTCATAACGCATCTGGATTTGATGCGGGTCGCTGCCGGGCGAGATATGAAACTCATACTTCAGGTAGTCGTCGTTACTCAGAAAATGCAGGTCGATGCCTTCATACAAGGCGGCATATATTATATTATGGTATATGACGGCATGGGAAACCCATTGTCCGCGTGCATTTCCATGAAAATAGTTGTAGTAGTAGTCGTAAGGACTTCCGCCGGAGACTTGGGAATTCGGATTCGCTTGCAGGAAAGTGACATGATAAGCAGCGGCATCAATCGTGTTGCGGGGGAAAGGTTTGCCGTTGTGTTTGGCTTCCTGAATTTCGCGAAGTTGTTCAGGATGCCATTGCGCCACGGTGATGCCATTGGATTCGAAGAAAATCGCACCGCTGTACATCGCAGCTTTGAAGCGCACGGGCGACTCCCATTGTCCGAGGTTCTGCACAAACTCCCACCGCCCAGCCGACAGCGTGTCAGCGGGTTTGCGGGCTGTGAGCGTTAAAGCCGACAGTAGAAGGAGCAGTATTGTGCCGTATTTTTGCATATCGGATTCAATGCGCAAAAATACAAAAAATGTCAAATGGCAAGATGTTTTCGACGTTATACACGTTCGAAGTCCATCCGGCGCTTGAGGATGTCGACGGCCACCACGCGTACGCGCACGGGATCGCCGAAACGGAGGTTCTTGCCGTGGTGCAGACCCACGAGCGTGTAGTTCTCCTCGTCAAGGTAGTAGAAGTCGTCGTCGAAGCTGCGCATCGGAATCATGCCCTCGCAGTGCGACTCTTTCAATTCGGCATAGACACCCCATTTGGAGATGCCGGAGACCACGGCGTCGAACTCCTGACCAATCTTGTCAGCCAAGTACTCGGCCTGCTTGTACTTGATGGAGTTGCGCTCGGCCTCCATTGCCTGCCGCTCCATGTCGGAACAGTGCTTGCAGTAGTCCTCATACTGATCTTTGCTCACTGACGGCTGATGCGCCAAGTAGCGGTCTAACAGCCGGTGTACCATCAAGTCCGGATAACGGCGGATGGGCGAGGTGAAGTGGGTGTAGTAGGGGAATGCCAGTCCGTAGTGACCGATGTTGTCGGTGCTGTAGACGGCGCGTGCCATGATGCGGATGGAGAGTTTGCTCAGCATGTCGTAGTCGGGTTTGCCCTTTTCCTCCTCCAACATCTTGTTCAGCGAGCTGCTGAAGGCCTTTGTGGAAGTGGTTTTGAGGTCGAAGCCCAACTTCTTGACGAAATTCTTGAAGGTGCCGAGTTTCTCCTCCAACGGTTTGTCGTGTACACGATAGACGAAGACGTTTTCAGGCTGATTAACGGTGCGCTTCTTGCCGACCTTTTCGGCCACGCGCTTGTTGGCCAACAGCATGAACTCCTCGATGAGCCAGTTAGCCTCTTTCTGCTCTTTGAGATAGACACCAATGGGTTTGCCGTTCTCGTCCAACTGGAACTTGACTTCCTCAGTTTCAAAGCTGATGGCGTTGTTGTCGAAACGTTGTTTGCGCATCACCTGCGCCAGTTTGTGCAGTTGCAGAATCTCGTTGGAGAGGTCGCCCTCGCCCGTTTCGATAATTTGCTGTGCCTCTTCATAGTTGAAACGTCGGTTGGAGCGGATGACAGTGTGACCGAACCACTCTTTATGCACCTTGCACTTGTCATCCAAGTCGAAGACGGCACTGTAGCAAAGCTTCTCTTCGTCAGGACGCAAGGAGCAGAGGTTGTTGGAGAGTGCCTCGGGCAGCATCGGGATGGTGCGATCCACGAGATATACGGAAGTGCCTCTGTTGTAAGCCTCTTGGTCGATGAGGGAGCCGGGCTTCACGTAGTAGGAGACGTCGGCGATGTGGATGCCCACACGGTAGAGTCCG
>JAGBPE010000247.1 GCA_017633495.1 Bacteroidales bacterium | reverse complement strand
TCAGGATGATGTAGGGTCGATGCTGCTGATGGAAGGTAAAGAACCGCTTGTTAAGTTCCTCACAATCAGCTTCGCAAACGTTTTCCACTACCTCCACACCTGCCTTACGCAGCTTACGCACACCGTTGCCGTTTACCTTGTCGTGATAATCGATAGAACCGATCACCACCTTGGGAATCCCATAACGGATAATCGCATCGGCACAGGGTGGCGTTTTTCCGAAATGGGAGCAGGGTTCCAGGTTCACGTAGATGGTGCTCTCTTTCAGTAACTCTTTGTCTTTTACGGAGTTAATGGCATTCACTTCCGCGTGTGCCTGACCGCATTGATGGTGATATCCTTCGCCGATGATTTTGCCGTTATGCACGATTACCGCGCCCACCATCGGGTTCGGACTCGTTTTGCCCAATCCCAAGGCGGCCAGCTGCAGGCATCTTTGCATGTAGAGTTCGTCGCTCATGCTATTTCGGCTGCTGTTTCAGGAAATAGGAGAGCGGCTGCACCTGACGGTCGAAGTGGAAATATTGGCACTGCACGAAATCCTTCGTGTTGCCGTTCAGCACTGCATAGAACTTGTCGCGGTTATAAGGCTCTTCACCGGAACGTTCTTCACCGCCAATGATAGCATCCAAATAGTAAGGATCCAGTTCCAGCTTGCGGTACATATCCAACTTCGTTTTCTTGCCGTCAACGTCTGTTAACGTGATGGTTTTGAAGTGGTTAAATCTGATGATGGAGTCTTTTTCGCTATCGGAAATGTTGGAGATGTAGATTTCGTAGTTCTTGTCGCGATATTCGGACAACATATCGAGCAGCTTCACAGTGTCGTAATCCGGAATCAGCTCATTATGAACATTATACAGACTGAAGAAACGGGGGCCAGACTTTTCGATATAGTAAGACTCCTCTGGATTCTCGAAATCCTCCACTTTCAATGACTTGATACGGGTGATTTTGGTGCTGAATAGGTCGCAATTGTACCAATCCACGGCTTTAAAAGCGTAAAACGGTGTTAAGAAGCCGCGGAAACCGGGAATATGGACGATACAAGGCTCGTCAAAACCCTCTAAAATGGCGAAATTGGCCACATTGTCCATCGTTGAAGGACCCATATAGTAGGTCTTCACATTGCGTTCCTTGGTGAAAAACGGAATGCCGAAAATCTTGAATTTAGGTGCATTTTGGTAGATTTCGACCTTGATGGCGTTCACCGACATCATCTTGTTGATGTTCGATTGGGCGGTTTTCGCCACCGTTTGCTGCAGGGTGATGTTGTGCATGGTGGCCAGCAGGTCGTTCACCTTCTGCGGCATCGCCTTCACGGAATCCTGCACATACCAGCCGTCATCGTGACGCACCAGCAACGTGTACTCTCCGTTCATGTCGGCGATGAAGATTTTGGTGATATTGTTCGTGTCTTTGACGGCAAAAATGTCGGATTTGGGCTGACTATTGCCGCGAATCACACCGGTT
Organism: Bacteroidales bacterium; assembly: GCA_017633495.1. Lineage (GTDB taxonomy): Bacteria > Bacteroidota > Bacteroidia > Bacteroidales > WCHB1-69 > F23-D06. The sequence continues at coordinate 36,354 of JAGBPE010000247.1, read as the reverse complement.
TTGAACAAAACAAGCAGCAGACAACCTACTAACAGCAGGCATCCAAGAATAATGGCGATTGTTTTTTTCTTCATTATGGTTTTTATTATTTATTAGCTTCGATTTTTCGCTCGGATTTTTCAATCTCTCGTTGCAATTTTGCAGGCAATTCGTTCTCCTTCATGCACTGGTGGCAGCGCATATCGAGCGTGTACATACGGCCGATGCAGTAGTTGGAGTGTTTGCAGCCGCTTTTGGTCACCTCGCCGGAGTGCAGCTTGTTCACGAAATCGGTGTCGTGAACGAGGGCGCGGGCCATCTGGAAGGCCACGAAACCGGAATCCAGCACCTTCTCCATATCGTCTTTGTTGACCATGCCGCCCACGTAAATCAGCGGCATCTTCACGGCCTGGCGGAACTTCATGGCGGTGTCGTAGAAGTAGGCGTCCTTGTAGGGAACGGTGGGGATCATAAGGCGGCCACCGAAAAAGAGACCGAACTTCAGCCACCAGAACTTCTTGAAATCCATGTAGTAAGCGAGGGTCTTCAGGGGCATTGCGCCGCGCATCACGTCCATCGGGGCTTTGCTGACGAAACCGGCGGTGAGCACCAGTGCGTGTACTCCTAACTTCTCCAATTCCTGCGCCACTTTGATGCATTCGTCCTCGTGCATACCGCTGCGGAAACCGTCATACATATTGGTTTTCACCACGATAGCCATATCGTCTTTGGCCTCTTCCATCACGCGGGAAATCACGCGACGCATGAAGCGCATGCGGTTTTCGAGGGAGCCGCCATATTCATCGCGACGGTGGTTGGTGTAGGGTGAGAGGAACTGGCTGATGAGGTAGCCGTGTCCCGCGTGAACCTCGATGCAGTCGAAGCCGGCACGACGACACATATCCACTGCCTTCCCGAAATCGTCTACGATCTGGTCGATATCTTTCACCGTCATCTTGCGGGTGAAAGTCGGCGAGTAGAGGTTGAAACGGCCAGAAGGGGACAGCGGTTTTTCACCGCAAGTCGAGCGGTGCGTCATGTTGCCGCAGTGTCCGATCTGGATGGAGGCTTTCGCCCCTTCTGCGTGGATCGCGTCTGTCAGCTTCTTCAACTCCGGCACAATCTCCTCGCGCAACCAGAGCTGTCCCTCGAAAGAGAGTCCGCTGCGACTCACGGAAGCGTAGGCCACGGTGGTCATTCCGACACCGCCGCGAGCCACCGCCGTATGGTAGTTGAACAGCTGCTCGGTCGGTCGGTTTCCGTGTGCCATGTTTTCAAAAGCTGCGGAACGTATTGTTCTGTTTTTTAATGTTATAGGCCCAATCTGACAGGGCGTGAAAATGTTTGATTCGATCATTATTGTTGGTTTACAGGTTTACACGTTTACAGGTTTACAGGTTTACAGGTTTATTTTGTGGATTAAAACCGGTAGCGAACACCGAGCGAAAAGCTATAGAGATAAGAGGTATAATCTCCCTGACTAAATCCGAAGACATTGACCATCGGACGCCAGTCAACACTGATGTTGATCGGTGCTTTGAATTCGTATTCCAGACCAATTTGCGCACCGATAGGGAGACCTAACTTTCTGTAAGTTACCAATTTGCCGTTTTTGTCGTAATGTGGACTTTCGAAGAATTCACCGTAACCCCAGCTCACGCCGACGGCTGCACCGAGGTACCAGTAAAAGCTGGGAAGAATGTCCATAATCCAGTCGTATGCAATTACCGCTTGAACGCGTCCGTAAGTGTATTGTAGGTCAACTGCAGTGCCGTCTTCGTTGTACATAACGCCCTTTTGGAAAATAAAAGGCGTAACCCCAGCGTCAAACTCCAGCATTCCGGAGCTGGCGAGCGGGTGCTGTAGAGAGAGCTCGAAGTTGTATCCTATGCGCGTGCCGAAGGAGTTGGATTGCGCAGTAGTCACCCCTATGAAGAGGCTGATTATGAGGAGAGTAGAGAATAGCTTTTTCATTTTATAAGGTTATTGAATTAATTTGAAGATTCTTAATGCATTTTCGGTGGTGCGCTCCATCACCTCTTTCACGGAAACCTCCATGATTTCAGCGATTTTGGCTGCAATGAGCGGGATGTAGCTGCTCTCGTTGGGCGTACCGCGATGCGGGGTGGGAGCGAGATAAGGAGCATCGGTTTCCAACACGATGTGGTCCAAACCGATCTTCGGAATCAGCTCCTGCAGTTTGCTGTTCTTGAAGGTCACGATGCCACCGATACCGATGACAAATCCGTGTTTCGCAGCCCATTCCGCCTCTTGGATGCCGCCCGAGAAGCAGTGCAATACGCCTGACATCGAGCCGATTTCGTACTGATTCAGAATCGGAATCGCTTCACTGTATCCGTTGCGGATGTGCAGCGACAGAGGCAGTTTGCGGTCGCGGGCCCAGTCGAGCTGACGTTGGAAGACAATCTGCTGCTCTTTCTCGAAATCGCGGTCGTGGTAGTAGTCGAGTCCTATTTCGCCAATGCCGACGATGTTGCGGTCGCCGATATGGGTCTCCAGCTCCGCCAGTACCTCTTCGTAGTTTTCGCGCACGTCGGAAGGGTGCAGTCCGATGAGTCCGAAGATGTTGTTCGGGAACATCTCCACCGCTTCTGCGATCATCGGGGGAGTTTGTGCGTCCACGCAGGCGAGGAGCACCTTCTCCACGCGAGCGTCCACCGCCCGCTGAATCACCTCGCGGAGGTCTTCAGGGTAGTACTCGCGGTACAAGTGGGCGTGGGTATCTATGTAGTAGTTTGTCATTTTTTTCTCTTCGTGTTTCATTTTCGACCCCACATTGCGCTCCTTCGTCGCTTATGTGGGGTTAATTGCACTTCGTGCGTCTTGTCTCTTCGAGACTGCTCAAGGAATTATATTTTGATTATTCGTTTCTTCGTTTGAGATGGAGAAAACGTCTCGTTGGGTGTAGAGTAGGATGGCGGCGAGGACGGCTCCGAGGACATCGGAGATTGTGAGGGAAATCCAGACACCGTTGAGGCCGTTCCAGCCGAGTTTCACGTAGAGCATCGGGATGAGGATGCTCATCGGAACCAGGAAGATAACCTGGCGGGAAAGGCTGGTGACAATCGCTACCCACGGTTTGTCGATGGATTGGAAGAAGTTAGAGTTGACGATGGTGAAGCCGATGAGCGGGAACATCACCATGCTGTAACGCAAGGCAACGCGGCCCAGTTCGATAAGGTGTGAGTCGGTGGTGAAGGCGCGCATCATCGTGCTCGGAATGAGGCAGGAAATCACACTGCCCGCCAGACCGATGGCCACGCAGATCCACATGGTCAGTCCGTAAACGTGTTTGAGTCGGTGTCCGTGGCCCGCACCGTAGTTGTATCCGGCGATAGGCTGCATACCCTGACAAACGCCTATAATCACGAGAACCAGGAAGTTACCGTATGTGTTGCAGATGCCGTAAGCCCCCACTGCGTAGTCGCCACCGTAACGCAGCAGCTGACTGTTGAGGATGGCAACCACTCCGGCAGCGGCCAAGTTCATCAGGAACGGACTCATACCTATCATGGTGATATTCTTGAAGATATAGCCTTTCGGCTTCCAAGCGTGCGCTTTGAAACGGATGAACGACGACGGCTGCACGAAATGCAGAATGGCGACCACCGCCATACAGAAAATGGAAATCGTGGAGGCAATAGCAGCACCTTTGATACCCATATCCAATGCAAAGATGAAGATGGGGTCGAGAATCATGTTGAGGATGGCGCCTCCCGCCATAATCAGCATCGCTTTGGTGGGATAGCCCGATGCGCGAATCAAACCGGTGAGGTTGAACGCCACTGTAATCAGAAACATGCCCGGCAGAATATAGATCATGTACTCGCGGGCGTAGGCAATCGTTTCGGCTGTTGCACCGAACATCATCAGGATTTTGTCCAAGAAGAGGTAACAAAACGTAATGACACAAGTTCCCAGTAATACTGTAAAAATCAAGCTGTTGCCTAATATGTTTTCCGCCCATTCGTTGTCTTTTTTGCCCAAAACAATAGACATTCGCGAAGCGGATCCTACGCCAATCAAGGCGCCGAAAGCGTGGATGATGTTCATCAGCGGCATCGTGATGACCAATCCGGCAATGGCTAACGCACCCACACCGCGCCCAATGAAGACACGGTCCACAATGTTATATACAGAAGCGATAACTTGGCTGATTACCGCGGGAAGGGCATAAATCCACAACAGATGCCCAATATCTTTCGTTTCGAGTTCTTTTGTTCTATCTAACGTTTCCAATATTCTATACCTTATATTTTAAGCCCGCGAAAATACACTTTTTTTGCGTAACTTGAGCGCACAACCACAGCTATCTTCCGGATTTGAATAATAATTTATTTTTAACTGCGTTATTCGGGAATAATGTGTACTTTTGCCGCCGGTTTTTGGCTTTTAGCTATTGGCTGTTGGCAATTGGCTATTCTTAAACCTTAAACTCTAAACCTTAAAAATACTATGAACATATTAGGATTTTGCATTTTAGCAGGAATTGTGGTGATGGTTGCAGGGGCCGTCTATATTACAAAGATGATAATGGAAGCGAAAGCGAAAATCGCTGCGTTGGCAAGTGGCAAGAAGAACCACTCGGTAGTGCTGCCGTTGCGTCTGCAGGCATACGAACGTATGGCGCTCTTTCTTGAACGCATCGACCCCAATCAGCTGGTGCTGCGTATCCACGCCGTCGGACTCACTGTTTCCCAAGAGCAAAACCTGCTGCTTATGGCCATCCGCAGCGAATTTGAACACAACCTCTCGCAGCAGATTTACATCTCCGACGTTGTGTGGGAGAAGATCGTAGACGCTAAAACCGACATTGAGAGCATCATCAACACTGTGGCCGGTGACTTTGACAAGGATGCCGACAGTCGCGAGTTTGCGGAAACCCTTCTTTCTGTGGCTGCCGAAAAGCCCGTGGTGGAGATGGCTATCCACATTTTGAAGGCCGATATGCAAAAATGGGCGTACTAATGTCCGTCTGAATAATTTTTTTGTATTTTTGCACCGAAATTTTATTCCCTAACATAAAATTAAGAACAAAGAATCATTATGAACAACGCCAATTATGTATTCAGAGAACCGCAAAATGAACCGGTTTTCTCTTATGCACCCGGTACGCCGGAAAGAGCATTATTGCAAAAAGAATTAGAAAGACAATATAATCAGGAAATTGAAATTCCGCTGATCATCGGTGGAAAAGAGGTGAAAACTGGCGATATGGGTCAGGTGGTGATGCCTACCGAGCACAACCACGTGCTGGCTAAATATCACAAAGTGGGCAAGAAAGAGGTCCAAATGGCCATCGACGCTGCAATGGCAGCTAAGAAGGGTTGGGAAGAGACCCCTTGGATCCAACGTGCTTCCATTATGATGAAGGCCGCTGAACTGCTCGCCACCAAATATCGCTACATCCTGAATGCATCTTGTATGCTGGGACAGGGCAAGAGCCCGATGCAGGCTGAAATCGACTGCCCGTGCGAGGCTATCGACTTCCTGCGTTTCAACACCTATTTCGCTTCTCAGCTCTATAGCCAACAACCGATTTCCGATCACGCTACTCTCAACCGCAACGAGTATCGCGGCATGGAAGGTTTCGTATATGCCATCACCCCGTTCAACTTCACCTCTATCGCGCTGAACCTGAACGTGGCTCCCGCTTTGATGGGTAACGTTACCATCTGGAAACCGTCCACTACGGCTATCCTCTCCAACTACTACCTGATGAAACTCCTCCAGGAGGCTGGTCTTCCCGACGGCGTCATCAACTTCCTGCCCGGCAGCGGTTCCGTTATCAGCGACGTGGCCTTCAAGTCACCGCACTTGGCTGGTATCCACTTCACCGGCAGCACCGGCACCTTCAAGAGCTTCTGGAAACTCATCGGTGAAAACATCGACATCTATAATACCTATCCGAAGATTGTGGGTGAGACCGGTGGTAAGGACTTCATCTTCGCCCATAAGACCGCTCCCACACGCGAGTTGGCAGTGGCTATCCTCCGCGGCGCTTTCGAGTACCAAGGTCAGAAATGTTCAGCTGCATCTCGCGCCTATGTTCCCAAATCCATTTGGGCTGATACGCTGAAACATATTAAAGATATGATGAAGACCGTGAAGATGGGTGATGTTCGCGACTTCTCCAACTTCGTGAATGCCGTCATCGATGAGAAATCTTTCGACAATATCGCTGGTTACATCGATCGCGCAAAGGCTTCCAAGGATGCTGAAATCGTGCTCGGCGGTAACTACGACAAGTCTGTCGGTTACTTCGTGGAGCCCACTATCATCCTGGCTAAGACCACGGATTACGAGTCTATCCGCGAGGAGATCTTCGGACCGGTCATCACGGTGTACGTCTATGAGGATGACAAATACGAAGAGATGTTGCACGTTTGCGACGAGACCTCTCCGTACGCTCTCACCGGCTCTATCATCGCCCGCGACCGTTACGCTATCATCCAAGCTGAGAACATTTTGCGTCACTGCGCCGGTAACTTCTACATCAACGACAAGCCGACAGGCGCTGTTGTGGGTTGCCAACCCTTCGGCGGTGCACGTGCATCCGGCACCAACGACAAGGCCGGCAGTATGCTCAACCTTGTCCGCTGGATCAGCTCTCGTTGCATCAAGGAAACCTACGTTCCTGCAACCGATTACGGCTATCCGTTCCTTGGATAATCCATTGATTGATAATACGATAAAGGGCGGCTCTCACGGGTCGCCTTTTTCTATTGCCTTTAGTCTGTTCCCTTTCGCCTAAAAAATGTATCTTTGCCCAAAATTTAAAACGCAAGAAAATGAAAACGTTAAAAATTATCAAGAAAGAATACCAACGTGTCGGATATGATGCGCAAGATATTGAACCCGTGGAATATACGGAAGGTTTCGCTGAATATGACGACCAAGGTCGGATCATTCGTGAGGAACGTTACGAACCCGATGGCTCTCTGAACACACTGACCGTCAATACGTACGACGACAATGGAGAGCTGTTGCAGGCTGAACAGTATGACCAAGACCATATTCTGTTGCAAAAAACTGTCAATCAATACGATGAAGCGCATCAGTTGGTGGCGCAGTCGAACTATTATGGTGATGCCTCTGACGAATATGTCACCAAATACTATTACGATGCCGATAATCAGCCGGTGAAGCAGGAGGTTTACGTGAACGGGAAATTGGACTATGTAGAGAAAACCACCACATACGTGAATGGTCGTCCCGACACGGTGACAGAAAACGACGATTACGGCAATCCACTCTATATCCATCATTATCAGTACAATGAGAAAGGTCAAGTGGCTGTTTACTCCCGCGATGAGGTGCAGAACAACGACCGCCGTACTTTAGAGTTTACCTACAATGAGCATGGCGACAGAATCAAAGACCTTATCTATAACTATGATATGATGTTGATTGCCAAGGTTTTGCGTACTTTTGACGAAGAAGGTCGCCAGACCGAAATTGTGGAAGAGGATTTGGACTCCTATCGCCGCATCGCGATGAGTTACGACGGTGACCGCGTGGTGAAGAACACCATGTACAACAAAGAGGGGGAGATTACTGGCTGGTCGGAATACGAATATGACGACAACGGCAAGGAGAGCCTCGCCCGCGAATTCATCCACGATGAGGTGGAACCGGAGAATTTCCGTATGTTGCGCGAAACGGCATACGTCCGCGAATAATCGCATCTGTTTTTTGCCCTACTGTTTTTGAAAATTATGTACCTTTGCGGCTTAAATTTTTAGACGATGTTACAGATTCAACTTTTAAGAGAAAATCCACAGGAAGTTATTGACAGACTGAAAATTAAGAATTTCGATGCTACGGAATTGGTGGCTGAAATTCGTGAATTAGATAGCGACAACCGCAACCTGAAGAAGAAAATCGACGACAATCTGATGGCCCAGAATCAGGGTGCGAAGAAGATCGGACAACTTTTCAAAGAAGGCAAACGCGACGAGGCCGAAACCCTCAAAGCTGAGATGGCCACTTTGAAAGAGAGCGAGCGTGTCGACCGCGCCAAACTGCAGGAGCAGGAAGAGCTGCTGCAGAGCAAGATGGTGCTGCTGCCCAATCTGCCCAACGCCGCCGTGAAACCCGGAAAAGGCGCTGAGGACAACGAAATTGTTTACAAGCAAGGTGATGATTCCAACCTGCCCGAAGGCGCTCTGCCTCACTGGGAACTGGTGAAGAAATACGACATCATCGACTTTGAACTCGGTACCAAGATTACGGGTGCCGGCTTCCCCGTCTACAAAGGCAAAGGTGCTCGTCTGCAACGTGCCCTCATTGACTTCTTCCTTGACGAAGCTACCGCTGCCGGTTTCGTGGAGATTCAACCGCCCTACATGGTGAACGAGGATTCTGCATACGGTACCGGCCAACTGCCTGATAAAGAGGGACAAATGTACCACTGTCAGGTCGACAACTTCTACTTGATTCCCACCGCTGAGGTGCCCGTTACCAACATCTACCGCGATGTAATTCTCAAAGAGAGCGACTTTCCGTTGAAGAATTGCGCCTACTCCGCATGTTTCCGTCGCGAGGCTGGTTCCTACGGTAAGGATGTGCGCGGTCTCAACCGTCTGCATCAGTTCGACAAAATCGAGATTGTGACCATCGAACACCCCGATCGCTCATACGAAACGCTGGAGGAGATGACCAATCACGGCAAGATGTTGCTTACGAAGCTCGGTCTGCCGTTCCGCGTGTTGCGTCTCTGTGGTGGCGATATCAGCTTTACCTCCGCACTGACCTACGACTTGGAGGTCTACTCCAAAGCCCAGCAGAAATGGCTGGAGGTCAGCTCCGTTTCCAACTTCGAATCATATCAGGCTAACCGCCTGAAACTGAGATACAAAGATGCCACAGGTAAGACGAAACTCGCCCATACGCTCAACGGCAGCGCTCTTGCTTTGCCGCGCGTGTTGGCCGCCCTGCTGGAGAACAACCAGACCGAAAAGGGCATCGTCATTCCTGAAGTGCTTCGTCCTTACACCCGTTTCGATATTATCGACTAAAATCGGATGAAAAGACTGTTCATTATCATCATGCTGCTCTTCTCTTGCGGCGGTGCTGCTATTGCGCAGCAAAGTCAGGAAGAGCAGCTTGCTTTGCAATATTACCGCGACAAGGAATACGACAAAGCTGTGGAGCTTTTTGAGAAAATCCACAACAAAAAGCCGGATTCCTACATCTACTATTATTATTATCACGCCCTTTTGGAGCTGGAACGCTACGACGCTGCGGAAAAAATGCTGAAAAAACAGGTGAAAGCCTACCCTAATGTGCAGCGTTACAAAGTGGATTTGGGTTATGTGTATGAGCGTGCAGGCGACAATGCAAAAGCTGAAAAAATCTATCAAGAGTGTTTGAAAAACCTGCAGGCGAAGGAGACTGCCGTCAGTGAGCTGAACAACGCCTATATGTCGCGCGGCAAGTACGACTACGCTGCTGAAGCCATCCTAAAAGGTCGTAAACTCCTTGATAATGAACAATATCTGTCCAAAAATCTGATTAGCATCTACAAGCTTCTCCATCAAAATGACAAGATTGTGGATGAGATTATTTCGTTGGTCAAAACCGACAATGAGAAGTACCAGAATGACGTGCAGACGGCTATTCAGGACTTGCTGATGGATGACGAGGACAACACGCAGTACATGAACATCCGCACGGCACTGCAGAAATTTTCTCAAAAAAATCCAAACAACATTCTTTGTATCAAAGAGTTGTATTGGATCAGCCAATTGCATAAGGATTACGAGGAGGCTTTTGTTTTGGCCAAAGCGTTGGACAAACGGCTCAAAACGGAGGGCATTTTCACTTACGAATTGGCTACTGTGGCGGCCGCCAACCACGATTATGACATCGCCATTGAGGCATTGAATTACATCATCAAGAAGGGCGAAGAGGCGCATAACTATGTGCAGGCGAAGATGAAAATCCTGGATGTCAAGTATATGCAGCTTATTGAATCCTCACCTGTGAAAATGGTGGATGCCATCAATCTGGAACAGGATTTCCGAAAAGCGCTGGAAGAGAACGGTATTCATTCCGGCACGATGGACTGGATCCGTAAATATGCCCATCTGCTGGCCTTTTACGTCAATAAACCGCAGGAGGCGATGGATGTGCTCAATCAGGCGATGGCTGCTACCCGTGACCCCAAGGAGAAAAACCAGTACAAAATCGATCTTGCTGATGTTCAGTTATATACGGGAAATATTTGGGATGCTTCGCTCAACTATTCGCAAGTGGATAAGGATATGCCCAACGATGTATTAGGCAACGAGGCGAAGTTCAAAAACGCGAAGCTTTCCTTTTATATAGGGGAGTTCAACTGGGCGAAGAGTCAGCTGGACGTGCTTGCTGCCGCCACCACGAAACTCATCGCCAACGACGCCATCTATTCTTCCATGCTGATTTCCGATAATTTGGAGGAAGAGGAAGAACTGGACGATAGCGACACCACGATGGCGCTTTTCAGCAATTCCGAGGGTAATTTAGCCTTGAAGATGTACGCTAAAGCTGAGTTCCTGATTTTCCAGAACAAGGACGACGAGGCGCTCAGAGCCCTTGATTCCGTAATCATTCTCTCACCGTTTGGCTCTCTGGTCGATGATGCGCTCTATCAAAAGGCGCTCATCCTCATCAAGCAGAAAAACTATCTTGAGGCTGAAAGACTGCTGAAAGAGGTGATTGAAAAGTACGGAGACCAGCTTCTGGCCGACGATGCGACCTTCCAGCTGGCAGAGCTGTACGAATATTACCTGAAAGACATCACGCAGGCAATGGAATATTACCAGAAAATTCTGAAAGACTATAGCGACAGTCTTTACGTGGTGCAGGCGCGCAACCGCTACCGCGCGTTACGCGGAGACAATCTCTAAAGGCCTATTTCGGTTGTAAAGTCCTTCTCAAATAATCGACCGTGATTTCCACTGGACGGTAAATACAGTTCGTGAAATTGTGGTCGTAGTATTCCAATTCGTAATATTCACTGTTTTCCCACATTTCATGGAAACGTTCGCCGCAGGTGTAGGGCACCAAGCGGTCGCCGTTGCCATGGATGATGCAGGCGTTGCCATGGTATTGCCCGGCGGTTTCGAAGATGGGCAACCGGAAAGCGGTTTTGAGGTAGCGTCTGCCGAGGGCGATGCCGTTGTGCAACACGAGGCTGTCGGGCGGATCGAGCGGGTTGAACTCCACACCGAAGAGGTTGCCGCGAGCAATGTCGTCGCGCACCGAGGACGAGGGTGCCAACAGCACCACAGCCTTGATGTCGTCCGGGTGCTTGCCCGCGACCATCGCCGCGACCACCGCGCCTTGGGAATGGCCCACTAATGCGATGTCATCGACGAAACGCAGGTCTTGAGCGTATGCTAACACCTGTTCAAGGTCTTCTATTTCGTTTGGGATGGTCATATCTACAAACTTGCCTTCGCTTGCGCCGTGACCGTTGAAATCGAAGGTCAGCGTGGCAATCCGATCGGAATGTAGCCGATTTTCAATGCGTTTCATCAACTCGAAATTGTGGTCACAGTTCAAACCATGACACAGTATCACAAGATCGCAACGCTCACCGGAACGTAGTTCTGGCTTGTACAACACCGCTCCAAGCTTTCCTTTGCTGCCGTCAATGGTAATCTGCTCCTCTGTGTCACCTCCAACAATCGTTATTTTTGGAGGAATTTTCGCAAAAATCTCATATAACTTTTTCTCAATCTTATACGACAACACCGTGCTAACCAGCACTTTGCCGTCTGGACCAATAAGATAAATCGACGGAATCCAGCGCACACCGTAGGCCTTGGCCACATCCGACTGGTTCATCCGTTTCAGCTCGCTCACCTGTGTGTAAGGAACACCCGACTTGGCGATGTAATCCGTCCACTTTTTCTTGTCTGTATCGAAAGAAACGCCGATGAACTCCACTCCATCATCGTGGAACATGTTGTAGAATCGGATGATTTCAGGGAGATCCTTGCGGCAGTCGGGACACCACGAGGCCCAAAAGTCGATGACCACATACTTTCCCTTAGCAAATTCGCTGAACTTCAATGTTTTGCCATCAGGTGTGTTGAGTTGGAAATCGGGTGCGGGCGTGCCGGGTTTCAGCATTTCTTGTGCGTAAGTCTCGTCAAAATCGAGCACCACCTGCGCATGCACACTCACGCAAATCCCCAATAAGATCCAAATAATCGAAAAACGTAATAATCTTTTCATATCGTAAAGTCTATTTATCTATTCCCAATTCTCTATTGCATCAACCCCCAATATCTAACTTCTTCATAATCAACACAAAACAAACAATCTCATAATTAAGCAGCAAAAATACCAAAAAATAATGTATCTTTGCACGCTTAAAAAAAGTTAAAATGACGAATGAACATCTATCTCCTGCATTAGCGCCTCGCAGCAAGAAATCGCGTGCCCGGTATAGGGTGGCGGTGATTGGCAGTGGCAGTTGGGCGACCGCTATTGTGAAGATTATCTCGGTCAACTTGGAACACATCCACTGGTGGGTTCGCCAGGAAGCCATTGCAGAAAGCATTATCAAATACGGACATAACCCCAAATATTTAAGCTCTGTCTTCGTTAACCCCGAAGATGTGAAGGTGAGCACCGACATCCGTACCACTGTGGCGCGCGCCGACTACGTCATCATTGTCACTCCCTCAGCCTATCTCCACAAGACGCTGGAGCCGCTGAAACGTTCGCAACTCTCCAAAAAGAAGATCATCCTTGCCGTCAAGGGTATTGTTCCGGAGACCATGCAACTGATCAGCGACTACATGCAATCACAGTTCAAAGTGCCTCTGGATCAGCTATGTATCATCAGCGGACCGTCGCACGCGGAGGAGATTGCGCAAGAGAAGTTCACCTTCCTGACCGCCGCTTCCACCAATCAAGAACTGGCGGAAACCGTTGCAAAGTTCTTTACCACGCGCTATTGTCGCACCTCTGTTTCCAGCGATGTGATGGGTGCGGAACTTTCCATCGTGCTTAAAAACATCTACGCCCTCGGTGCCGGTATTTACAGTGGTCTTGGCTACGGCGACAACTTCATCGCAGCCTACGTGGCTAACTGTCTGAAGGAGATGAAGTACTTTGTATCAGAGGTTTACCCCAACGAAAACCGACATATTTCCGATTCCGTATACCTCGGCGACCTCCTTGTGACCGCCTATTCCACCTTCAGCCGCAACCGCCTTTTCGGTATCATGATCGGACACGGTTTGTCGGTGCGCGTGTCGTTGTTGGAGCTGCGCATGGTGTCGGAGGGCTACACCGCATGTCGTTGCGTGCACGAAATCAACAAGAAAATCGGTGCTGAAATCCCGATTGTGGAGACTATCTACGGCATTTTGTACGAAAACAACAACGTTTCCTCCGAAATGCAGCGCATCGCCGAACATTTTGTGTGATGATCCGTTACCTCAAACATTCTGAAATCGACCCTGAAAAATGGAATCAGGCAGTCCATAACAGCCTGTTTTCTTCTATTTTTGTGGAGTTCGAAATGTTGGATCTGCTCACGGGTCCCGACTCGTGGGATGCTTTGGTAGAAGACAATTACCAGGCTATCATGCCGCTCCCTTACCGCAAAAAAGGAGTGTTAAAATATGTTTATACGCCATTCTTCATGCCACAGATGGGAATCTTATCAGAGCATGAACTTTTACTTGCAGAAGTGGATGATTTTCTTTCGGAAGTGTCCAAGCATTTTGTGTTGGCCGACATTATCTTGAATGAGAAGCTGAATGTAGAAAAACGAGACATGACGTTTGTTTCTCATTCGATGTCGTTGCAATTTCCTTATAATGAGTTATATGGGAATTTTTCTCAAAACACAAAGCGCAATATTAAGACGGCAGAAAAATTCGGATGTGTGATAACGCGACAGGAAGAATCCGTGTCGGAAATCATCCAGCTATTTATTAGAAACAAAGGAGGGCAAACAGAAGTGCATTTCAGGGATAAGGATTACCAGCGGTTGCTTCAAGTGTCTAACTGCCTAGTTGATAGGGATTTGTTAGAGATTTACGGCGTGCGGACGGCAGACGACCAATTAGCTGCTGGTGCGTTGTTCGTGAAAGACGGAAAGCGTCGTTGGTTCTGGTTTTCTGGCCGAGAAAACCAATTATCTCATTGTATGCCAATGTTTTACTTGCTAAACGAATATATTCGTGACCACGCGGAAACAGCGTTGACCCTTGATTTTAACGGCTCCACTAATGAAAATGTAGCACGATTATACCACAGTTTTGGAGGCGAACGCTACGAAATCCCATTCGTCCGCTGTTACAAAAACCTATTCTGGCGACCTGTCTTAAAAATTCTCGGAAAATAATTATTCTTCGCCTCTTAAAATATCCGCAATGTGGATAATTCCTACATCCACTTCGTGTTCCTGCTTGTAAGCGTCGAGCAGCTGCAGACAATGGATATCGGTAGAGGTGATGTATTCGGCTCCTTGGTTGTAGGCACGGAGCACGATTTCGCCGGTCATCTTCTCAGCGGCTTCGGGATTGAGCATTGCAAAACGACCGTTCGCACCGCAACAGCAGTTCTTATCTTCTGTATCTTCTATCAAATCAAGCCCTTGCGTGTTTTTCAGCAAAATTTCCGGTGCGTTGCATTCGGGATAGAGATGTTTGGCAGAACAGGACTTGAAATAGAAGACTCTATGACGGAAAGTGTTGTTCAATGAGGTGACCTTCAGCACGTTAACGATGTAATCGCACAGTTCGCGCACGTTGCTGATGAAGGTGTTCAACTCAGTAGGAAGGGTAGCGTTTTTGAGGATGAGATCGAAGTGTCGAAGCATGAAACCAGCGCAAGCAGCGTCGGGAATGACCACCGGGAATCTCTTTTTGTGCAGTTCGCAGTATTCGGTGTAGGATTTGATGACCTGATAGCCCAAATCCTTGGCGTACTGCATCTCCCCTTCCATGAAGAAACGGCGACCGCAGCAGGTGTTCTCCATGTCGTAGTGGCAGAACTGGTTCAGGCGGTTCAAGACTTCGATGACACTGTTCACCGTCTCAGCCTGAAACAGATCCATCTGACATGGAACGTACAAAAATACAGTCTGTTGCGAATCGCTCATTGTTTGGTTTTTAAGTTTATGGTGTCTGTAGAGACGCGATTAATCGCGTCTCTACAACGTTTTAATTTCCGCATTTGGCGTAGCCGCAGTTAGAACACGTCAGGCAGCCTTCTTTGAACTCCATGGTGTCTTTCTGCTGGCAGTTGGGACAAACGACGCCTTTCTGCTTGGTGCCGTCCTGGATGAATTTCTTGAGGGCGCGGCAGACACCGTTACGCCATGAATTGATGCTCTCCTGACGGAAGTTGAGGCCGGAGATGATGTTCACGACGTGGTTCACGGGGATGCCGTTGCGCAGCAGTGCAGAGGTCATCTTCGCGTAGTTCCAGAACTCTTGGTCGAAACAACGGTCCAGACCGCGCAGTATCACCTCGTAACCGGCTTTGTCTTGGTAGATGAAGTCGTAGGACTTGGTGCCGTCGTCGTGGCGATTCTTCACAATGGTGCCGTGGTCTACCCATTTCGGCAGCAGGAAGCTTTCGTCGCCAGTCTTGCCAGTGAAGATTTCGTAGGGTTTGCCGTTATATAGACCGATGTAGGCCACCCAATCCTCGTTGTTGTTCTTGAAATGGATGACATCGGCGTTGAGTTCGCGCGGACGTTTGAAGTTCTTCGGTTTTTCATCCTCTTTGGGCTTCTGGCCAATGGAGTTGAGCACGCCGTCACGAGAGCCTTCGCGATAGACGGTCAGACCTTTGCAGCCCACTTCCCAAGCTTTGAGGTAGAGGTCGCCGACCACCTCCTCGGTGATGTTGGCGGGCAGGTTGACGGTGACGGAGATGCTGTGGTCGACCCACTTCTGTACAGAACCTTGCAGTTCCACTTTCTTAATATAGTCGGTGTCGGCGGCGGTGGCTTTGTAGTACGGAGACTGGTCCACCAACGCGAGCACATCCTTCTCGTCCATGCTCTTCAGTTGCTCTAAAGTGTATCCTTTGGTCTCGGCCCACACCACGAATTTATGGTGGAAGACCATATACTCCTCGAACATATCACCGACGGTGTCTTTCACGACGGTCTTCTTGGTGGCCATATCGTTCGGGTTGATTTTACGACGGCGTTTGTAGACCACGTTGAAGGCGGGTTCGATACCGGAAGTGGTTTGTGTACAGATACTTACGCTTCCTGTTGGGGCGATGGTGAGCAGGGCGATATTACGACGACCGTAACGGATCATGTCGTCGTAGAGTTTCGGGTCAGCGTCGCGGAGACGTTGGATGAAGGGGTTGTGGCCCTCCTTGATGCAGCTGTAGATCGGGAATGCGCCGCGCTCCTTGGCCATGTTGACGGAGGAGCGGTAAGCAGCGAGAGCCAGTTGTTTGTGTACTTCCGTGGAGAAGGCGTTGGCCTCGTCGGTACCGTAGGTAAGTCCGAGGGCTGCAAGCATATCGCCTTCTGCGGTGATACCCAGACCGGTACGACGGCCTTTTAGCGACTGTTTGCGGATCTTGAGCCAGAGCTCTTTCTCCACGCGCTTCACGTTTTCGCTTTCGGGATCGCTCTCAATCTTGGCGAGGATGGCGTCGATCTTTTCGAGCTCCAGGTCGATGATGTCGTCCATCAGACGTTGCGCACATTGCACATGCTGGCGGAAGCGCGGCATGTTGAACATGGCTTGGTCGGTGAACGGGTTGTCGACGTAGCTGTAGAGGTTCATGGAGATCAGACGGCAGCTGTCGTAAGGACAGAGCGGGATTTCGCCGCAAGGGTTGGTGGAAACCGTCTCGAAGCCTTCGTCCTTGTAGCAGTCTGGAATGGACTCTCTGCGGATGTTGTCCCAGAAGAGGACGCCGGGTTCGGCGGATTTCCACGCGTTGTGGATGATTTTGTCCCATAATTTCTTAGCATCAATTTCCTTGGTCACCTTGGGATCTTTGCTGTCGATGGGATATTGTTGGGTATAAGAGGTATGGTTTTGGACGCTTTGCATAAATTCATCATCCACTTTGACGGAGACATTGGCTCCAGTGACTTTGCCTTGCGTCATTTTTGCATCTATAAACTGCTCTGCATCAGGGTGTTTGATGGAGATGGAGAGCATAAGGGCACCGCGACGACCATCTTGCGCCACCTCACGGGTGGAGTTCGAGAAACGCTCCATGAAGGGCACGATGCCGGTGGAGGTCTGAGCGCAGTTCTGCACGTGGCTGCCGGCGGGACGGATGTCGGACATGTCGTGACCCACACCGCCGCGGCGTTTCATCAGCTGCACCTGCTCCTCATCCATTTTCATGATGCCGCCGTAGGAGTCGGCGTTGCCGCTGTTGCCGATGACAAAGCAGTTGGAGAGCGACACCACCTGATATTGGTTGCCGATGCCGGCCATCGGACTGCCCTGCGGGATTACATATTTAAAATGGTCGAACAGGTTGAAGATTTCGTCTTCGCTCATCGGACGCGGGTAGCGGCGCTCAATGCGGGCAAACTCGCGTGCCATGCGACGGTGCATGTCCTCCGGCGTGCGCTCCACTAACTGACCATCAGCGTTTTTCAGCGCGTACTTGTCAATCCAAACCCCGGCCGCCAGTTCGTCGCCGCCAAAATAGCGGGCCACATCCTGGAAGATCTCCTCCTTGGTGTAGGTCACCGGCTCCTGAACAGGAACTTCCGTCTCTTGCTCAGGCATCACTGCGGCAGTCTCCTGCGCATATTTCTGCATGGCTGAATTTCGGTTGGCAATCAATTCGCTCATTGATTGCTGGAGCTGCTGGTCGGTCAATTCCTGCTCCATTTCCTCTTCATTCATTGCACTGAAAAGAGATAAATCTTCACTCATAATTATGGCGGTTTAGGTTTGGTTTTTTATATTACAATTTATGGTCGTTTTTCCCGAAAAAAGCCCTTATTCTACTTTTTCAAACTCCTTTGATTTTCGTTAAAAATCTGATTATCAGTCAATTACGAAAACCATCAAACGCTTATTTAGAGGTTGCTAAAATAGATAATTGTATTGGATGAATTGCCGCCTTGTAGGCAGTAATTATTAACAAATAATCGTTAATATTTTTTTCTTGTTGAGTATTAGCGACTTATTTTGAAAAAAAATTTTTTCGAAAAAAATGGCACGGTTATCACTGTAGAGACGCGATTAATCGCGTCTCTACGACAGGCTGACGCGCGGGTCGAGCCAGCCGTAAATAATGTCACATACGATGTTGATAATCACCAAAATGATGGAGACATAGAGCAAAGAGCCCATCACCACGGGGAAGTCGTATTTGTCAAGGCCGTCGAGGATGACCACGCCCATGCCTTTCCAGTCGAAGATGTACTCCACAAAGACCGCGCCGGCGAGCAGTCCCGCCAACCAACCCGAAATGGCTGTTACTACGGGATTTAGCGCATTTTTCAGGGCGTGCTTCACGATGATCGTTTTCTGGGCCAAGCCCTTTGCTTTCGCGGTGCGAATGTAGTCCTGCGACAGTACATCGAGAAGCGAGTTCTTCGTTAGCTCGATGACCACCGCCAACGGTCGGATACCCAACGTTAGCGCAGGCAGAATCAGGTTTTTGAGGTTGACGTATTGTCCTGAACCATAGTCATCTACGGTGTATAAGCTGCCGAACATGTTGAGTCCGGTGTAGTCTGCTAACAGGAACGCGAAGACCCATGCGAAGAGGATGGCCGCGAAAAACGACGGCACCGACATTCCAAGCACAGAGACAACTAACGCGCTTTTGTCGAACCAGGTGCCCTTCTTCAGGGCGCAGAAGATGCCGATGATGATGCCCACGATGAGTGCGAAGAAGATGGAGACCACCGCCAGCAGCACCGTTTTCGGGAACGCTTCGCCGATGATTTCCGTCACAGGACGCTTGCTTTGGTAAGAACGACGTAAGTATGGCGCTTTCAGCACGATAGCCGATTTTTTAATCGGTATCAGCTTGACATAGTGATAGTTGTCGTCGTTGAGGTAGAAAAAGGAGGTAGGATCGTCGGTGCGGTGCCACGAGATGGGCGACACATCGTTGAGGTAGGCTAAGTATTGCACCCCGATGGGCAGGTCGAGACCCATCTCCTTGCGGATGGCCTCCTCGGTCTCCAGGTCGCTGCGCTGTCCCATGATCATACGGGCCGGGTCGGACGGCAGCACCGTGAACAGGAAGAACACGAGTGTCGTCACCCCGAGCATCAACAGCAGACCGTAACCGATTTTTTTGACGATGTATCTTAGCATACCGTGGTAATATGGCGGCAAAAGTACACAAATTCCGAATATAGACAATTGCCCCGTAGAGACGATGTGCACATCGTCTCTACAATAAAAACACTACAGCCAATAGCCGAAAAAAGTGTATCTTTGCGCCCCAAAACAGAAAAGACAGAAAGGCTTATATATGAACGATTTACTGGATAAATTAGAGCTCATTTACCAACGTTGGCTGCAGATTGGCGAGGAAATCACGAAGCCGGACGTGATGTCCGACATGAAAAACTACGTGAAACTGAGCAAGGACTACAAGGAGTTGCAGGCTGTGGTGGATGCGTATAAGAGATATAAGGATGTCATTGACAATATTGCCAATGCCAAGGATATTTTGGCCAACGAAAAGGATGAGGAATTCCGCGAAATGGCCAAGGCTGAATTAGATAGCTATCAGACTGAAAAAGAGACGCTTGAAGAAGAGATCCGACTGTTGTTGTTGCCTTCCGATCCGCAAGACAGCAAGAATGCGCAGATGGAGATTCGCGCGGGCACGGGCGGCGACGAGGCCAGCATCTTCGCTGGCGACCTGTTCCGCATGTATCAGCATTTCTGCGACCAGAAGGGTTGGAAGATTGAGGTGCTCTCCATGACCGAAGGCACCGTGGGCGGCTACAAGGAGATCGACTTCTCCGTGACAGGCAACGGTGTGTATGGCATCATGAAGTACGAGTCGGGCGTGCACCGCGTGCAGCGCGTGCCGCAGACGGAGTCGCAGGGCCGCGTGCACACTTCAGCCGCTTCTGTGGTGGTGCTGCCCGAAGCTGACGAGTTCGACGTGGAGCTCAAGCAGAGCGACATCAAGAAGGAGACCTTCTGCGCCTCCGGTCCTGGCGGTCAGTGCGTGAACACCACTTACTCCGCCGTGCGTCTCACCCACATTCCCACGGGCATCGTAGTTTCCATCCAGGATGAGAAATCGCAGATCAAGAACCTCGAAAAGGCCATGCGCGTGCTGCGTACCCGCCTGTTCGAGCGCGAATATCAGAAATATTTGGACGAAATCGCCTCCAAACGCCGTACGATGGTCTCCACCGGTGACCGTTCTGCGAAGATCCGCACCTACAACTACCCGCAAAACCGCGTCACAGACCACCGCATCAACTACACGATGTACAACCTTGCCAACTTCATGAACGGCGACATCGAGGAGGTGATCCAAGCGCTGCAAGTGGCGGAGAATGCGGAGCGATTGAAAGAGGCGGTGGAATAAGATGGACTGTCTCGCCCCACACTGCGGCTTTGCCTTATGTGGGGTTAATTGCACTTCGTGCGTCTTGCCTCTCCGAGGCTGTTCAAGGAATATTATTTCATATATTGAGTAGGGCTGTCGCATTGCGGTAGCCCTACATTTTCCTATTGCCTAATTCTCTCCACAAATCCCCGCAATATAATCCACCGCGTCCATATTCCGCAGCGAGACCACGTCGATCCAGCCGCTCTCGATGCCGTATACGCGGCCGTTTTTCACCGCGTTGAGCGATGTGTAGGGGTGGCGTGACATGAAGGCTTCCTTGTCTTCGTTGCGAACGAGGATGATATCGGGGTTGATTTTGAAGAGATATTCGCGGCTGATGTTCCAGCCTGTGAGGGAGTCACCAGCGTTGCGGGCGCCCGCAAGCTCGATAATTTCCTGAATGTGAGTGTTTTTCGGGGCGGTAAAGTCGCCGCCGTCACCGAAACCGACCACGTAATAGACACACTTGCGATCTTTCGGATCGGGAGCGTTGGACCTCCGCTCCGCAATCTTCTTCCGCCATTTTTCCGCCTCCGAGTTCCCCTTCGCCTCGCACTGCGTGATGCGCCCGATCACCTCCATCATCTCCGACATGCCCTCCAGCGAGCTCTCCTCCACGATGCAGACCACAGGAATCCCCATCTTCTCGATGGCATCCACATCCTGCTGCGAAATCATCGAGCCGATGAGCACCACGTCGGGATGCAACGAAAGCAGCACCTCGAAATTGATGTTGTGCATACCGCCGACTTTAGTAATTTTCTCTGTCTCTGGTGGATAGTTGCAAAAATCGGACACCCCGACCAGCTTGTCCTGCGCCCCCACGAGGAACATCACTTCGGTGATGGCAGGCGAGATGGAGACAATACGTACCGGCGCTGTATCCAACTGCACCTGTCGATGGTAGGAATCCTCCCACGTAAAAAACGCCTCTTTTTGGGCTGTTTTCGGGGAATGGCACGCTGCAAACGCAACGAGCAGTATCAAAAACGGAGCGAATAATCTTTTTAATTTTATCATTTTCAAATAATTTATCAAAACAAGGTCGAACCTAATTAAGTGGCAAAAGTATACAAATTAGGGATATATTGTATTCTTTTTTGTTGCTATTTTTTGTTTCTTTGCAACCTGTAATAAATGGGAAAATATTGCGTTTTCCTGTTCGTTTTTTTTAAATAATGGGTAAGACTAGAGGCTCTTGTAGAAATAGTAAATGGACCGTTTTGACGGGGCTGGTCGGATGTATACTCTTGATTTTGAGTTCGTTCGGGCAGCTATCGGCGCAAGATCTTCGGGGAAGGGTCTACTCGTTGGATGAAAAGGGCGACACAGTGCCAGTCTACATGGCGAAACTTCAATGGCTGCATACCTCGGTGGGGACCTATACTAATCCACGCGGTGCCTATAAACTGCCATACGCCAAAACAGACACGTTAATTGTCAGCTATTCGTTTTATAAGACTGATACTCTGCTTGTTAAGAAAGGAGAGAAACAACTGAATATCTTCATCAATATGGCTCAGCCGCTGAGGGAAGTGGTGGTCAAAAAGAAGCAGAAATATAAGCGTAAAGGAAACCCTGCTGTAGAGTTGGTGGAAAATGTCATCGCGCATAAAAACGAGAACCGCATAGAATCTGCAGATGCTTATAAATCAAAGTTTTACAAAAAGATGGTGGTCTCCTTTGGGCGAATCAAAATGGACTTTCGTAAAAAAGGTTTTAACCACCAGTTCGCCTTTTTGGAGAAGTACATCGACACTATCCCGCCCGACACGTTGCGGGTGCTGACTCTCTCTGTGCGCGAATCGCTGACCGACCAGTATTACCAAAAGTCGCCGCGAAAACGTGTGAACTATGTGATTGCCAGACGAATGTGTGGCGCGGATGAGGTGTTGGACGATGAAGGTCTCAGTACCGACTTAGATGCCATGTTCTCGGATGTGAGCATCTTTGACAACGATATCGAGGTGATGCTCAACAGGTTTGTGAGCCCGCTCTCCTCCGCTTTCGCAACCATGTACTACCATTATTTTATCACCGACACCGTGGAAATTGACAGCATCAGCTGCATTGAACTTTCGTTCGCGCCTGTGAACAGCCGGACATTTGGCTTCACGGGGCGCTTGTATATTGTCAACGACAGTACTTACGCACTGAAAAAATATTCGATGAATGTGCCGGTGGATATCAATATGAATTATGTGAGACAACTACGTATTGATCAGGAGTTTACGAAAAACGAAAATGGATTGTGGGCTCCGAAGTCGGCAGAGACTTTCGCCGCGTTTTCAATCTTGAAGTTGAAAAAAATGCGGCAAATTATCGTTCGTGAGAGCATGTCGTGGTATGACTTTGAGATGGGCGCCGTGTTGCCGGATTCGCTGTCCAACGTGGTTGGGGAGAAAGAGGCTCCCGATGTTTTGACATACAAGAGCGGTCGGTGGAAGAAGCTGCGACCCTATCCTCTTTCTGAAAAAGAAGCCTTCGTCGATAGCCTTCCCACAGAACTGCGTCGGCTTCCTTTGTTCAAAGGGTTGGAGAGGACTGCGCAGATTTTCGCTACAGGCTATATTTCCACCACCAAAGACCGGAAAGAGAGCCGTATTGACATCGGTTCGGTCTACAACATGATCAGCTACAACCCGACGGAGGGACTTCGGTTACGTCTTGGCGCTATGACTACCGCCAATCTGCACGACCGCCTCTTCCTGAACGGCTACATTGCTTTTGGTTGTAAAGATTTGAAAATCAAGTATAACGCCACCGCCATATACAGTTTCGTACCGAAAAAACGCCACTACAACGAATCGCCGAAGCACGCCCTCTATCTCAGCACTGGTTACGACATGGAGATGGTGGGGCAGAGCTACTCCTACATGGACCGCGATAACTTCCTGATGTCCTACACCGAGGATAACTCTTCGGCTTTGTCGGCGCAATATGTCCGCCGCCATAAGCTGCGTTATATTCACGAGTGGCCGAATCGTTTCAGTTTGGACACTTGGTTGCAGTTGGAAGATTGCGAAGCAGTGGGCGCAGCGGCCTATTGGCGGATTAATCGTGACGGAACCACCTCACCCGTAAAGGATTACCGAAACCTCGAATGGGCTATCAACCTTCGATGGGCACCCGGTGAGCTCGTCTATAACAAGCAGTCGGGAAAGGGAAATCTTCTGAAACTTGCCCAGAACGCTCCGGTCTTCAGCCTTACGCACACGGTTGGCCTCCTGGAAAACAAAATTTGGTACAACCGCACGGACTTTTCCGTGGAAAAGCGGTTCTGGCTTTCAGCATTCGGCCATATTGACGCTACGGTGGAGGCTGGTATCGTGTGGGACGCCGTGCCGTTCCCAAAACTCTACGTCCCGCAAAGCAACCAATCCATCTTCCTCACACCCAATACTTTCTGTCTGATGAGGCCGATGGAGTTCATCATGGACAAATACGTGGATCTGTTCGCCACCTACCATTTGAAAGGGTGGATTTTCAATCGCATTCCGCTCTGGAACCGACTGAAACTGCGCGAGGTGGTTTCGTTTAGCGGCATTTACGGTAGTCTTTCGCCCAAAAACTTCCCCACGCCGAACACGTCGGGACTTTATGTGTTGCCTGATGGCTGTTCTCCGATAGGCAAGGTTCCATACATGGAATTCACTGCGGGTATCGAAAATATTCTCGGAGTAATCCGAATCGATTATGTCCGCCGCATTTCTTATGCTAAAGATCTGACAGGCTGGGCGAAAAACGGCATACGGGTCTCGTTGAATATCTCATTTTAGCCATGAAACGATTTTTTACAATTCAAAAAAATGTAATTTTGCGCCCTTAAAATGAACGATATGAATATGTTTTGGAATATGTTAGGTTATGTGACGTGGAAAGTGAACCCGGTAGCTTTCCATCTTGGCTCCATTGAGGTCAGATGGTATGGTATCTTTTTGGCTGTAGGTTTTTTACTGGCTTATTATACTCTGCAGATGATTTTCAAAACCGAACATCTTTCCCAGAAGCTGTTGGATAAAATCTCCATTTGGACGATTGTGTGGACGATTATCGGTTTGCGTTTGGGACACTTCCTCTTCTATGAACCTGAGATGTTCGTGACGCATCCTTTGCAGATATTGCTTCCCGTGGATGAAAATTGGCATTTTATTGGATACCAAGGTCTTGCCAGTCACGGTGGCGTGATGGGAATCATTGGCTTCCTGATTTACTACTGCTGGCGGCACAAAATCAATTTCCTATGGATTTTGGACCGATTGGCCATTGCGGTGCCGATTGCGGCTTCGTTTGTGCGCATCGGCAATTTGATGAACCACGAGATTGTGGGTAGTATCACGACGGTGCCGTGGGCTTTCGATTTCATTTATGGCGGCTTCGGTGTTGCCGGCACGTTCCGTCACCCCGCGCAACTCTACGAATCTATCGTTTATTTGTTGGTATTCATTGGTTTAACGATCTATTATTTCAAATTCGCAAAGGGCAAAGTGCCTGCCGGTCGTACCTCTGGCATTACTCTTACGGTCATCTTCACAGCCCGTTTCATCATCGAATTTTTCAAGGAAGTACAGGTGCAAAGCGAAGTCGGCCACACCCTCAATAATGGTCAATGGCTTAGCATCCCGCTGATTATCATGGGATTATCTCTTTTGGTATATTCATTTGTAAAACCCTCTTATCCGGAGTGCCAGTACAAAGAGGAGGAGGATAAGAAAACTAAATAACCAAGGATTTTCTTTTAATCAAAGGAGCCTATAAATTCCACGCTCACTTCCTCTTGAGTGTTGGTGGTGAAGGTCATGTAAGACTTGACAGAGTTGCCTTTAAACTCAGCGGTAACTGTCATGGCGCTGATATAACCGTTTGGATCACAGACTTGTATGCTGTCGATGGCAGGGATGGTTTTCAGTAAATCGTTGAGAAGCGGGCCACTTGCAGTACCTTCGAATTGTTTTACTCCAGTCTGGGTCATGGTGACGATATCGTTCATCAGAAAATAGGTTTCGCCCCCTTTGTTAGCGTATTTGAAACTTACGCTTCCCGCCTCGCGCATGTTGTTAGTCATGTTGTGGAAGGTGCCGAAATAGCGTCCGCCGATAAAATCTCCGCTTTCGCATGAGGTGAATACGAGGAGGATAATCGAAACGATGGCCAATATTTTTTTCATTGTATCAATTTTTAGCGCAAAAATACAAAAATATACAAAATCAAATTTTTAAAATTCATCTTTCATCATAATCCAACGGTAGACTTGGTCGCCGCGGCGCACCAACTCCTTGGTTTTCACAGAACAATAAACGCCCTGTGCGACGCTTTCCACGGGTTTGTCTTCCACGCGTATTTCCTGGATGTGATCTTCGTAAACACCTGTGGTTGAGCCGATAATGAGTAAATCATCACCCACGGAGAGATGATCTTCCTCCACGCAAATTTCTGCTACACCGATATTACCGAAGTAGTTGGTAATCTTGCCGATACGCCGTTTCATGCGGGTAGCTTGCGAGCCGTAACGTTCCGCCCATTCGCCCATGGTGCGTCCCAAATAGTATCCGTCCCAGAAATCGCGGTTGTAGACGCTGCGCAAACGCTCCATCCAACCATCGATTTTTTCAATGCTAAATGTCTGGTTGTAAATGGATTCCAGCGCTTCGTGATAGCATTCCGTCACCATCTTCACATACTCAGGGGAGCGTCCGCGACCTTCGATCTTCAGTACCGAAACGCCGGCCTTGACAATCTTGTCCAAGAAGCCGATGGTGCAGAGATCTTTGGGAGACATAATATACTGATTGTCAATCATTAACTCCAGCCCATCCTCAATGTCGCGCACCTCGTAGGCACGGCGGCAGGGTTGCAGGCAGGCCCCGCGGTTGGCGGGCGAGTTGTAATTGTCAAGGCTGAGGTAGCATTTGCCGGAAACCGCCATGCAGAGCGCTCCGTGGATGAACATCTCGATTTTCACGAGTTCTCCTTTTGGCCCAGTAATATGCTGTTCTTCAATTACTTTGCAGATGTCGGCCACCTGTCGCAGCTGGCACTCGCGCCCAAGTACAATCACGTCGGCGAACTGAGCGTAGTAGCGCACCGCCTCCACGTTGGTGACGTTGCACTGTGTGGAGAGGTGGATTTCGATGCCCTTTTCCCTGGCATACTGAATCACAGCCATATCGGAAGCGATAATGGCGGTGACTTCGCAGGCTTTGGCGGCGTCTAACAGCTCGTGCATCTGCTGAATCTCGTCATTGTAGATAATCGTATTGACGGTCAGGTAACTTTTCACCTGATGCTCTTTGCAGATTTTGACAATATTGGCCAGATCGTCGAAGGTGAAATTGGCGGCGGAGCGGGAGCGCATGTTCATCGCGCCAACACCGAAGTATACAGAGCCGGCTCCGGCAGCGATGGCTGCGGAGAGCGATTCGTATGAACCGACCGGCGACATGATTTCCACGGGAGCCATTATTGGAGTTCTGTTTCGGATTCCGGTTTCGGTTTGGCGAGCATCTTCAGGAAGTTGACCTCGTTTTTGGTGAGGAAACGCCATCTTCCGCGCGGCAGATCCTTTTTGGTGAGGCCTGCAAAGATTACACGATCCAGCTTAACCACCTCGTAACCAAGAGATTCGAACATGCGGCGAACGATGCGGTTTTTGCCAGAGTGGATGGTCACGCCGACTTCGCGTTTGCCCTCGCCAACGTATTCCACATCGTCAGGGGTGATTTTGCCGTCGGCAAGTTCCACGCCGTTGCGCAACATATCCATATCCACCGAAGCGAAAGGTTTGTCGAGTTCCACAGCGTATGTTTTCTCGATTTGCGAGCTCGGGTGGGTGAGCTTCTTGGTGAGATCACCATCGTTGGTGAAGAGCAGCAGACCGGTGGTGTCGCGGTCGAGGCGACCAACTGGGTAGATGCGTTCTTCGCATGCGTCGCGCACGAGTTCCATCACGTTGGCACGGCCGCGCTCATCATCCGTGGTGGTGATGTAATCCTTTGGTTTGTTGAGCAGTACGTACACGGGCTTCTCCCTTTGCAGGACTTGGTCGCCATATCGTACTTCGTCGGTGGGCATCACCTTGTGGCCCATTTCGGTCACCACTTCGCCGTTCACGGTGATGGCACCGGTGGCAATGAGCACGTCGGCCTCGCGGCGCGAGCAGATGCCGGCATTGGCGATGTATTTGTTGAGACGGATGGGACCGTGCTTCTCTTCGTATTCCAACGACAGGACACGCTGCTTGCGTGGCAGGGAGCGGCCTTCATTGCGGCGGCGTTCGATGATTTCGCTCAGAATTTCAGATTCGGCAACCACGTTGCGACGACGCGGCTTCGAGTCGTCCTCCTTGCGGAATTCGCGCTTGAAGGAGCGGTCGCGGCCTTTGCTGCGCTCACGCTTGCGGTCTTCAAAACCGTCATCGTCACGCTCTCTGCGACGGTCACCGCCACGGTCGAATTTGCGGTTCTTGCCGAATTTACGTTCTCCATCGTGGTCGCGTGAAAAGCGTTTCTTGGAGAATTTTCGCTCAGAATCCTCGGAATCGTCCTCTTGAAAGCGTTCCTTTTTCCGATTTTTGGAAGAAAATGTACGTTTTTTATCATTAAACGAAGGTTTCCGCGACGAACGTCTCGGTTCAAAATCCTCGTCAGAATGGTCTTTGTTGAATTGTCTGCTCATCTAAAAATTTCCTTTTGAAAAAACCTGCAAAAATACAATTTTAATTCGGAACTTGGTCATTTTCAAAACAAAAAGAGCCGCGACACTTTGCCGCGGCTCTTCGTGTGATGGCAGCCGCCACTTTTACATGACCACGCGCACGCCCTTGATGAAGTCGATGGACTTCTGAATCAACTCGTGCATGTAGGTATCGTTCTCCACGAACGGCACAAACTCGCGGTAGATATTGACGAAACTCTCGATGAATTCGGAGCTCTTCAGCGGTTTGCGGAAATCCAGAGCCTGAGCAGCGTTGAACAGCTCGATGCCGAGGATCTTCTCCACGTTGTTGACCACCAAGTAGCACTTCGTGGCGGCGTTGGCGCCCATGCTCACGTGGTCCTCCTGACCTTGCGACGACTCGATGGAGTCGGTAGAGCAAGGCATCGTGAAGGCCTTGTTCTGGTTCACGATGGAAGCAGCAGCGTATTGCGGAATCATGAAACCGGAGTTGAGACCGGGGTTCTTCACGAGGAAGGACGGCAAACCGCGCTTTCCGCTAATCAGTTGATAAATACGACGTTCGGAGATGTTACCGAGTTCTGCCATGGCGATGGAAAGGAAGTCCAAAACCAAAGCCAAGGGTTGACCGTGGAAGTTGCCGGCGCTGACGATGATGTCCTCATCCGGGAAGACGGTCGGGTTGTCGGTGACGGAGTTGATCTCGGTCTCCACCACGTTCTGTACGTGCTCGATAGCATCCTTGGATGCACCGTGTACCTGCGGCATGCAACGGAAGGAGTAAGGATCCTGTACGTGCTCTTTGTGTTGAGCGATAATTTCCGAACCCTCAAGCAGTTGCGTGATATGGGCAGCGGTGATGATCTGTCCAGCGTGCGGACGAACCATGTGTACCAGCATGTTGAATGGCTCGATACGACCGTCGAAAGCCTCCAAAGAGATAGCGCCAATGATGTCGGCGAGCCAGCTGAGCTTGCGGGCCTTCATCAGCAACCACACAGCGTAAGAGCTCATAAATTGCGTGCCGTTGAGCAGCGCGAGGCCCTCTTTGGACTTCAGCGTGATGGGCTCCCAACCGAATTTCGCGTTGATTTCAGCGGCGGAATACTTTTTGTTGCGATAGTAAACCTCACCCATGCCGATGATAGGCAGTGAGAGGTGTGCCAACGGTGCCAGGTCGCCGGATGCACCAAGTGAACCTTGCTGATACACAACGGGATATACACCCTTGTTGTAGAAGTCCACCAGACGTTGGATGGTCTCCACCTGTACGCCGGAGTGACCGTATGACAAGGATTGGATTTTCATGAGCAGCATGAGTTGCACGATCTCTTGCGGCACCTCCTCTCCCACGCCGCATGCGTGTGAGATGACGAGGTTGCGTTGCAGTGTGGACAAATCCTTGGCAGAGATGTGCTTGTTGCAAAGGGAACCGAAGCCGGTGGTCACACCGTAAATCGGCTCAGCGCTTTTGGCAGCCTTGGTGTCCAGGTAGTCACGGCACTTCTTCACAGCTGCAATCGCCTCTTCGGACAACTCGATTTTCTGCTTGCGCTCAATGATTTTCGTTACTTTCTCGATGCTGAGAAATTTCGTTGAGATTTGATGTTTTTTCATTTTTATTACGGTTTTATTGTTTTTTATCGTTGTTCGTAGAGACGATGTGCACATCGTCTCTACATATCGTCCTGATATTCTTAATTCTGAATTACATTGTGTCTACCTGTCAGCCGATAGGTCCGCATTCCTCCAATCAGGTTATACACCTCCTCAAATCCATTCTGCATCAAGATGCGGGAGGCGACGTAGCCACGGAGACCGACTTCGCAGAAGACCACGATCTTCTTGCCTTCGGGAATCTCCTCTAAGAACTCGCGCAGTTCATCGACAGAGTAGCGGGTGGCACCTTCAATCGTACCGTTTTTGTACTCAGGCAGTTCGCGAACGTCTAACAGGAAGAAATCCTCCTTGTTGTCAATCATCTCGTCCAACTGGCGCACGTGAATCGGGTTCATCAGGTGGGCGAAGATGTTCTCGGCCACCATGCCGGCGAACATCACAGGACTCTTGGCAGAACCGAATGGCGGGGCGTAGGTGTGCTCGCTGTTCACCAAGTCGAAGATGGTGCCGTTATGCTTTAGCAATAACGAGATGGTATCAATCTGTTTGTCAATATTTTGCGTGCCAATGGCTTGTGCGCCGAAGATGCGGCCGTCTTCCAAGGAGAAGTTCAGCTTCAGCGAAATCGGGCTGCTGCCAGGGTAGTAGGTCGCGTGCGCTGCGGGGTGTACGATAACGGTTTCGTAAGGGATGCCTTCGCGTTGCAGCGCGGCCTCGTTGAGACCTGTAGAAGCCACGGCCAAGTCGAAGATCTTCGCGATGGCGGTGGCCACAGATCCTTGATAAACAACACTTTCGGGATAGACCATATTCATCGCGGCGATGCGCGCTTGAGCGTTGGCAGGACCCGCCAAGAAGTTGCAAAACGGTTTACCCGTCACAGGGTGCGGGAATTCGATGGCATCGCCCACAGCGAAGATGCGCTCATCGGAGGTTTGCAAGTACTCGTTGACTTTGATGCCCTTGGCCTCGCCGATTTCAAGACTGGCAGCTTGTGCCAATGCCGTGTTCGGACGCACGCCGATGCTCAGCACCGCGAGGTCGCACGACAGTTTCTGACCGTCTTCCAAGCAGACGGTCAGCTGCTCTCCGTTTTCTTCGAAGCCTGAGATTCCGTTACCCGTAATAAGCTCTACACCCTTGTCTCTCAGATGTTTCTGCGCGATAGCGGCGATGGGCTCATCTACAGGAGTGAGCACATGGTCGGCCTTTTCCACCACGGTGATGTGGTAGCCGATCTTGTGAAGGTTTTCTGCCATCTCCAGCCCGATGAAGCCGCCGCCGATGATGACCGCTTTAGCGTTATCGTGTAGAG
The DNA here is from genome assembly GCA_017633495.1 of Bacteroidales bacterium. Lineage (GTDB taxonomy): Bacteria > Bacteroidota > Bacteroidia > Bacteroidales > WCHB1-69 > F23-D06. The sequence goes on along the minus strand of JAGBPE010000247.1, from coordinate 5,189 downwards.
ATTCAACGGCTTGCATCTTAATCTTGTCGCAGTCGGTAACGTTGCGCAGAGTGAAGATTTTGGGGCTGTGGATTCCGGGCAGTTCCGGTACAACCGGTTCCGCACCTGGGGACAGCAACAGAATGTCGTAGTCCTCGGTGTAGGTCTTGCCGTTCCGCAGGTTCTTTACCTCCACAGTGTGCTCTTCGCGGTTGATGGCGGTAACCTCCTGCAGCACACGCACATCCACGTCGTAGCGGTTGCCGAAGGAGACGGGCGTCTGCACGAACAGCCGCTTCCGCTCCTCGATGGTGTTGCCGATGTAGTAGGGCAGTCCGCAGTTGGCGTACGAGATGTATTCGCCTTTCTCGAACACGATGATCTCCGCGTCTTCATTCAATCTTCTGAGCCTTGCAGCTGCTGACGCTCCGCCTGCCACGCCGCCGATGATCAGGTACTTCATAGTTTAAGGTTTAGGGTTTAAGGTTGTTGAGGCGAGTTAGCAGTTTCTATTATTCAACCAATTCATCACATTATCGTAAATTCGTTGCTCGACATTTTCGGACGGGGCGGGCACGAACTTCTCGCCGGTGATGTTCTCGTAGAGTTCGATGTATCGTTGGGTGATGCCGTTGACCACCTCTTCAGTCATTTCGGGCACTTGTTGTCCCTCTTGACCTTGGAAGCCGTTAGCCATCAGCCACTCACGCACGAACTCCTTGGATAACTGCTTCTGCGGCAGACCTTTGGCGAATTGCTCTTCGTAGCCCTGTGCGTAGAAGTAGCGGGAGGAGTCGGGGGTGTGAATCTCGTCGATGAGGTAGATGGTGCCGTCAGCCTTACCGAACTCGTATTTGGTATCCACGAGAATCAATCCCTTCTTGGCCGCGATTTCCGTGCCGCGAAGGAAGAGCTTCATCGTGTAGTCCTCCAAAACGGCGTAATCCTCAGGTGAAACCAGTCCCTTGGCGAGGATCTCCTCTTTGGAGATGTCGGCGTCGTGTTCGCCCTGCTCGGCCTTGGTGGTCGGGGTAATGAGCGGTACCGGGAACTTCTGGTTCTCTTTCATGCCGTCGGGCAGGATGTTGCCGCAGAGGTTACGACCGCCGTTCTTATAGAAACGCCATGCGCTACCACAGAGGTAACCGCGCACGATCATCTCCACCGGGAAGCCTTTGCAGGTGCGGCCCACCGTGACCATCGGGTCGGGGGAAGCCATTTTCCAGTTCGGACAAATGTCGCTGGTGGCATCCAAGAATTTAGATGCTATCTGGTTGAGGATCTGACCTTTGTAAGGAATGCCCTTCGGAAGGATGACATCGAAGGCACTGATGCGGTCGCTGGCGACCATCACTAATACATCGTCCAAGAAATAGACGTCGCGGACTTTTCCGTGATACACCGATTTTTGATTCGGGAATTGGTAATTGGTTTTTGTTAATGCGTTCATATTTGGTTTAGGGTTTATAGTTTAAGGTTATGTTTGCCCCCACACTGCGGCTTCGCCTTGTGTGGGGTTAATTGCGCTTCGCGCGTGTTGCCTCTCCGAGGCTGCTCAAGGAATATCATTTTATGAATTTAAAGGTGGCGGTTTGGTGATTGTTGAGGGTGGCGGTACCGATGTAAAAGCCATTGGGTAAGTTGTTTACGGGAATTTCGAGGATGGGGGAGTGGGGGACGGCGGTTTGCAGGACGAGTTGGCCGGAGGAGTTGTAGAGGGTGACGGTCTGGATGTTCCCGTCGGGGTTGACGATGTTCAGCTTGTCGGTGACGGGATTCGGGTAGATGCTGAGGGTCAGTGGTTTATAGTCGTTGATGCCGACGTGGGTGGTGTAGGCTTTGTAGAAGTCGGGGATACCGTAGCCGAATTCGGGGTTAGGGTTGTCGTAGAGGTGGCCGCTCTCGCGGATAATCTGCATGATTTCCGTAGAGGAATATTCGGGCATGGCTTGCCAGAGGCAGGCACTGAGACCGGCAATGATAGGGCATGACATACTCGTACCCCCAGTTTCGTAAATACAATAATCATAAGGATAGTTGGGAGGTGCGGGACCATACAAAAATACATAATATCCTTCGGCCACGACATCAGGTTTGACACGGCCGTCAGAAGTTGGGCCGATCGAAGAAAAGCCTACATGAAGGCTATCGGATGTAGCACCGACGCTAATAATGTCAAATGCATCTGCAGGATGTCCTACGTAATACCAAGGTGGACCACCCCAATTTCCTGCTGAGACACAAACCACAACACCTTTTTCCCCTAAAATAGTAGCACAGCGTGAGGCAATACTGTGTTGTCCATCAAGTTCTGCGTATGTAAAGTTAGCTTGTGGAAAATCTCGGAAATTATAATAACCTAATGAGGAGTTGAGAATATCTGCACCAATACTATCGGCAATTTCCGCACCATTGGCCCAAAAATCCTCCTCAATGAGCTGTTCCGTCCCCTGAAATTCTGATACGATGAAAACGTAAGAAGCGTCCGGGGCGGTGCCGATAACTTCTCCAGGAGAATTTAAGGCCATTGCAGAGGTTACGTCTGTACCGTGTCCGCATTCAATACCGCCATAGGATAAGGTATCTACAAGATTGGGTAACAATATATACTTACCCAAATAGCGTCCGCTATTTACAAGTTCTTGAAAATAAGAATATGACTCAATTCCTCTAAATCCGCCATCAATCACCGCAATAAGCATACCTTCGCCACGAAAGCCTTCCGCGTGTAATAGATGGCCGTTATGCAGAGCAATTTGATTAAAACCGTATCCATAGTCCAGTGTGTCTTTGCTGGGAGTAGTTATATTGTGAACAATCGGGGTTTGATTATCTGGAATAGCTTGGACTATGGGCATTTCGTGTAGTTGATACGCGGCTACAGCCAGAATGGAGTCAACAAATGGTAGATTTTCGATTTGAGAAACAATAGTGCTGTCCGGGCAATAAACTGTGAACGTGTTCATCCATTTTGAGACTGCTAACGGTTGCATCTGCGAATCCAAAGCCAAAATCTGTTGCTTGTATTGCGGGTTCACGGGCAAATCCTGTTCCGTAACTGGAATGTTAAATCGCGTTCGCTTGTCAATGGCGCGTTGCGACAAATAGGCAGACGGGTTGTTAATCGAATAAGGCGAATTATTCTTGTCACTCAGATAAACCCGGTAACAGGTCGGACTTGGATTTTGGCCGAAAAGGGAAACGGTCAGACCAAAAACAAACAATATCAATGACAAACGTTTCATTTTTTATGCTTTGGTAAAAATCGAAACTTTATTTCACAAACTTAAACGTAGCCGTTCTGTTTCCTTCCATCGTGGCGGTTCCGACATAAAACCCTTTCGGCAAGGATGTTACATTGATTTCAATGAGTGGATTGCCGTTGACGGCGTGTTGCAGGACGAGTTGGCCGGCGGCGTTGAAGATGCTGATGGTCTGGAGGTCGCCGTCGGGGTTGGTGAGATAGAGCTTGTCGGTGACGGGGTTCGGATAAACGCTGAGCTGCAGCGGTTTGTAGTCGTTTATGCCGACATGGGTGGTGTAGGCTTTGTAGAAATCAGGGATGCCATAGCCGTATTCGGGGTTAGGGTTGTTGTAGAGGTGGCTGCTTTCGCGAATTATCTGCATGATCTCGGTGGAGGTATAATCGGGCATGGCCTGCCACAAACATGCGCAAAGTCCAGCTGCAACAGGTGTTGCCAAGCTGGTGCCGTATGTAAAAGCAAGATAATCGTAAGGGTAATAGCTTGCCGTTTCCGCACCCACGGAGGTGATATCGGGTTTCACACGGCCATCAGCGGAGTAGCCGTGCGAAGAGAAATCGGTGATAACGCTATCTACAGAGCTTGCGCCTACACATAAGATGTCGAAAGCGTCGCCGGGACGACTGATATAGTACCAATCGTTGTTGCCATCGTTACCTGCTGCTATACAGACAATTACGCCTTTTGTGCCCAAAATGGTGGCGCAACGGGAAGCAATACTGTTCTGTCCGTCCAGATCCGCGTATGTGATGTTCGATTGCGGAAAATCAGGGAATCCACGATATCCTAACGAGGAGTTGATGACATCCGCTCCAAGGCTATCGGCGATTTCAGCGGCGTTGGCCCAGAAATCTTCCTCTACAAGTTGCTCTGAAGCAGCCCATTCCGAGTGGATGAAGGCGTAAGAGGCGTATGGGGCAGTGCCCACCAGTTCGCCCGGGATGTTGGAGGCCATCACGGAGGTGACCAACGTGCCGTGTGTCTCCGTCCAACCATTGTCAAGAGAGTCCACAAAATTAGGTATCAGTGAATAATAACCGAGAAACCGACCATTGTTCACCAAATCCTGATAGAACGTGCAGGTCTCCACGCCATACCAGCCGCCGTCAATCACGGCAATGAGCATTCCTTCGCCATGAAAGCCCGCTTCGTGCAACAAATGTCCATTGTGGAAGGCGATTTGCGGGAAACCGTAACCGTAATCCAGCGACTCTTTGTCAGAGGAGAGACTATTTTGCACAATAGAAGCTTGATTTTCAGGAATTTGTGCGGATGGAACATCGTCCAAGATATAGGCACCCACTGCCATGATAGAATCTACAAACGGCAGATTCAGAATTTGCGGAACCACCGTGCTGTCAGGACAATAGACCGTGAAGGTGTTCATCCATTTCGAAACGGCCAGCGGCTGCATTTGCGGGTGCAACGCTAAAATCTGTTGCTTGTATTGCGGATTGATGGGCAGGTCCTGCTCCGTAATCGGGATATTGAATCGCACGCGCTTGTCGATGGCACGTTGCGACAAATAATCGGAAGGATTATCGATAGAGTAGGGGTTGTTGTTTTTGTCACTCAGATAGATACGGTAGCAAGTGGCATCTTGTGCAGACGCCAATCCTATGATGCAAAACCATAGTATTAAAAAGGAAATACGCTTCATACATTAATATATAATACAACCTGCAAAAATACACTTTTCTATGTTTTCTCTTCACTCTTAACTCAACAAAAAATTGTATTTTCGCGCCCAAAATAAATGTTTATGAAAGAGATATCCTCCGAGAGCATTCAGAAGGCCGTCAATATTCTGACCAAACATACGGACAGTAAGCTGATTACACACCTCAATGCCTGCGTGCACTGCGGGTTGTGCGAGACCAGTTGCCTGTTTTTCAAGACTTTTCAAGAACCCAAATATATTCCTGGAAAAAAAGTCGATATGGTATC
>JAGBPE010000246.1 GCA_017633495.1 Bacteroidales bacterium | reverse complement strand
TTTTTTCGAAAATTACGGCGGCAAAAATACTATTTTTTGGTTTATGGTTTAAGGTTGAAGGTTTATGGATTTGGTGCTGTTTCTGCAGCCCCCTAAACCTTAAACTCTAAACCTTAAACCTTAAACAAATTTCACAACACTCTTCATCGTCTCCATCTCCTCCATGTTGATGAGGATGTTCTCGCTGAGGAAGTCGTTGACGGGCTTCATCACGCGGAAGACGTGCGCGATGCGCTGTGCGTAGTCGTCGCGGCAGAGGTCCGCAGGCTTTAACATGCACGACATGGCGTAGTCCTTGCAGGTGAGGTATTCGGGGTGCGGGGAGTCTTTCGGCAGACCGTTGGGTATCCGTTTGTAGTGTTCCTGCCCGATGGTCGGCACCAGCTTCTTGAGTTCGGGTTCTTCCACAAGTCTCACGAAATCAGCCATTTGTTCAGCAACAGCACTTCGCAGCTGCTGCATCTCCTTCGTGGGGAGCCACCACACGCCGCTCGCCAACATCACCTGCTCGGGTTCGATCTGCAGGTAGTAGCCGCCCCAGTAGGCCTTCTTGCCGTAGTAGTTCATATACGCACCAAGATGCCCTTTGTAGGGCGTTTTGTCGGGTGAGAAACGGATGTCGCGGTAGATACGGTAGGTGCAGTCCTTCGGGGTGAGTCCGGCAATGGACTCGTCGAACTCCCCTATTGCCGCAATCACGTTCTCCACCAATATGTTGAACTGCGCCCATGCGGCATCGTATAGTTCTCGATGCGACTTGAACCATTCGCGGTTGTTGTTGGGGATCAGTTCGCGGAGGAAGGTGAAGAGGATCTCGTTGGGGTGTTGTTGCTTTATTAAACTCATAATCAAAATGTTATCATAAAACAGTAAAGGTCCCTTTCAAGTAATAGGGTCGCTCTATGATATCATAAAAATGGATGACATAGTTATACACGACTCCATAGTAGATTTTGCCGTTGATGGCACCGTTCCAACGGAAATGCTTGTCGTTGGAATGGTAAACGACCGCTCCCCAACGATTATAAACGGTGATTTCGAAGTCCGTAATCAAAGGGAGGTACTTCTCCGGAAAGTAGAAATAATCGTTGAGCCCGTCATCGTTAGAGGGGGTGATAGCATTTGGAAGGTAGATCATCAGACTGTCCCCTTCGCTAATGGCTATGGTATCGGGATCCGGACCGGAGCCACCCCCGCCATCAATCGTAAGGGTCAGCACAACCATACTGTCGCACCCATCCTGATTGTTGAAGTACTGGGTATATGTACCCGATTCGTCGTAAGTTACACCGTTCCACTCAAACGACTCGCTGGCAGTCTGCTCAATCTGGACCGTGTCGTGAGGCACCACCGTGAGGATCAACGTGATTTCACTCTCGCAATCAACAGCGGATATGGTGTACGTACGTACAATCTCCCCCGCTTCCGCTGTTTCCTGTGAACTAACGGTGAATCCGTAGTTGCTGTAACCAGCTCCCTGACAGACCGTATCGTAAATCGTCTGCGGGTTGTTGTCGATGACCATCACGCTGGCAGAATCGGTGTTCGTGCAGCCGTATGCATTGCTCACTGTCACAACGTAAGTTGAGCTCTGCAACGGAACATCGTGAAAGTGCGGTTCGGTGCTTCCCGTATTCCATAGGTAGGTGAGCGTGGAGTCGTAAACATTGTTCGGGGCGGGAATATCATGCACGGCACGAACCTTTTGGCCTTGAGGACTTGCTTTTGTAAAGGATTGGGGCACTCCGGATCCAACCACGAAGCTCAAGGATGGATTATCGGTAAAAAACACGACCCAAGCTTGGTCTGTGCTTACTTCTGAACTACTCCAATACCCAGAAGTAGTTCCGGTGGCTGAGGAGACCAACGAGGAACCGCCGGCATTGAGCAGTACTGTTTCAATGAGAGGCAATTGAGCATACAAGATGCAAAGCTGGTATATGGACGGCAGATACCATCCGAAATTGAAATTCACGGCCCCTGCCGCATAATTGGGCGACATGCCGAACGTGCTGCGTATCTGCTGCGTGTTGGCATAACCTGAAAAATCATTGGTAGAAGACACGGGTGCAAACGGATCTCCGATATCGTTCAAATTGGGAACATTGAGGTGACTGGGTGACCACGGAAGATTGGTAGGCAAATCGTGTAACGCAACCGCCCAGCCACTGCCATCCGCCTGAACAAAGAACACAATGCCTTGTGAGCCGTCTTCCGCAGTATAGAGATCCCCAACATGATAAAGTTGGGCGCTACCCATCAAAACAGCGCTTTGCAACAACAGAATCAGAAACAATTTTTTCATCATGGCAGGCAAAAGTTAGAATGAGCAGACACTTCGTATCAAATATTGATTGTACTTATCCCCTGAAACAACAGCACTGTTCTTGGTGAGGCACCACGCATCATTAAAATCCTTTTCAGTGGAAGTCCAGTATTGCCACACTATGTCAAAAGAGAAAATATCGCCTCCGACAAGTTGCAATGAATGGTTCACGATTGAAAGCATGGCGTAAAGATGGTACATCTGACCTGCGGCGGGCAAATACCACCCGTTTTCGAAATCCACAGCCATGGCCGCATCGTACGGAAACATTATAGTAGCGCTTTGTGCCCTAATGGCAGCAGTGTTTTGCCAACCACTGGTGTCACTTAACGCAGATATGGTGGAACCATAGTTGATTAAATTCGGAATATCTTCGTGTATGTTTCCCCACAAATAAGTGTTTGGGGTGTTCAAATCGTGCAAGTCGATCGCCCACCCATGGTCGCCGGTAGTGTCCACATAGAAAACCACCCCCTTGGCCACTTTGTTGCAAGGCCAGTCAGCAGGATGAACGGTGGTGCCGTCCGTACACAGAATGTCGCCCACCCCAACGGTCGGCAGCTCCGAGGCCAAGGTGACGGAAGCATGTGGACCTACGGCATGCAGCTCGGTCTCACTGCCGACACAAAGCACTGTCGGGTCGGCCAATGCAACCACCGACGGTGTCTCTGCGACACGCAGCTGCAAAATACTGACACTGTCACACCCCTGTTGGGTCGTGTCATTCAGAATATAGACAAAGAATCCTGTACTGTCTTGTACTCCAAGCTGAAACCCATACTGTGTGTAAGGGTTTCCTATACAAGCCGTGTCACTGTATATGTTGGAGTACGAAGTCCCCACCGCGACATCAAACGGGATATTGGTGGTGTTACAGCCATTATCAACAGAGAGCGTGAGCTGTACGGTAGAAGGGGCATCCGGCATGAAAAAGATTTGTGCGCTTGGCGTTGCCTGTCCGCTATAGACTGTCACTCCATTGGGAGCTATCCAGTGGTAGGAAACAGAAGATGGGGGAGGACCGTTTTCCAAGGAATAAGTTTCCAATGTACCACTGCACACCACATTCGGACCATTGATTACTTGTGGTATTTGAGTGGCAGAGTTGACTGTGAGATGCAGTATTGTTGTATATTCACAGCCGTAAGGAAGCGTTACAGAGAAGCTGTCCGTAATCTCTCCTGGTGACAGTTGATCGTAATGAAAGCCGTAGGCATTGAAGGTGTCACCTTCGCACACCACTTCATCGATATACGTGCAAAGGGGGTGGACATACAGATACAACGTATTGGTGGCACCTTCTTCGCAGTTTACCACATCGTAAAAGGTATTCAGGAAAGTATAATCCCCAGGTGTTGATATGGTAGGCACGTTGAAGCCATGGTTATGGTAATCCATACCTTCGCAAATGGTGTCATAAAAAGTTTGATCTTGCATGAGGGTGTCCTGGGCAAAGGTGACGATCTGCGTGATTTGGCATCCGGTGACGGTGCTGATAACGCAAGTGGCACCGGTGTTCCCCTGTATGGAATAGGTAGCGGTGGGTGTGGTGCTGCCGTTGTTCCAAGAATAGCTTTCGAATCCTTCCGTTGCGCTGATGGTGACTTGGTCCCCGTCACAGCCCGTAAATGAAAGCTGATTGCTGATGCAGGAGGCAGTAAAGTATGCATATCCGAAATGGCCGCCGGCCCCACAGTCGTATGTGCTGATCCGAAGTTTCACCGTCTGCCCCGCGTATGCCGACAAATCAAAACCGTTGAGGGTCCAAGGCCTCCACATCACAAAAATTCCGTTTCCCGGATCGTATGTCTGGAAACCGGGGATTGAGGGCGACGAAATGACATTGTATTCCATACAGTCACTTATTAGCTCGTCATTGGCATCCAGCATCTGTATGAGAAAATGGGGTTGGAGCATTTCCACATGGCCGGGATCCTCCAGCACAACTGCATATTTCAACAGCAAAACGGAATTGCCAGGATCAACGGTGAAGGTATAAACCAGGGACTCTGTTTCTCCGCCCACCTGCTCGTTACCCAATTTCACCACAGCGTTTTCCCCGTCCGGAAGTAACGGCAATTGGTCTCCCGTGCGTGGATCGGTTCCCTGTTGCGTGATAAGCGTGTGTCGTCCCGGCATAATGCCGACACTCATTACAAGACTGGAAGTAACGTGATATCCACTTGTTGAGTAATAGCCCGTCACCGCACTGCCCGTCAAATCCATAAAATCCGGACACTGCGCCCGAACGGTGAGGGTGAAAAGCCCCAAAAACAGTGCGATTAGGATTGATTTCAGACGATTGTTCATTGTGTGACGTTTTGTCGTTGTTGTGGATGGTGGTAGGCTAAAAGGTTAACTGCTAGCTATTCCACGTGTTTCAGTTTCTCCACCACCATCGGTCTGTCCTCGGCATACGTAACGCCGAACCATTCAGACTTGGTGGGAAGGACGCGGACTTTGGCATCGCCGCTGGCCATCACGGCAGAGACGGCGTCGGGAATCGGGAATTCGGCCTTGATGTTGCCTTCGTTGTCCTTCAGGAACTGGGCGAACATCGACTCCAAACGGTCGAAGAAGCGCGGGGAGAATCCCCAGAAGTTCATGGAGACGGGCTCCTCGCCGGTGAGCGGGGTCACCACACCGTCCTCGTCGTTCTGGATGCCGTTGGGCGTACGGGCGATCTTGCGCATCTCCTTGACCACCGTCAAATAGCCGTTACCATCCACCTGGCAAACACCGCGCGACACGGTGCCGTTCTCCGACAAGGTATTGGCCAAACGGTAGCCCACCATCGCGAAAGCGGAGGGATCGTTGGCAGTCTCCTTGGTCAGGTAATCGGCCAAGATTTGGAACGGTTCTTTGCCATAGAAGTCGTCAGCATTGATCACTGTGAAAGGCTCCTTGATGGCATCTTTCGCCACCAAGATGGCATGCGCAGTGCCGTAGGGTTTCACGCGCTCGGGGTTCACAGAGAAGCCTGCGGGCAGCATATCCAGTTCCTGGAAGACGTATTCCACCGGGATGACGTTCTTGTATCTCGGCAGGATATACTCTTGGAAGTCGGCCTCCATGCTGCGGCGGATAACGAGCACCACCTTGCCGTAACCGGCTTGTGCAGCATACTTCACGGAGTAGTCCAGAATTGTTTCACCATTCGGACCCATTTGGTCCAGTTGTTTCAGTCCACCGTAGCGGCTTCCCATGCCGGCGGCGAGAATCAGTAGGGTTGGTTTCATATTGGTACTTTTTTGTTTGTTTCGTTCTTGTCGCCCCACATTGCGG
>JAGBPE010000245.1 GCA_017633495.1 Bacteroidales bacterium | reverse complement strand
TACTACGAGATGAGCGGCCAGATGAAGACCCTCATCGACCGCATGAACGCGATGTACCCAAAGGATTACCGCTTCCGCGACGTCTATCTGCTGACCACTGCGGCCGAGAACGAGGAGTTCGTGCCGAAACGCGCCGAGGGCGGTCTCACCGGCTGGATCGACTGCTACGGCAAGTCCGCGCTCAAGGGCCACATCTTCTGCGGCGGCGTGGGCGGTCCGAACGAGATTGCCGGCAACGCCAAGCTGCAGGAGGCGTTTGAGATGGGGAAGACCGTTTGATTTCCCCCAAAACGTATTTTTGCACTCATTCTGTGAACTAAAAAGATACAATATGGATAAAAACAATAAAATCATTCTCTTGACCGGGGCGAGCAGCGGTATCGGATACGACACGGCCGTGGCCCTGGCGAAACAGGGGCACAAGGTGTATGCCGCCGCCCGCCGTGTGGAACGTATGGAACCGCTCCGCGAATGGGGTGTCGTGCCGATACAGATGGATGTCACCGACGAGGCGTCAATGCGGCAAGGGGTGCAGACCCTGCTCGACCGCGAGGGGCGCATCGACGTGCTCATCAACAATGCCGGCTACGGTTACTTCGGGGCGGTGGAGAACGTGCCGATAGAGGATGCCCGCAACCAACTTGAAGTCAACATTTTCGGCTTGGCACGGCTCTGCCAGTTGGTGCTGCCCACGATGCGCAAGCAACACAGCGGCCGCATCGTCAACATTGCGTCGGTGGCAGGCAAATCGGTGATCTACTATGGCGGCTGGTACCACGTGTCGAAGTATGCAGTCGAGGCGCTGAGCGACGCACTCCGCATCGAGATGCAGCCCTTCGGCATCGACGTGGTCATCATCGAGCCCGGAGCCATCAAGACCAACTGGGGCATCATTGCCGCCGACCACCTCGCGGAGACCTCCAAGGATACCGCTTATGCCGAAACGGGTGCGATGATGGCGCAGAACCTGCGGGGCATGTACGAGTCGTCGAGCATTTCCGACCCCTCCGTGGTCAGGAAGGCCATCTGCCGCGCCGTGAACGCCTGCCGTCCCCGCACACGCTACCGCATCGGACGCCTCTCCTCGACAATGGTGTTCTTCCACTGGCTGCTGCCCACCCGCTGGTGGGACAGCATTGTGCGGATGATGGGGAAACGGAAGTGGATGTGAGAGGTCCTTGGCGACGGAAAGAACCATTTTTCTCAATTTTACGGAATATAATCCAAAAAAAATATATAATTTTCGGATTATATTCCAGAAATTTTATATTTTTGCAACTTCAAATCCGTTGCTATGATCAAGAGAAAACTGGAAGAAGTTATTGCAAATCAGCTGTTTAAGGGGAAAGCGATTATTCTGGTAGGACCCCAACAGGTGGGGAAAACCACTTTGCTTAGGGAATTTATACGTCGGAGCGACAAGCAAGTGCTCTCGCTCAATTGCGATGAACCAGAGGCACAGACGATGTTGACGAACACTAATGTGGCCAAATTGCAAACCATTATCGGCAATAATGAATTGGTGGTAATTGACGAAGCTCAAAAAGTGGACAATATCGGCTTGACACTCAAACTGATTGTGGACAATATGCCAGATGTGCAGGTGATTGCGACGGGGTCATCGGCTTTTGAGCTGCGCAACAGTTTGAATGAGCCGCTTACAGGTCGCAAGTTTGAGTACCAGATGTACCCCGTCAGCTGCGGTGAGATTATGGATACGTATGGTCTGTTCGAGGAGCGCCGCACCTTGGAAAATCGGCTCATTTACGGCAGCTATCCTGATATCATCATGCATCCCGAAGAAGCCCGCCGATACCTCACAGAACTCACACAAAGTTATCTTTACAAAGACATTCTCTCGCTTGACAGTCTTCGCAAACCACGGCTTCTTGACAAATTGTTGCAGGCATTAGCTTTCCAAGTAGGTAGCGAAGTATCGACCAATGAGCTGGCCCGAACCTTGCAAACAGACGGTAAAACCATTGACAAATATATCGATTTGTTGGAAAAGAGCTATGTGATTTTCCGGCTTGGCGGGTTGAGCCGCAACCTGCGCACTGAACTGAAACGGGCCAAGAAAATCTACTTTTATGACAATGGTGTGCGAAATGCCATCATCCAGCAGTTTGCGCCAGTGAATCTTCGCAACGACATGGGAGTCTTGTGGGAAAACTTTTTCATTGCCGAGCGGATGAAGCGCAATCACTACTACGGGCTCTATTGCAACCGCTATTTCTGGCGCACCACGCTACAGCAGGAAATTGACTTGGTGGAGGAGAGCGACGGTGAAATGACCGCTTTTGAGATGAAATGGAACCCAGCCAAAAAGGTGCTGTTCTCGAAAAGTTTTACCGAAGCCTATAACGTCAAGGAGACCATCACGGTAACTCCGGACAACTATTTAGAATATTTGCAAAAATAGATGAACAACAATTGAATTAAACATTCATCATGAGAAAAACATTCATCCTCTTAACTATTATGACACTTTTAGCATCACCAGTCATGTCTCAGATCGACCTCCACAGCCACGCCATCACGCAGGGCTACCTGGACTACATCAAGGTCAACGGCGCCGAGATGGACGAGGGGTTCCCCATCCCGGGCTGGGACGTGGAGAAACACATTGCCTTTATGGACAAGGCCGGCATCCAGACTTCGGTGCTGACGATGCCAACCTGTCGAAGCTCTACTACGACCTGGCCGGCGCGCCCACCGATGACGTCCTCGACGCGCTCCTCACCATCACCACGCCCGACCATATCCTCTACGGCAGCGACTACCCCTATGTGGCCGAGCCGGTGCTCATCAGCGGCAAGCAGGCCTTGGAGGAGCGTCTCGCCTCGCACGGACTGAACCCACAGGACAT
>JAGBPE010000244.1 GCA_017633495.1 Bacteroidales bacterium | reverse complement strand
TGGGCCATCGAGAACCTCAACACCGAAATCAACCCCGAAGATCCCGACCATTACCGCCACAACGAGCTGCGCATCAGCGACCGCTGGGGTAAAGTGGTATATCACGTCAAAAACTACGACACTTGGGCCAAAGACGGACAAATAAACGTGGGAAACAACGTCTTCTCCGGCGAAAATCTCCCCGATGGCGTCTACTACTACTATTTCAGCTACAAAGGCAAAGCGAAGACCATCTCCTGGAACGGATCCATCACGATTGTACGGTAGTTGGCCTTTGGCAATTAGCTATTAGCTATTGGCTGTTGGCTGTTGGCCAACTGCTAACTACTAACTGCTAACTACTAACTCCCAACAACAAAGCTCCCACCAGTAGTCCCAACCCCATCGTAATCCCTTTCATAACTAAGAAATTGCGTCTGGATTGCGCCATCAGCGGAATGCCGGCATGACCGTTTTGTGCAATGGAATTGGCTAATAGTATTGAAAACGGGATGCTGCCCTGCAGAAAGAGCATCACGAAGATGAGGTGCGGACCTGAAACCGGCAGGAAACCTACTGCAACAGCAATCAGCAGCAAAATCCACTTGGTCCACACGTTGGTCTCCATAATGGTCTGCAAATCAAAAAAATGATTGAGAAGCCCTAACACCAACAGCGTCCCGAAAGCATAGAGTAAAAGGGTCAGTGCATGCTTTTTGATGACATGTTCCCACACGTGCTCGCGCAGGAAATGCACGATGCGCTCCCGCCAATGATGATCCTCGGGGTCGGTGTGCGTATGCTGATGCTCCTCATGTAGCTCAAAGTCGTGGTCTTCAAAGATAACTATTTTGTTATCAGGTATTTTCAACAGCAATAAACCCACAACAAAGCCGATGACGTACAGAATGCCCGTCAGCATCAGGGCTTGCATCGGACTCTCTGCCGCAAGGAAGAGTGCCTCGTCGCCGAAAGTAGCCACCATGCCGCCGATCAGCGCCCCGAAGGAGAGCATCCGATGGGTGAACATCGACACCACAACGAAGCCACCGGCGCAACCTGGAATCGCACCCAACAGACACGCCAAAGCCACCTCCGCCACGGGATGTCCATGTATTTTCTGAAAAAATTTACCGAAAGAGGAAACATTGACCGACTCAATAACCGCCATCAACACCAACACCAACAGCGTGATGGACACCGACTCCCTTAATGCCTCCCACAAAATATCTATCGTAGTTTGCAATGTAATCTCGAACTATTTTGATGTAATTGATTTAGGTTTTTGGCTATTGGCTGTTAGCTCTTGGCTGTTGCTAAAAGCTAATGGCTAATAGCCAAAGGCCAAAAGCTAAAGATTAAGATTCTTCGCCAATGTCGGATCCGTCTTCTTCGCACCCCAAACCTTGGCGGAGATGTCGTGTGCCTCCTTGGGAGTCATCAAGTCGTAATGCTCCATGGCGCGCTGCACAAAAATGCACTGCTGTATCTGCGCCTTGTCGGTGACCACGGCATCGGCCAAAGCCTTGCAGGAGGGATAGCCGCACAGGTGGCAGTCCACCTGCGGCAGATTCTGGTTAATCTCGAACGCCCGTTTCATCTTCTGCATAGCCGCCGCCACATTGTCGTCCATCTTGTCCATGGAACGCGGCTCCACATTGCCAACGTGCCGTTTGTCAGCCAGATAGTCGAAATAGTTGAGCAGGTCGTTGTCCTCTGCATCCACCTCTTCGGAGCATTTTTGCATTCTTTTGCGCTGACGCTCGATCATGAGGAAGCGGTTCTCTGCGGTGAGTATTCCGCCGCAACAGCTACCGTCGCAGGCTCTAAGTTCAAGGAAATCAATATCTTGTATATCTTCATCCTCCACCTTCTCCAAAAATTCGGAGACGTTGTGGATGTCATCGATGGCCAAATTACGGCCGGTGCGAAGCATCTTGGCTTCGCCGCCGGTGAGCGGGTAAGTAATACTGGCCTTCGACAGCCGGTGGAATCGCACCGACTCGTCGCACATCTGGTACTCGCCGGTCTTGATCACGCGCAACACCTTGCTGTACAGATAGTTCATATTAATCACGCCCGACACAGGCGATTTTTCTTCACCCACAGGACTCTTGATGGCGGCAATCTTCGCAGCACACGGCGACACATAGAAGATGCCGATATCCTCCTCTTTCACCCCTTTTTCAATCAAACTCTTCTTTATGTACTCAGCGGTCATGTCGAAAGGCGCCTTCGAAAGGTAGATATTGTCCACCAAAACGGGGAATTTCACCTGAATGAGGCGCACGATGGCCGGACAGAAGGAGGAGATGACCGGTTTTTCGCACGGCAGGTTTCCGCCTTCCATGTCCCTGCGAAGATACTCCTTCAGGAAATCCACGCTCTTCTCCACCTCATACACATACTTGAAACCGATGTGCAGCAACGCGGAAAGGATGGTGCGCTCGCGGATTTTCTCCTCGAACTGCGCCAAAAAGATGGACGGCACCAGCAAAACGGGGTATTGATAGTCGTACACCGTCTGGAAGTCGTCCTGCTCGATATAGATGGCGTTCATCGGACAAGCCACGTAGCAGCGACCGCAGTCCACACAACGGTTCGGGTCGAGTACAGGATGCCCATCCTCTACATGGATGGCACTGGTGGGACACACGCCCGTGCAGTGGGAGCAGCCGATGCAAAGGTCATATTTGAATTTCAGCGCGTGATGGAAATCTTCTGACATGTTCTTATGTTATTATTGGGCGAAAAAATAATTAACGAACTCTATCTTGGTGCCTTTCCCCACCTCGGAGGTGATATTAAGGGTATCGGAATTGTTCTTGATGTTGGGCAGTCCCATACCGGCACCGAAGCCCATTTCCCTAACCTTCTGAGAGGCAGTTGAATAGCCCTTTTGCATAGCTTTGTCGATATCGGGAATACCGGGACCTTCGTCGTCGAGCACAATCTTGATATGATCCTCTTCCAAATCCACGGAGATGTCGCCGCGGTAGGCGTGCGCCACAATGTTGACCTCTGCCTCATAGAGAGCCACGACCGTCTTCTTGACGATTTCAGGGCTGACTCCGATCTTCTTGAGCATCCGCTTCACCTGGCTGGATGTGGATCCTGCGTTGGTAAAATCTCCGCCTTCAACGTGGTAAGTAAAATTCATAATGCGATTTTTGGTTAATAATCAGGTTTAATAAACGGCCGGCAGTCCGGCATTGTACAGGATTCCCGCGGTCTTATACATCGAGAATTTTGTGCGAATGATGACCATATCGTTGTCCTCAGCCAGCTCCTTCATCTCCTCCGTCACCTCTTTGCCACGCACAATCAGCATGTAGTTGATATCCGACATTTCGCAGGTTCGGATCGATTGTAGATTGCTCAAGCCCGTGAGCAGCAGCAAGTTATTGACATCTTTCAGCGTAAGCACATCGCTCATCAAATCGGAAGCGAAAACACATTCAATACGACTGTCCAGATAATCCTCGCCGCAGACCACTTCGCCCTGTACCAAATTTTTAATCTCTTCGATTGTCATTTCTAAAAAATTTTTCGATAGTGAATTGGAAAAACAATCCGCAAAGATACTCTTTTTTTAAATGACAAACAAAAATCTATCTTTCCCAAAAATTTGTATCTTTGCCCGCTCAAATATAAAAGGAATATGAACGACGAAAAATTATTCACCGAATTCCCGCCCGTGACCACGGAGCAGTGGGAAGCCACCATCAATAAAGACCTCAAAGGCGCTGATTATGAGAAGAAATTAGTGTGGAGAACCGACGAAGGTTTCCAAGTTCGTCCTTACTATCGCGCCGAAAATCTGGAGAATCTCGACTATCTGAAGACCATGCCGGGCGAGTTCCCTTACACCCGCGGTGTCAAAACCCACGACAACCACTGGGAGATTGTGCAGGAGGTGGAAGAGGCTGACCCTACCAAGGCCAATGCCATTGCGGTGGACGCTCTGAAACGCGGTGCCACATGCATCGCTTTCAACGCTGCCAATGTAGACAGCGACGCTGCGCTTGCCACGCTGCTCAACGGAATCGACCTGAACGTCAACGGTGTGCAATTCAACCACGTGAAAAGCTATCTCGATTTGATGAAACGCTTTGTCAACTACGTGGAAACCAACAATTTCGACAAAGAGAAAGTGTCGGGCAGCATCAACTTCGACCCGCTGATCTACCGACTGAAACACAATAAATTCTGGAAATCCGCCGAAGAGGACATGCAACAGGCTGTCGAACTTATCGAGCTGAACGGCTGCATGAAGCACTTCAAAGTTATCAACGTGAACGGTATCGTGCTGCACAACGCCGGCGCCACCATCGTGCAAGAATTGGCTTACACGCTCAGTTTGGCCAACGAATATCTGGCATTCTGCACAGAAAAGGGCATCAAACCCGAGAAAGTCGCTTCCCGTATGCAGCTCACCCTCTCCGTCGGCTCCAACTATTTCATGGAAATCGCGAAACTGCGCGCCACCCGTCTGCTCTGGTCCACCATGGTGGCTCAGTACAAACCCGAGTGCGACTGCGCATACAAAATCCATATCAACACCATCGCATCTACTTGGAACAAAACTCTTTACGACCCGTACGTCAACATGCTCCGCAGCACCACTGAGGGCATGTCCGCCGTGTTGGGCGGCTCCGACTCCATCTCGCTGCAGCCCTTCGACGTGGCCTACAAGGAGTCTGATGAGTTCTCCCGCCGCATCTCCCGCAACGTGCAGGTGATCCTCAAGGAGGAGGCCTTCATGGACCGCGTGGTGGATCCCGCCGCTGGTTCCTACTACATCGAAAACCTCACCAACTCCATCGCAGAGAACGCTTGGAAGCTGTTCCAAAGTGTTGAGCAACAAGGCGGTGCGCTCAAAGCCATCGAAGACGGCACGATGAAGGCCGCCATCGAGGAGAGCTGCCAAAAACGCGACGTCAACATCGCCACCCGCCGCTACGTGCTGCTCGGCACCAACCAATATCCGAACATCAACGAGACGATGGCCGACAAGATCGAGCACCTCAAAAAGGATGACTGCGAAGGTTTGAAGACCTACCGCGGCGCTATGGCGTTCGAAGAGCTGCGTTTGGAG
Source organism: Bacteroidales bacterium (assembly GCA_017633495.1). Classification (GTDB taxonomy): domain Bacteria; phylum Bacteroidota; class Bacteroidia; order Bacteroidales; family WCHB1-69; genus F23-D06. The sequence goes on along the minus strand of JAGBPE010000244.1, from coordinate 24,800 downwards.
ACTGAGAAATACGCAAAAGCAAACCATCGTCCGTCCGTCTTCCTGTTGAAGGTCGGTAACTTGGCTATGCGTCAGGCACGTGCAGGTTTCATCACCAACTTCTTCGGATGCGCCGGCTATCAGATTGTTGAGCCCGCTGGTTTTGCTACCGTCGAAGAGGGCGTGAAAGCCGCCGGAGAGGCGAACCCCGACCTCATCGTGGTGTGCAGCTCCGACGAGGAGTACGCCACCCTCGGTGTGGAGGCCGCTAAACAGTGCAAAGCCCAATTCCCGAACAAACCGTTCCTCGTGGCTGGTAACCCCACCGAGTGTATCGATGCTCTCAAAGAGGCCGGCACTGATGACTTTATCCACGTGAGAGTCAACCTGTTGGAATCCTTACGGAAATACAACCAGCTCTTGCTGAAATAGTTGTAGGTCCGCACAATATAGCTTTTTATGAAAAAATATGTGATTGCGTTGTTGGTTGCATTTTGCGCCTCCAGCTTCGCTTATGCCCAGCATTTTAACGAGTATTTCGTAGACAAAACACTTCGAATCAACTATTTGCATATCGGAAACAAGAACGTGGAAAAGTTGCAGTTCCACCACTTCACCGAAGTGAACCATTGGAATGGTACGCGCTCGCAACTGGTGGAGCCCTACCACTATGGCGACATCCTCATCGAAGTGCTCGACAATGCATCGCAGAAGCTGATCTTCAGCCGTAGCTACTCCTGCCTTTTCACGGAATACCGCACCACAGAGCGCGGTGAAACCGAAATCGCACAGATGGAAGAAAGCGTCAACATTCCGATGCCAAAAAACCCCGTGCGCGTAAGGTTTACCTCTTTCAACCGCAGTCGTGTCGCCACAGTGCTGAAAGACACGTTGTTGAATCCGGCTACATTACCGATGGAGAAAGCGAAAAAGGAGTATGCAGTGATGAACCTTCATAAAGGCAATTCACCCAAAAAAGCTATTGACATCCTGTTCATCCCCGATGGCTACGCCAAAAGCGACGCCAAAACGCTCCGCTACGACATGAAGCGGTTCGCCAAATACGTGATGAACTGCACGCCGTATAAGGAGAATCGTCGTCATGTGAACATTCGAGCCATCAAGGGATTTTCGGAACAGTCGGGCATCACGCAACCGCAGAACGACATCTATGTCAACACGTTGCTGAACTGCACTTACAATGCCCTCGACCTTGACCGCTATCTGATGTGTTTAGGCGTGTGGAATCTCCACGATGTGGCCGACGACGCCCCTTACGATGCCATCATCATCATCTGCAACAGCGAAAAATACGGTGGCGGCGGTATCTACAACTTCTATTGCACCGTCTACAATCACGGTCAATATCCTGATTATGTGGTCGTTCACGAAATGGGACACCTCATCGGCGGTCTTGCCGACGAGTACTACACCTCGGAGGTCTCCGTGCAGGATTTCTATCCCGCAGGTGTGGAACCCACCGAACCCAACCTGACGACTTTGGTGGACTTTAGCTCCAAATGGGCCGACAAAGTGGAGAGCGGCACTCCGATTCCCACCCCGGCCGTCAGCAAAAATCATCCCGATTACAACCGCATAGGTGTCTATGAAGGAGGCGGTTACGTTGCCAAAGGCGTCTACCGTCCGAGCCTTCATTGCACCATGAACAGCATCAGCTACAACGACTTCTGCCCCGTCTGCAAAGAGACGCTGGAGAAGGTCATTCGCTACTACAGTCGGTAGAGACGCGATTAATCGCGTCTCTACAACGGGAAAAAATGTATATTTGCGTATTGAGATAAGACAACAATAATCCATTTATAATCAATCCATTATGCGAATCATCGACGGAAAAGTTTGCGCACAGCAAGTAAAAGACCAAATCGCCAAAGAGGTGGCGGAAATCAAAGCCCAAGGACAACGTCCTCCCAGACTGGACATCTTCCTCGTAGGCGACCGCCCCGACAGCCTCTCCTACGTAAACAGCAAGTACAAGACTTGCAAGGCATTAGGTATGGATTGTGTGCAGCATCTTCTGCCGGAAACGACCACCGAAAGCGAGCTGATGGTGATGATCGACGAATGCAACCGCAATGACGAGGTAGATGCTATCCTCATTCAGCTGCCCCTGCCCGACCACTATAATTCCGCTCGCGTGCTCGATTTCATCGACTACCGCAAGGATGCCGACGGTCTGCATCTGATGAACGTAGGACTGCTTCACTTAGGCGAACCTTACGTAATGCCATGCACCCCGAAAGGCATCATCACCCTGCTGGAAACCAACAATATAGAAGTTGCGGGAGAACATGTGGTGATGATTGGACGCAGCCAGCTGGTGGGCGAACCCACCGCGCAGCTGCTGATTCACAGCAACGCCACCGTCACGCTCTGTCACTCGCGCACGAAGAATTTGTCGGAAATCGCGCATATCGGTGACATTGTGATCACCGCTGTCGGCTGCCCGAATCTGCTACAACCCTACGATTTCAAAGAAGGAGCTGTCCTCATCGACGTGGCTATGAACCGCGTGAACGGCAAACTGCAGGGCGATGTATACAGCGAAGCCACTCGTCCGGAACTGGAGAAGCGGCTTCGAGCTTGCACGCCTGTGCCTGGCGGCGTAGGTCCCATGACCATCGCCATGTTGATGCAGAACGTGCTGGATATCTACAAGTTAAGGATCAAAGCTTAAACGGCCATCGAGGCTTCTTTGGATTCAACGCCGTATTGTCTCAACTTTTTCACCATTTCATAGAAACGGCCGTATAAAGCACGCAATTTATTCTCTTTTTTGCGGTGAATGCGCATGGAAATCTGTTCCCACGTGCTTCTCATCCACAGACCTTCATGCCATGCGAAGAAGCCAAGCGGGAACCAGAGCGCGATCCAGGCAACGGCCTGCCACCACCAACCCCAATTCAGACCTAACACGAGCAACGCCGTAATGGAGAAAACCGGGAAAAGGATGACAACGGTCAAAATAAGCTGCATGGATTGGGTATAGACATTGTAATAGGGATCCTCTTTGCCGGGCATGAACATCGGGGGAATGAAATACATGATGGCTGAAGGAATGAGGGAAAACAGCCAAAGAGGCAACAAAGCGATTTGGGCTAATGCACTCAGCACCAAACGAATCACACTTTGACGCTTCTTCTCGCCACCATGCTCGTGAATGAGCATCTTCTTTTCGGTGGCCTTGATTTCATTCATCGTTTCGGTCAGCTCGTCGGCCAATTTGGGACTGACGGTCACGCCAGCCTCTAATTCAGCCCAGAGCTTTTGGTCGCTCTCCAAGCGTTCCGGCAACACGTCGGGATTCTTGCCCATCTCCTTAGCATGCTCTTCGCCCACATTCGATCTGCGGATGAATTCGTAAAGGGTGTGGTGCTCCAAATCTTCGGTATAGAGCATCATCTCCTTCACCCGCTCACGGATGGAAGGATTCAGATTGCGCATAGTCGTGCGCGGTTTCTGCTGATATTGCTCATAATAGGGCATCAAAGAAATCGGTTCACCATAGTGCATCACATAGCTTCCTCTTGCACCGTAGAAGGAGGAATAGTGAAGGGCCAGCGGCACAATCTTCACATCTTCTTTGAAATGCATCTTCTCTGCTGCGCGGAAAGCGATTTCCAGATATCCTACCTGCCATACGCGCATCCAACTCTCCTCGTGATGATTGGCCTCCGGGTAGATAATCACGCTCTCTCCCTCCGTGATTTTTTCCGCTGCAAAATCGACCACAAATTTGGTTCTCGATATTGCCTCTTCAATGCCTTCAAAATCCATACGGAATGCGGGCAACATACCCAACCAATCCCAAAATTTGTTAATGATCGGCGACCAAGTGAAGACACCGCCCATTGCCATTGCATAGGCGTGGGTGTGGTTATCCATATCAATGATGGTCGATATGGGGTCGATAGCCGGATTCTGGTGATTGGCGGGAATCACGCAATAATCGCCCAATTGAGGTCTGTATTCCTCACCAATTACATATTTTTTGCGATACAAAACGTGATTCAGCATAAAGCGTACGTAATGCTTAAATAACCGAAAACCAGGACGTTTAGCCATAATCTCAAGTATTAAATTAACACTTTTTAATATATCAAAAAAGGCTGCAAAAGTAAATTTTTTTTCAATAGAAAAACTACCCGATGGCAAAGGCGCATATCAGGAATGATAAACAGCTGAAAACTAAAAGATTGTGTTACCTATAGTTGATTTTGTCCGGCACAATATATGCGCTCGGATAAGTCAACCTTATGGTTTCCAGGTCTTTATAGGCTTGCAGACGCGTGTAGTAATTGCCTACGCGCACCTTGAAATAGGGCTCGTTGTAGATGAGATAAGCTTTGGTGTACGGGAAGAGACTGCTGAAGCTGTTTTTGGCATATTCGGCCTGCGATTTGGAATTCACCCCGGAATAGGCTGCAATTTGGATGCGGTAGCCGTTTATTTCGCCAACTTTCTTCCAATTGCTGACATAATCCTCCTGAATTCTGACAATGCTGGGCTCAATGTCATAACGCACACTCCCTTGCGCAAAGGCGAAAGTGATGGAAAGGGACAATATTATAAATACAAAAAACTGTTTCATCATAATTTGCGGCAAAGTTATAAAAAATATCGAATATTACCCTAAAAGTATTTTTACCCCTATGAGAATCAACACGATGCCGCCGATGATTTCTGCATATTGACTGATCTTGGGGTTGGTGAGTTTTTTGACAAAGGTGTACGCTAAGAAGGATATCAGGAAGGAGGCGAGACCGATGACGAGCACATTCCGAAGGATGTGTGTCTCTTGAATCATGGCGAAACTGAAACCTACGGCCAGCGCATCGATGCTGGTAGCAACAGCCAACAAAATGACGTTCTTCCATTTCGTAACATCCAGATGTTGAGGGTTTTCCTCCTCTTTCCGAAAGCTCTCAACCAGCATTTTGCCACCAATGAAAGCGAGAATGCCGAAAGCGATAAACGGTGCGATTTTCCCCAATGGACCCAACAACGATTCGCCGAACACCCAACCTATCAGCGGCATTCCGCCCTGAAACACGCCGAAAGCCAGCGAAAAACGCCATACGTATCGCTTTTCCAAAGTCGGCTGCAACATCCCCACCACACAACTGATGGCAAAGCAATCCATCGCCAAACTTATCGACAAAAGAATGAGTTCTACCCAGCCCATAATCCCTTTTTGAATGAGGCCGCAAAAGTACATTTTTTACTTAGACTAATGACTTAGACTTAGACAATGACTTTTGACTATATTTTTCTTTTCATCTCTTCATCTTTTCATCTTTTCATCTCCTCTAAACTCCCAACTCCCAAAACAACCATGTCCTAAATTGTGTATTTTTGCGCTTTAATAATGTAAGGAGTAAAACATGAAGAATTTCGCTGTTTTCGGAGTAGGCGGCTATGTGGCACCGCGACATTTAAAGGCTATCAAAGAGACTGGTAACCAGATGGTTGCTGCATACGACAAGTCCGACAGCGTGGGCATCATCGACAGCTATTTCCCGGAAGCTGCCTTCTTCACCGAAATGGAACTTTTCGACCGTCATGTATCGAAACTCAAGAACACGGAGAAGCAGCTGGACATCATCTCCGTCTGCACCCCCAACTACCTGCACGACGCACACACGCGTTACGCACTGCGTTTGGGCGCTGACGTGATCTGCGAGAAGCCGTTAGTGCTCAATCCATGGAATGTGGATGTGCTGCAAGATGTTGAAAATGAGACTGGTAAGAAGGTGTTCAACATCTTGCAACTCCGTCTGCACCCTTCTATCATCGCCTTGAAGCAAAAAGTGGACAACGCCCCCGATAATATTGTCTATGATGTTGATTTGACGTACATTACATCCCGCGGTCATTGGTATTACACCAGCTGGAAAGGTTCCGACAGCAAAAGCGGCGGCATTGCAACCAACATCGGCATCCACTTCTACGATATGCTCTGCTACATCTTCGGAGATGTACAGGAAAATGTCGTCCACATTTCCACGCACGACCGTGTGGCAGGATTTATCCATTTTCGGAAGGCTCGTGTTCGTTACTTCCTGAGTATCAACAGAAAAACACTGCCCAAGGAAGTGGTTGAAAGCAGCAAAACCACCTTCCGACAGATTGTCATCAACGGGGAGCCGTTTGAGTTCAGCGACGGCTTTACCGACTTACACACAGAGAGTTACCGCCAGATTCTATCGGGTCACGGATTCGGTCTGGACGATGTGCGTCCCTGCATCCAAATCGTCTACGATATCCGCAACGCCCAACCCATCGGTTTGAAAGGCGATTATCACCCGTTGGCGGCTCTTCCGTGCGAAAATCACCCATTTGCACATAAAATCTGATAATCATGCCCAGAATTCTTTTTGTGTGTCATGGCAACATTTGCCGCAGTCCGATGGCGGAATTCGTGATGAAGCAGAAGGTGGCGGAACGCGGACTCTCCACTCAATTCGAAATCGCCTCCGCTGCGACGAGCCGCGAGGAGATCGGCAATCCCGTCTATCCCCCTGCCCGCCGTATGCTGAACGATCACGGCATCTCCTGTACCGGCAAAACCGCCCGTCAGATCACCCGTGCCGACTATGCCTATTACGACTACATCATCGCAATGGACCGCAACAACCTGCGGAATCTGCAACGCGTTATCGGACAAGACATTGACAACAAAATTTCGTTGTTGATGGACTACACCGACACGCCCCGCGACGTGGCCGATCCTTGGTATACCGGCAACTTCCAGGCCACCTGGGACGATGTGCAAAATGGTTGCGACGGGCTGTTACTTGCGATTTGTTCGTAATTATTTGACAATTCATTGTTAAAAATAATTTCAGATTTTGTATTATTTACCGCATAACAATCTCATAGTTAGTGCGATATAAAAAAGTTTCGGAAACCCTTGATTTTCGACTTATTTCGTTGTATTTTTGTCCCGACAAATTGAAGACGAAATGAAAAAGTTTTGCATTCTGATAAGGGTTTTGATGTTGTGCGTACAGATTTGTGCGCAACAAGACAGTGCGACACACCGCATCATGTTTTACAATGTGGAAAATCTGTTTCACCCGTCGGACGACAGTCTGACTGCAGATGAAGATTTCACACCGACAGGCAGTTATCACTGGACTTACAAGAAGTATTACCGAAAAGTGTCCATGATTGGGAAAGTGATATTGGCGGCGGGAATGGGTGACCCGCCGTGGCTTGTCGGTTTGGCGGAAATCGAGAACGAACTGGTGCTCAAAGACTTATGCTACAACTCGCCGCTGCGGAATTTCGGGTACAAGTATGTGCACTATGACTCCCCGGACCGCCGCGGCGTGGATGTAGCACTCCTCTACCGCGATAGTTGTGTGCGCGTACTGCGCAGCCGGAAAGTCCCTGTTGTGTTCCCGTTCGACACATTCGCCCGCAACCGCGACATCCTCTATGCTCTGGTGCAATTCCCCTCGGGCGACTCGCTCAACATGCTCATCAACCACTGGACCTCGCGTTACGGCGGGTATGCCGCCACCGTTCCCAAACGAAACTATTACGCCACCGTGGTACGCCGCTTTGTAGACTCGCTGATGATAGAGAATCCGTGCGCCAAGATCCTGATTACCGGCGACTTCAACGACTACGCCACCAACGAGAGCATGGTCCAGCACCTGCGCGCACGCGAGTATGACCCGCACGCGCCCAACGACACACTCTACAATCTGATGCTGCCACTCGCCCGACAAAGTCTGCGAGGGTCACACAAACACGAAGATTTCTGGGGTTGTTTGGATCAGTTCATCGTGTCCAACGCCTGGCTGAACGACACTTGCGGTGTGCGGCAAATCGGCGATGCACAAATCTTTGATGCGGATTTCCTACTCGTAGACGACGAAAAGTATGGCGGAAAAAAGAATTATCGCACTTTTTTGGGCCCGCGTTACATCGGCGGCTTCGCGGACCATCTACCTGTTTACGTGATTTTTCTGGATAGATAACACATTGTGTCCGTTGGCCTGAAGCACTTCTTGCGCCTCGCGATTCTGCATGATACTGCCACCGAAGACGTTAAAATCGAAAATGTAAGGATCTGAGAACCAGTTGTTCACGTTCATCTCGAGCGAAAGGTCCGAACTGGCATTCTTGCTGACGACGAATTGCTCCAACGGCAAGGTTACCGTAAAGGTATTATCAATAAAGCCTTCGCCCTCGGAGATTTTGCCCGTGTGGAGGTTGAAAGGCTGTTTCACGCCCGCCTCATCCACCCAACGGCCGTTGATCTTCATGTAGTGATAGCCGCCACCAATCATATCGGGCCAACTCATGTTGTTTTCCGGCGGATTCGGAAAAAAACCGCTGGTGTTCTGCAACCCTTCCAATCCAAAAACGAAAGAGATGGTGCGATAACTGCCTGCCGGAATCTCATCGGAGATGTGCCACGCAAGCGTGGATGGAATGCGGATGTCCACATAGTGAACACCCTCATTGTCAGTAATTTCCACCGTATTACCAGATTCATCCTCCAACATCACCTTGGAGATGAAGTACTGCACATCGGTCACCTCATAAAGATTCCCTGCGGGATTCTCGTACATACAAGAATCCAATTGCAGGGAACCATTATCGTTGACAAAAGAAAAGTTCAAAGTAATAGATCCAGTTGGCTTATGGCAACCAGCGCAGCACAGCAGTGTTGACAAAACAGCCAACCTTAGTATTTTGCTGATTTTGAATGGTTTACTCATTAAGTGTGTTTTGACTTTTAGCTTTTAGCTATTGGCTTTTGGCCATTAAACTATAAACCTTAAACCCTAAACCAATATTACCATTCATCCTTGAATTCCTCTTCCGGCTGCATGCCTTCCTCAAGGGACTCAATCAGCTTGTGCATCTCCTCGTCAATTTGGGTGAGGTAACCATACATGCTGGGCGTCCAACCTGATGCGGAGGTATTGAACCAGACCTCGATAGGTGCGGAACCGGTCGCTTTTTCCTTAAAATCTGTGATAGTATAACGATAGCGGTTGTCGCGGCATTCGAGCTTGAAGTTATAATAAACGATGTTTTTAAAGCGCATGACACCGTCTTTGTCCTTGTTGAAAATCCGAACGCTGGAACGCATATTGATGACACATTTTTCTGGATCAGCGCTCTTGATGACTTCAGCAGTGTTTTTATAATACTTCTTGATCCAATTCATAGCTCTGTCGTACAGTACTTTAGGAGTACCTTCTTGTTTCACGACGTCTTGATAGGTCACCAAGTTGGTACGCTCATCAATAGGAAGATAGGGCGCTTCCGGGGTTTCAGTTTTTTGGGCGAAAACCACCACGCTCATCAGCAAAACGATGGCGGAAATGATTACTTTTTTCATTTTTGTCTTATTAAGGTTTGAAAATATAGGTCGTAAATATTTTTCTCGTCTTTTGGAACAAATTCATTGTCAATTAGTTGCCACTCAGTTTCATCAATTTCCGGAAACCATACATCAGCAACGAAATCAGAGACTATGCGGGTGAGGTAAAGTTTATCGGCATGAGGCAAGAAAAGTCGATACATGGTGGCACCGCCCATCACGAAGGCCTCTTCGTCATCGGCAACCAGCGCAAGTGCATCGGCGATGGAGTGCACCGTTTCAGCCCCTTCGAACTCCACATCATCGAGAGTGATGACGATATTGCGGCGGTTCGGCAGCGGTTTCTTGGGCAGCGACTCCCACGTGCGGTCTCCCATTAGAACCGTATGGCCAGAGGTGATGGTCTTAAAATGCTTCAAATCGACAGGCAAATGGCACAGCAACTGGTTCTGGTAGCCCAATTCCAGATTCTGACCTACTGCCGCAATCATACTAATACTCATATTACTATATTTTTGGCAAAGATACGAATGTTGTGGGAGTTATAATTGTGTTCAGAGATTTTTTATTAACGGGGGGATGTTGGTTTAGGGGTTTAGGGGTTTACAGGTTTACAGGTTTACAGGTTTACGGGTTTACAGGTTTACGGGTTTACAGGATTAGGGGTTGCCTTTTGCCTAAAAAATGTATCTTTGCGGCCGATTTTGAAGCTATGGGAAAGAGAAAGCAGGACACTCAGATTGCGATTAAGAACAGGAAGGCGGAGTTTTTGTACTATCTGCACACTTCCTTTACGGCAGGTATTGTGCTCACCGGCACGGAAATCAAATCCATCAGGGCGGGACGCGCGAATATCACGGATGCCTATTGCTCGTTCATTAACAACGAGTTATGGGTCCACAACATGCACATTAGTGAGTACGCGCAGGGCAGCTACAACAACCATCAGCCCAAGCGCGACCGCAAACTGTTGCTGCAACGCAAAGAGATGCGCAAACTGATGACCAAGCTCAACGAACGCGGCTATACTATCATTCCTACCCTGCTCTGGATCAACGACAACGGGTACGCCAAACTGGACATCTGTTTGGCAAAAGGTAAAAAAATGTACGATAAACGCGAGTCTATCAAAGAGCGCGACCAACGCAGAAGAGGCTCAGAAGAAGAATAATCATGGACGAACAACTGAACATATCCGAAACGCTGCCTGAGTCCATCGCGGAACAGGAAAAACTGTGGTTCAGCATCGGCGAAACCGCTGAGGCTCTGGACATTCCTGCCTCCACCCTGCGCTTCTGGGAAAAGGAGTTCGACATGATCAAGCCGCGCAAAAACAAGAAAGGAGACCGTTTCTATTCCAAAAACGACATCTCCATTCTTCGCACCATTCAGTACCTCACCAAAGTGAAAGGCTACACGCTTCAAGGCGCCAAAACCGCCATCAAAAACAACTTCATGAAGGAGGCTGAAACCGCAGCCATCGTGGACACTTTGCTGAAAATCAAGAGTAAATTGTTAGAAATCAAGAAATTGCTATAACTTTATTGATTTATAATCTCCTTAATAGGCTTTTTGAACGATCTTGACACTTCGAAGTGTGTCTCTTCATTGATTTTAATCCGATTTTTATTCATTCCCACAACTTTATCCATATTTACCACCACAGATTTATTGACCTTCTTAAATTTCGAATTCGGAAACTTCTTGTGGAACATTTTCAAATTACCACGAAAGGATCTGCTTGACCCATCCTCAAAATGCACAGAAATTTGATCCCCCATCTTTTTCATAAACAAAACATGGTCGAATATGATTCTTACAGCCTCCTCTTTTCTTGACCCAGCGATAAACATGGATTTAACATTAAATTCATTCACAATGTATTGCACGTTTTCCTCTTCCACTCGCCGAACAATACGATGATCCATTTTGTTGTACGCAACGTAAATATTAAGAATCTTCCCCATTATACTATTTAACTCTCGTTCCGTGAAAGGAGTGTGAAAAAAATCAAAGAAACCCATTTTTAAGTATTGCTTGACCCGCTTTGTATGAACCGTGTCGCATATTCCTACTGTAAACGGAGGTTTCCTGACATCATGCAACACTTCTGCGAATTCCTCATCCAAGAAAAAAATCATGGGACGATGATGATTTAAATACTCAATAGCTTCTGCGGCGCAATGGCACTCAAAAGAGATATTCATTGAGTAATATTTTGATAATACGCTTTTTAACGAATTCGTCTTGTTTTCGTCATTGCTCAGAATGACAACTTTAAAATCTTTATTTAATGTCATATCTATAACCAATTTATAAAATTAACAATTCTTTTGGATAATAATTAAAAAAAACTGCAATATAAGGGATTAACGGACTTATATTGTCTGTTTTTTTGTAAAAAATGAAATAAAAATACAATTGCTTAGAAAAGAAATTGCATTATGCAACTCTCGCTATAGATACGACCATGATTGGTGTGGAAAATCCACTTTTGCAGCATATCCGACAGAAAAATATGAATATCGTGCATAATTATACTCATGTGCCTCTAATTTTCGTGATTAATACTTTTGTTTTCATTTTGTTTCATGCGTAATGTCTGTTCTTCCTCGAAAAGCAAATTTCTCAAAAGATTCAACTGTAAAAGGGAAAGTTGAGCAAACGGGCTCTGCGGAGAAAAACCCGGAGGAATCTTTTCTGACATCCATTCCTGCATATTCTTATATATTGCAACTTCTTCAGAAACAGGATTTTGACGATATTTTGTCCTCACAAATTGCAATATACGAAGACCATCTGCTTTTTGATGAAACGCTTTCACAAAGTGCGGAAAATCGGACACATTGTCGAGAATACTCGCCCAAACGTCCTCTTTTTTGTCAATATCTTGCAAAAAGGTGAGGAATTCATTCTCTTTTGTGGAAAAATTCCGGTTATATAGATCCTTCAGATGCTGATACGCCTCCTGAATCGGTTCGAAACAGTCGTGCGGATATATCGGATAGCTGTCCCAGACCCCGTCTGCTCCTGCCCGCATCGCCGGACCTGTACCGAAGGGCACACGGTCGGAATAACGACCGGCAGGATAGACGCATTCTGTGTTAAAAAGACTTAATCCGCCCATTTTGCAGAATTTTTGCACCAGATAGAAATCTTCACCACTCTGCAGAGGAGTAATGCCTCCAATCTTCCTAAGCGCATCGGCCCGCATTGCAATGGCCGATCCCAATGCGGTAAAACCGTATGGACTTCTGATTCTCAGTAAGTTAATGGCATAATTGCGCATATACAGCTCGTACCTCAACAGCGCTCGGTCCCGCTCTTCGTCTTCATATTGAAGTTGATGATAATAGGGCACCGCCACCGCATTCATCTCTGGATGAGCAGCGAAATTTTCAACTAAGGATTGCAGATATCGTGGTTTTACCAATGTGTCGGCATCCAAACTGACAATGATATCGTCAGCTTCGGAATCAGATAATATTTTGTCAAACAGTTCCTTACGTGCACAACCAACCCCATGTTTTTTCCCCGTCCAACCCAATCCAGGCGAAGAACGATCCATCACATGGAGTGTTAAAAAAGTATAATCACGCAAATATTGCAGCAACTGCTGATTGTGCTGACATATAGACAAACGAGCCGAATCGCTCCAATAGCAATCCGGCTGATTAACACATATATAGACCTCAAAAGAGGAAGAAATATCCTGATTGGCAAGTGCGCCCAAAGTGGCCGGAAGATAATCCAGCTCATCCATAGCGGGAATGGCCACTCGGAGTTTCACCATCTACTTGACAGTAATCGTTACATCTCGTGTGCGTGCTGGGTCGTTGACGTTGTCCCTTGCGTAGACAAAATGCAAAGTCTGTGTGCCTTTCTGCATGGCCTCAAACTTCCAAAAACGATGACTGGATGCACCGACCATGCCTTGAGGAGCATTGCTTGTATAGCGGTCGCCAACGCTTTTCACCACGTTAATCTCGCTCTCATTGACCAACTGCCACCAAAAACCAGTGGAAGCGTTGGTGATGAATTCGATCTCACAAGACTGACCCTTTTTGAGCACAATTTCATTTGTCTCTTTATCTACGGAAACCAGTTTTTGCTGCGCCTGACAGCCTGCAAACAGGCAGATTATAACGCCAAAATAGAGGATTCTTTTCATTTTTTCGACTTTTTATGATGCAAAGATACAATTTTTATCGATAGACTCCGACTCCTCTTGAAAATTTAATGTGTTATACAAACTTCTTTTTCACCAAATTGATGACAAAACCGGGCAGCAGAAAACACAAAAAGAGGAAAAGATAGTTGATTGGTCCTGGTATTTTAACCTTCCTGCCGTGCAAAGTGGCGCGTACTCCCCTCTTGGCAATCTCTTCCGGAGAGAGCATCACGCCGATGGCGCGCAATCTTTTGCGCATTTTCACCGGAAGATTGTACAAATCCGTATCCACGGCACCGGGACAAACACAGCAAACCTTCACTCCGTAATGGCTTAGTTCATAATGAATTCCTTTGGAAAACTTCAAGAGGAACGATTTGGAAGCCTGATAGGTGGCAATGGTCGGGAAACTCATAAAAGCCGTAATGGAAGAGGCATTGAGGATGTAGCCATGCCCTCGGTCTTTCATCGCCTTGCCGAACAGCACACACAAATCAGCAGGTGTGGTACTGTGCAGCATCGTCATCTTGTGACTCAGCGCCATCGGTTTCTCCACCGCTGCCCCGAAATAGAACATTCCCGCATTGTTGACCAGCACCTCGACCTCAAAATGCTCGTTTTCACAGTAGTCGAAGAGCTCCTGCGCAGCATCTGGCGAGGTCAAATCCTGATAGCGGGTCACCACTTGAAGCTGCGGGAACTGAGACTGCAACTTCTCTTGTGATTGCGCGTTCAGGTCCTCTCGGTTGCTGACAATCAGAATATTATAACCTTTTCGGGCCCACTCCTCCGCGTAGGCATAACCGATACCGGAACTGCCTCCTGTGACAAGTGCGAAAGTATTTTTCTTTGTATTTTCCATAGTAAATTGGCTTTTGCCGTTGGCTATTATGACAACATTCTTTGGGCTTTAATCACGGCCTCCACTAATTTGTCAGCCTCCTCGAAGGTATTGTAGAGAGCAAACGAGGCACGAACGGTGCCGGGAATGCCGAAATGGGTCATGATGGGTTGCGTGCAGTGGTGTCCTGTGCGCACCGCAACACCTTGATGGTCAAGCAGAACGCCCATATCGTAGGGATGGATGTCGCCCACCAAGAAAGAGATAACACCCGTTTTATGTACCGCCTCGCCAATGAATCGCATCCCCTCAATCTGGGAGAGTTTATCTGTGGTGTAGGTCAGCAACTCCTGCTCATAAGCCGCAATCTTCTCTAAACCAATGTTTTGGATATACTCAATAGCTTTGCGCAACCCGATGACATCACCTACGGAAGGGGTGCCTGCCTCGAATTTGAAGGGCAATTCGTTGTAGGTGGTCTTCTCGAAGGTCACATCCTTGATCATCTCACCACCCCCTTGGTAAGGCTGCATCTCATTGAGCCACTTGCTTTTACCGTACATAACGCCGATACCCATCGGGGCGTACATCTTATGTCCGGAGAAGCAGTAGAAGTCGCAATCGAGAGTTTGCACATCCACTAAACAGTGTGCCACCGCTTGCGCCCCATCAATAAGCACGGGCACGTTGCGATCGTGCGCAATGCGGATGATCTCCTCAATCGGGTTGACAGTGCCTAACGAGTTGGAAACGTGCGCCACCGATATAATCTTCGTCCTGCCAGTTATCAGATTCTCCAACTCGCTGATTAACAGCTCTCCACGTTCATTGAAAGGCAACACTTTGAGCTTCGCACCGCGCTTTTCGCAAGCCAATTGCCACGGCACTATGTTGGAATGGTGCTCCATCTCGGAGACTATCACCTCATCACCCTCGCGCAGGTAAGTACGTCCGAAAGAGGCGGCCACAAGATTGATTGATTCTGTGGCACCGCGCGTGAAAATCACCTCCTGGGTGGTTGCTGCGTTGATATACTTCCGCACCGCTTCGCGCGCCTGCTCGAACTCATTGGTGGCCAACTGACTGAGACAATGCACGCCACGGTGTATGTTACTGTTGATATG
This sequence comes from Bacteroidales bacterium, assembly GCA_017633495.1. Taxonomy (GTDB): domain Bacteria; phylum Bacteroidota; class Bacteroidia; order Bacteroidales; family WCHB1-69; genus F23-D06. The sequence goes on along the minus strand of JAGBPE010000244.1, from coordinate 9,318 downwards.
CAGGTAGTAATCGTTCAACGCATCTATCACTACCTGAGGCTTTTGTGTGGTTGCGGCATTGTCCAAATAGACCAAAGGCTTGCCGTAAACCTGTTCGTTCAATATGGGAAAATCTGCTCTATTCATGAGACTGCAAATTATCGTTATTTTCTGGATTTATTTGTTGATTTATCGTATTATCATCTTGATTGTCAGATGATTCCATAAATCTCAACTGCGTAGCATACATCAACACCCACAACACGGAGGTGATGATACCGTTTGTGTTCATGGCCACCATTCCGCCAATGACAAAGTTGAGCACGCAAAATTCGAGGATTGAGCCTATTGTGTATACGTGAAAACCCACTTTGTTCAGCTTCACCAGCATCAGAAACGCACCTGTGAACAACATCACCTCTACCACAGTGAGCAACAGATATTGCCAGCTGGCGATGGAGGTGTACAAATTGAGGATTTGTTCTGCCTGATCAGCGGAAAACAGGTTCATCTCCTTGATCATTTCCATGGATTTCAGCATATAATCGGGTGCAATTGCCCAACAAATATACGCAATGGCGGAAAACGTGGCATTCACCATCGTGATGATGCCCAAAATCCATAGAATAGGGGTTCGTCTCTGTTTATTTTCCATGTTCAGTTAATTGTTTTGAGTTAAGTCGTCTTTTTTATAAAGTTTATAACATATCGTACTGTCCTTCTGCACTTTAAACCGTTCATCCGAGCGCCATCCGATAATCCAGATGATTTGGTCGCCTGCACATAAAAGACGGACTTTCTCTTTTGCAAAGCGATCGATCTTGTGGTCGGTGAAGAAATCGCTGATCTTTTGACGACCTTTGGCCCCAAGTGGGTAAAAGTAGTCACCTTGACGCCAAGAACGAAGCCGCAACGGAAACGTCAGCTTATCTTTCGGGACATATAGCATATCCGGATTCTTTTCGAATATCATATCTTTTTGATATTCAAACTCTTCCACAACAAAAAAGTGGCGCAAATCTTCCATGGAAGCAATTTCTGCAACAGGTCCATTCTCTACATTTTGAGCCTGGATAATCAAATCATCGCGGTCAACCAGCAATACGTGAGTATCTGAGAAAAACTGTTTTCCAGATTGAAGAACAGTATCTTCCGATAATGTTTCGCTCACATCTGCGGCGAAACCAAATCGTGTAAGTATCTCATACAAAATCAGTTCCTTGTCTTGATTAGCATTCAGAAGGGCAAGATTCACTCGATATTGACCTTCGTTTTCTGTAAGAACTTTTTCGATATCTGATTTTATATGTTTCTGAAAATAAGCATATTGCCGCTGAAGAAGGCTGCGTGTACGAACATTCGTCTGCAGAAACTGAGGATTTAGCGTCTCCAGCTGCGGAATCACGGAGTGGCGTATGCGATTTCGCGCAATCTGTTCGTCATGATTCGTACAGTCTTCCACATATTCAATATGGTGATTTTCAGCATATTGACGGATTTCCTGAGCGGTAAAGTTCAGCATCGGACGAATGATTTTGCCATTCACAGGTGGGATGCCACACAATCCTTTGAAACCTGTTCCGCGAGTCAGATTCAACAGCATCGTCTCAGCGGCATCAGTAGCATGGTGTGCCGTCACAAGATGATCGAAATCAGCTAGAATCTCCGAAAACCAGGCATAGCGCAAATCTCGTGCGACCATCTCCACCGATTTTCCGGAATTTTTCTGGATTTCCAAGGTATCAAACTCTCGAATAAACAGCGGGACCTGCCATCGGGTGGCGGTTTGTTGCACGAATCGCATGTCACGGTCGGAATCTGCCCCGCGAAGATGGAAATTACAGTGCGCCATAGCGAAATTCAGCCCCGCCTCATGAAAAAGCGTGACCGCAACCATCGAATCTGCACCACCGCTCACCGCCACCAAGTAGCGCTTTTGCTTCGCTTCGGCACCGACCAAAACATGTAACTCTTGCAAAAATCGTGATAGCATCGTCTAAGATTCCAGATCCGTACGAACTTTGAAGTAGCGGCGGATTTCCATCTGCATATATTCGAACGACCCGAAATTGACCGTTTTTGGGACCTCGTTCTTGCGCATCATCACCATACCGGAATGGACCCCTTCAATGTAAGGCGTGATATCGGTCTCCATCGAGAATGTAAGATCATAGTCACGAATAATCACACGGTTGAAATTACCGCTCACCTCTTCAAACATGATGCCATTTTCTTCACAAAAAGCCTGCAATTGCGGGATAGTTGCATCCCACATTTCGGGCTTGTCGGCTGGATTGAAGTAGAAGACCACAGCATTATAGTCGGGCAGCGTGTCCACTATCTCCGACTTCTCAAAACGTCCTTGGTCGTTGATGAGGAACTGCTCCACCAGCTTTGTTTTGCGATGGAACTTCTCCGGATCGCGGATGAAATCCTGCTTGGTAGCTTTCGACACGGAATGTATCCATTCGTACTCTTTGGTGACACGGAACTGTCCGTCTGCGAGCCGCAAGGTCTGCCAGTTTTCCGTTTCCAACTCCTCGTCTCGTTGGTTGGCGACACTAATAGCCACGGGCAGCACATCAAGGATACGCTGTGTTCCAAAACCGGAAGTCGTGACCAAGTAACGCCATTCGCGGTTTTCAGACTGCAACAGCCAGAGTTCGCGTCCATCAGGCAGTCGCTCCACGCACTCCACGCCCCACTCCTGAGGGAAATCGCAACGCACAGTCCATTTTTTTCCTTGAAAGTCAGTGGCTTTTTCTAAAAAAGCCTCCAACACCTCCTCTTGAAGCGGATAAAGCGTTGTATTGCTATGAACATCCGCAACCAATGTGTCACGAATGACCTCCATAGGATACATGACGTTTTCTTCTAAGCTTTTATCGTCTTTATTTCTTGTAAAACAATTAGTTAGAAGAAAAGCCAGCATTAAACACACACAGATGGTTAAATGGTTTTGCTTCATCTTAAATTTTTTGCAAAGGTACAAAATTTCACAATCAGAGACCTGTCGCTATTCGTTTGAAGATTATTTCCTTGTGTATATTTTAATTATGTACATTTGCCTTTGTGCTTCAACAACGATTTCAGACATAAAAAATATTAATAATCAAACAATTACAAAAATGAAAGACCTCTTATTAAAACGATTCAGCAAGTATATTTCATACGCGACCACTGCAGATCCTGAGTCGGAAACCTATCCGAGCACGCAAGCTTTGCTTGACTTCGCCGATGTGATGGTAGAAGAGTTGAAAAGCATTGGCATGCAGAATGTTACAAAAGACCAACATGGTTATGTAACCGCTTTGCTGCCCGCCAACACGACGGAAAAGCAGCCTGTGATTGGCTTTATGGCGCACTTGGACACCGCTCCTGACATGCCGGGCATCGCCGCTCCGGTAATTGTACCGAACTATGACGGCGGCACCATCGTCCTCGACAAGGAATCCAACACGGTGCTCTCTCCCGAAGAGTTTCCGGAAATGCTGGATTACAAGGGATTAACCATCCTTACCACCGACGGCAAGCATCTGCTTGGCGCGGACGACAAAGCCGGTGTAGCAGAGATTGTCTGTGCGATGGAGTACCTCATCCAGCACCCTGAAATCAAGCACGGCGACATCAAGGTGGCCTTCTCACACGATGAAGAGGTGGGTAACGGTGTGAAATTCTTTGACGTAGAGGCGTTTGGCTGCGACTTTGCCTACACGATGGACGGCGGTGCCATCGGCGAATTAGAGTTCGAAAACTTCAACGCTGCCGGTGCCAACATCCACATCCAAGGCAAGAACATCCACCCGGGTTACGCCAAGAACAAAATGGTGAATTCCCAGCTTATCGCTATGGAACTCAACAACTTGCTTCCTGCCGCGCAACGTCCCGAGCACACACAGGATTACGAAGGCTTCTATCTGCTCACCAGCATCAACGGTACGGTAGAGGAGACGAAGATGTCGTACATCATCCGTAACCACGACAGAGCGCTCTTTGAATCGCAGAAAAAGTTCATGCAGGAAATTGTCAACTTCCTGAACATCAAGTACAACAACTGCATCACTTGCGAAATCAAGGACCAATACTACAACATGCGCGAAAAGGTGGAACCGGTATACTATGTGGTAGAACGTGCCGTGAAGGCGATGAAAGAGGCGGATGTGGAGCCGGTTATCGTGCCCATCCGTGGCGGTACCGACGGCGCCAACCTCTCGTTCCGCAACCTGCCGTGTCCCAACATCTTCGCAGGCGGCCACAATTTCCACGGTAAATACGAATATGTTCCGTTGGAATCTATGGTGAAAGCCACGGAAGTAATTATCAACATCGCAAAGTGCTAATATTTAGCGTTTAGCACAAAAACACAAAAGGCACGGAGCTTTCCGTGCCTTTTTTTAGATTACAAAAGCGAAAAAGTTGTATTTTTGCACGCTTTTTCGCAGTAGGTCCTGTAGTTCAATGGATAGAACGAAAGTTTCCTAAACTTTAAATTTGGGTTCGATTCCCAGCGGGACTACTCTTTTAGAAATCATATCCCACCATTTCTCCATGCGGGTGGATGATGGTGTAGCGGGTGAACCGCTCGTCAGCATCGAAACCGTCACCGTAATTCACTGAACCGTCGCCTTTTACCTGTTTTACCTGCTTGGTAGAGTAGATGACGCGTCGCCGCTGGTCCCAAATCACTTCGTCGGTAATGACAGAATCACCGTTGGTCAAGTCGTAAATGACCACATTATCGGTAGCCTTGAAAAGATTATTGTTGATCTGACAGGCATAATTGGCGGTGATAACGGCTTGCTTCCGCCCGTAATCGTTGAACGAAGTGATGGTGATCCCCTTAGGACAATCCACGTAGGAAGTGTCGCCGTTGTAACGGTTGAGCATCGGAGTGTTCACAATGAAACTGGTGCGACCGGAATCGCTGACCGTAATGGTCATGTTTTCTGCCGATTCGTCCGGATATTTGCCCTCATACTCCAACAATTGCGTTTTGCTACCTGAGGATTTACAAGCAGCAAAAAGCATCATAATGCACGAGGCGATTATGATGCTTTTGATAACGTATTTAAGTCGAAAAGACATTCGGATTTATCTCACAGTCGTATTCTCTTGGATCCAGCAGCCCACGTGAACTGCATCACCGCTCTTCAAACCGCGTTTGAACAATTCGTCTTTGCTGGGGTATCTCAGTTTTGCACGATGGTTGTTGGCATCGTTAGCGCAAGAAGGATCAACAGCAGCAGCTTTTGCGTATTTGTCGGCAGCGGCCCAAGCGTATGCGCCAGGAATCTCGTTGTCGCCAGAGCATCCGCGAGCGTAGAGGTCGCCAATCAAGATGTAAGCCTTACCCATGTTGGGTTTCGCTTTAAGTGCTTCGTAAGCGGCAGCGCGAGCCTCAGAGTTAGCGCCTTTGAGTTGATAAGCGAGAGCCAGCATGTAGTTGGCATCAGCAGCTTGTTCGTGCGTTTCGCTCAGCTTCACAGCTTCCTTGAAGTAACCGACAGTAGCGGTGAAATCTTCGTCACTTCTGTTCGTAGCATATTTCTTCAATGTGAGGTTACCCATCATGTAAGCCGTGTTACGGTTCGGGCTGGCCTTGTGGAGGATAGACAAACCTTCGAGGAACACCGGACTGTTGGTACAGTCGCCCTTGAACATCGTGTTCACCATCTTGCTGACAGCGCCCAAGTCGTTCTTGATTTCTTCAAACTTCTTGGTATAGAGCATGTCCATCACCTCGCAAGAAGCGTAAGGAGTCACAGCGTTGTTGACTTTGTTCAGAGTTTTGCGATAGTTCACAATGAGTTTCTGTTGACGGGTAGTGTCTTTGATGAATTTATTAGCTTGCTTGTCGAATGCCATGCGGTCCAATTCACCCTTGTCCAACTGAGCTTGCAATGCTTCCAAAGCGTCTGCACTCTGCTCGTAGGATTTCGTTGCATTCAAGATGGAAAGGTCGATGTAGTCCGTGGCACGCTCGTAAGCCTCAATCACGATGGAGGTGTCGCGTTTTGCCTTGGTCATATTCTCTGCCAACTGGAAGTATGCGTCCCAAACAGCAGGTTGGGTGTTCTCTTTCTCCATTTCCACAGACTGCACAAACCATTCGAAGGCTTTTTCGTATTCGCTCTTTCTGTAGCGGATAGTATTGTAAGCCTTTAGGCCCAGACCGGAACCTGGGGTGAACTTGTCCGGAAAATAGGTGCTACGAACATCAAACGTATACATCAAAGAATCGATGAGCAATTCGCGACGTGCAGAATCCTTCTCGTCTTTGATCAGGTTTTGGAACAATGTCTGAGCATTGGTATAGATTCCATCCCATGAGCACGGGCTGTGTTGGATGACATACTGCCAAGCCTCGTATGCATCTGCGTATGATTTGGCATTGTAGTATGTACGAAAATTGGTAATCTGCTCTAGGCATTTCAAGGAATCGGCTTCGTTGGCTCCATATTTGAAGGAGCAAGGGGTTTGCGCGAAGATGAAACTTCCGCTGAAAACCAATGCGATGATAGCAAAAATCTTTTTCATTTTTTCGTTTTTTATAGGGTTATTATTTATCATTAATCCAATTTAACTCTTTGATACCAGCGTTCTTGCAAGATGAAGCAGAGTGCAACTCTGAAGTAGTTCTGCAGGACCAAGTTGTTGGCGACGGTTCCCGATCTTCCGTATTCGAACATCAAGTTGATCGACGAGTGCGTATTGAACGTATTTAGTGGAATTCCTACGCCCAAACAGACTCCGAATTCGTTGATAGGTTTATTGCGCAAACGTAAATCTCCTGAAGAATATTTTCCGCCTATACGGAAGTTCATCTTCTTCATGAATTTGGTGGAGAAGGGATCCGGGATGAACTGGACGCCAAAAGAGGTCGAAATGGAGTTTTTCATCGAGTCAGACGGTCTCATAAACTGGAAATTCGCCCAGTTTTGCCACGTCACATCTCCCGCAACCGTCAACTTGTTCTTGTAAGTGTAGCTCCAACCGCCACCCACCGACTGCGGAATATTCAATTTGCCCTGCACACCATCTTGAATCACAAGCGTATCGTAAGCAGAGGTTTCAATATAAGTTCCTGAATATGAATTAATCAACAATTTTTCCTTTGCCCAAATGTAGGCGGTATTGCTGTAAACCAAGCCCAATCCGACGCGATGGTGCTCACCAATGTTAAACATGTACTGCAGACCAGCATCAAGATAGAGTCCTTTCGTCTGGTAGGCGTCGCTGATGAATGTATTGGTGTAATTACTGCCATCAAAAGCGGTATTCCGGTAGGAATAAATCGTACCGAAGATATAGCTGGCATTCAATCCGATGCTCAAACCTTTGCAGATCTTGAAGGCATTGCCCCAATAGAGCTGGTAAATACCACCATTACCTTTGTAGTTGTAGGTAACCTTTCCGATATTTTCGATTTCAGAAGTCGTCTCCATATCATAACCTACGGAACTGAACGGCAGGATACCGAGACTGGTGCGCCAATGGCGAGTAACCGGCAGACCAATGGCAAGATAGCCAGGCTGCGCGTAGGTGTTTTGCTGTGTTTTATTTCTTTGATACAACGTAGAGACATAAACGGAAGCTGCCACATCGGCAATGAAAGAGAGGGAATCGAAGGCCGCGTAGGAGGCTGGATTCCGGAAATTGATGTAATAAGGGTTCTGCATTCCGTAGGAGACCCCGCCCATGGCATCCAAAATGCCGTTCGACGAACGGTTGATATCGCCTATGCCATAGCTGGAATAGGGCGAATTGATTTCGTTCTGCCCCTGCACTGAAAGGAAAGACAGGCAACAAAACAAAAACATCCACACTATATGGTTACTCTTCTGAAACATTCAGTTCTAGTATTTTATGCAATCCGAGCAGAATCGGATTTTGGGCGGCAAATATACGTTTTTTTATGAAATTACGAAGCAGCTCTGAATCACCTCCTGAAAAAATCACTTTCAAAGGCGAAAAACTCTCTTTATAATCGGCTATCAAGCCGTCGATTTCGTATGCCATACCAAGAACAACACCAGCCAGAATGGACTTTTGTGTCGTGTCACCAATCAACGGAACAATCTCTTCAGGCTCCACAAGCGGCAACCGAGCGGTGAACTGCGGCAGTGCCTGGAAGCGCATCCGCAATCCCGGGGAGATACTACCTCCCAGATATTCTCCGTCGGCATTCACATAATCGGCTACCAGACAGGTGCCTGCCATGATGGAAAGTACGTTGCGATTGGGAAACATAGCATGGGCGCCCACCGCATTGGCGATTCTGTCAGTGCCCAAAGTCTCCGGAGTGGCGTAATCTAACACGATGGGCAGACGGCAGTTGTGCGTAAAACGGACCAAGTGCGCTCTCGCCTCGATCCATGCCATCGCCTCCGCCTCCTCGTCTCCCACCGACGACACAATGGCCCGACGGATGGAAAACTCTTCGAAAAGAGGCGCCAAGAAATCCACCGTCAATCGTTTCTCTTGAAAGAGCCGAATCAGTTTGCCCTTCTCAGAAAAAACAGCCACCTTTTTCAGCGTGTTCCCGATGTCAATCACCAAATCCATACCAGTTAGCAATTAGCAGTTAGTAGTTAGCGGTCAAGTGTACTCGTCACAACCCTAAACCTTACCCGCTCTATTTCTCAAAATATCGACAGCCAAGTAGATAGCATTGCGCATGGATTGCGGATCGGCAATGTTCTTGCCAGCGATGTCGTAAGCGGTACCATGGGCGGGAGCTGTGCGCACGACAGGCAGTCCTGCGGTGAAGTTCACCCCGTTCTTGCTCAACAACTTGAAAGGAATCATGCCTTGATCGTAATACATGGCCAGCACCGCATCAAAGCGGGTATAGGCACCAGAGGTGAAAAACCCTTCGGCAGAAAACGGTCCTATCGCATTGATTCCGTTATGAAATGCTTGATTAACAGCAGGTTGTATAGCATCTTTTTCCTCTGCACCCAACACGCCTTGATCGCCACAATGCGGATTGAGCGCAAGCACGGCAATAGTCGGGTTGCTCAAGGCAAAATCTTGTTTCAATGATTGGTTCAAAATCTCCAACTTTTGCAGAATCAACTCAGTAGTAATGGCCTCCGACACTTTTTGAAGCGGCATGTGGTTGGTAACAAATCCCACACGCAAGTTTTCGGCCACCATCAGCGTCATTGCGGGATGCTCCTTGCCACCGAAGTAGTGTTCAAAAAACTCAGTGTGTCCAGGAAACACGAACTTATCAGATTGGATATTGCTCTTATTGACGGGCGCCGTCACCACAGCATCGATCAATTTGTTCTTCAAATCACGACCGGCAGCATACAAAGCCCGCTCCGCCATCTG
>JAGBPE010000035.1 GCA_017633495.1 Bacteroidales bacterium | reverse complement strand
GGCTGTCCGGTACAGTATGTGTTAGGCGAGACGGAGTTCTACGGTCTGCCGTTTCGGGTGTCGCCGGCGGTACTGATTCCGCGGCCAGAGACGGAAGAGCTGGTACAGCGGATCGTGCAGCGCTACGAGCGCAAGCGTGTGCGTATATGGGACGTCGGCACGGGCAGCGGCTGCATTGCCATCGCCTTGGCCAAGATGTTGCCCGATGCGGAGGTTTTCGCCACGGACATCTCCGAAGAAGCCTTGACGGTGGCCCGCGGCAATGCCGAACTCAACGGGGTAGGGGTGACCTGCGCCCGCCACGACATGTCCGATGATGCGCACTTGCCATTCGGGGAGACGCGCTTCAATGTCATCGTCAGCAATCCGCCCTACATTCCCGCTTCTGACCGCACCGCGATGCACAAAAACGTGGTCGATTTCGAGCCGGAAACCGCCCTCTTTGTCCCCGATGACGACAAACTCTGGTGCTACCGTTCCCTCTCCCTTCTCGCACAACGCACTCTCTTGCCCAACGGCCGTCTCTTTGTGGAAACCTACCACGATTTCCACGACGAACTTATCGCGCTCTTCTCAAAACACGGCTTGTCAGACATTCAGTCTATAAAAGATATTAACGGAAAAACACGCTTCATCGAAGCTTTAACCTTAAACCCTAAACCTTAACCCCTAAACCATCAAAACTCCACCATGAACTTCACATTGACCAACCGCCCCGTCAAATAGGTAGGCACAGGCCGCTGGTAATTGTAAATGTCGGTGAACCACATATAGGACGACACGTTGTAGATATTAAGGATGTTAAATACCTCCAAGTAGATTCCGGCATTCTTGATGCTGCGGAGGAATTCCGATTTGTGCTTCATGCGGTCGCGACTCTGTTCCAGTAGCATGAACGAGAGACCCAAGTCCACGCGGCGGTACCATGTCGTGCGGAACACGCGCATGGCGGGTTCTGCGTTCGGCGGACCGTAAGGCAGACCGCTGGCGAAGACGAAGTTCAGGTGTACGCGGAATTGCGGGAAACTCGGGATATGGTCTTGGAAAAAGAGGTTGAAGGCTACCCGCTGGTCGGTGGGGCGCGGGATGTAGCCGACCTCCACCTGGTTGCCGTCCGCATCAATCTTGTAGTCGCCGATCACATCTTCCATCGTCTTCATGATGGAGACTGAGAACCACGACTCCAGTCCGCGCACAAACTCGCCGCTGAGTCGCAGGTCAATACCCGTGGCAAATCCCTTCGCGTTGTTGTAGCCGCTGTAGATGATCTGCACGTTGTTGACGTTGTAGGTGATGAGGCGGTCCAGATACTTGTAGTAGGCCTCCGCCGTGAATTTGAACGGACGACGCCATAGGTTGAATCGGTATTCGCTGCCGGCTACCACCTGCACGGAACGCTGCGATTGAATGTCGGGGTTGAGCGTGCCGTCAGGGTAGCGCATCTCTCTGTAAAACGCTGGTTGATAGTACAAACCGGTGCGCAGACTGAACTGCCAGTCGTGCTTCCAACGGGGCTTGTAAATGAACGCCAAACGCGGAGAAACAGTGAACTCCTTTGTGTTGTAGGTCCAGAAATGATACCGCAAACCGCCCGTGAGCGTGAAACGGCTCAGACTGTCGTTGTCGATCTTCCAAGTGTCTTGGATGTAGCCTGTGAAACGCCAGGTGTTCAGCGTGTTGTTGGCTATTAAATAGTTGTCTTCACCAAAGTCAAGCAAGCGCGCGGGATCGCCGGCCACCACAATTTCGCCGGGCGTGGTGGGGATCATCGGCAGCGTGTAGCCGGATGAATCAATCATGATCCACTCTTTGATATTGTCTTTGATGTACTCGTTTTGCGCCTTCACGCCCCATTCCAGCTTGTTGTGGTAGGGCAGGTCGTGAACCCCCTGCAAATCGATGGCCGACACCACAGAGGTCAGGTGGTTGCGGGCGTGTTCGAGGTAGCTACCGTAACCAAGCACATCACCTACCTCCACTTCGCCGTCGCCGCTCAGACGGATGTCGTTCAGCCAATATTGCGCTAAAATGTCGTATGTTTCGCTCTCCTTGGCGTAATAGGAGGATAGAATCAGACGAATCTGGTTGTTCTGGTCGGGCTGATAGCGGAACGTGAGGCCGCCCAGGTAGTTCTGGTAGCGGTCCACCTCCTGACCTTCATAGAAAGCCCTCAGTTTCATCGGATTCTCGATGGTACCGAAGTTTTTATTCACGCTGTCGGGTTGGAACTGATAGTAGTTTCGTGACACATTTCCCAACAGACTGACCGACCACTTCTGCGTCAGCTTCCAGTTGAGCAGAAACTGTGTGTCGAAGAAACGGGGTTTGTAATTGCCGGCGGTTTCAAGGGATTTGAGCAGGTAAGCGTTTGATTTGAAACGGACGCCGATGAGGAATGAGAAGTTGTTGACCTTGCCTTCCGCGTGGGCGGTCGCACCGAGCAGACTGGCTGAAAAAGAGCCGCCGATTTTGGTGGGTTCCTTGTAGATGACGTCGAGCACCGATGACATCTTGTCGCCATATTTGGCATCGAAACCGCCGGCGGAGAACATCACACTGCCCGTCAAGTCGCTGTTGATGAAGCTCATGCCCTCCTGTTGCGCGTTACGCACAAGGAACGGACGGTAAATCTGGATGCCGTTCACGAACACCAAGTTTTCGTCGAAGTTGCCGCCGCGCACATTGTACTGCGAACTCAGCTCGTTGGTTGAGGAGGTGCCGGGCAGCATCTTGATGAGCGACTCCATGCCGCCAGTCGGGGAAGGCAGCTGGAAGGTCAGCTTGGGGTTCACCTGCACGTAGCCCACCGTAGGTCCGCCGTTGATGTTGACGGTCTGGAGTCGCTCGCCCGTTGTGCGCAATACCACATTAAGGGTGTGTGTCTCCTTGGACTTGAGTTGAAGGGTGATCAGCGTGTCTTGGTGACTCAGATGCTGGATGAAAAGCTGGATGGAGCGGCCAGATGGAACGGTAAGGGAGTAATGACCGTGTTCATTGGTGATGGTCTGCTGTTCGAAATCGGTGCCGCGGATGATGGCATTCTCAATGGGATCACCCAATTCATCGGTGATAATACCTTTTACCACAGCCGTTTGCGCGAATCCGCACACGACAGTCAGTAGCATAATAACGGTAATAAGTATTCCCTGCTTCAAAATGGCAAATTTGAAACACTTATTACGCATAAAGTCCTGTTTTATTGTGCTTATAGTAAAAAAAAACTGCTGTGTGTACAGCAGTCCTTTTTTACTCATTCAGTAGAAAAGATTATAAGATACCCTTTTCGCTGGCTTCAATCAGACATTGATAGATGCCCTTCTTGTTGATGTTGCGCATACCGTGAGCAGAAACTTTGAGGTAAATCCACTCGTCAAGTTCGGGAACGTAGAACTTTTTGGTGTGCAAATTGGGATTGAATTTTCTTTTCGTTTTGATATTGGAGTGGGAGACATTGTTGCCCACAATCGCTTTTTTACCAGTAATTTCGCAAACTCTTGACATTTTTCTATCCTTTTTTTGTTATTATTCTTCTCGATTTTTTCAGGCGGCAAAAATACACTTTTTTTTAATATAACCGCTATAAAATTATCACCAACTTTATGTTAAAATGTTTTAGTATAGATTAATAGGTGGAATAAGCGATTTCGAGTCTCAGTCTGGTCGGTGAGGCGGGGTCGGTACCGTCGAACACGAGTCGGTGCGGACGAACACCGGAACCACGCACCACCAAGTTGATGCAGTCGCTCCAGTCGTTCTGTTCGAGTATCAATTGCTGCACGTAGCGCGTGATACGGAAACGATATTCGTGTTTTTTGGAGTCGTAGGTTCCGCCGTAATAGGAGGAGCTGGTGTAATAGTCGTCGTCGGGCAGGAAGCGCACCGTGCTGTCGGTTTTGCCGATACCCTGAATGGTGAGGTTGATGGGATGGGTGAGGTATTGCTCATCGGGGTCGACGTCGGTGATAACCAGTTCGGCCCGGTGGATGACCACGCGCTTGTTGTACTGGTCGAAAGCGTGCTCAAGATAGGGGAACCGGATGCGGGTCTTTACGCCGCCGCCGCCCTGGACAAACAGCACGTTTTTGCCAAGATTGGTGTTGTGCTGAAGCACCTCCTGCACAAAGTCCGCGCTGGTTGAGGCCTGATAGTCGTGGTTGAAGTGCGTGAAACGAACGTCTTTGTCGGAGCAGGAGAGTGTGTAGCGCATGTTCTGCGTGCTGTCATTATGATAGTATAGTGTGATGCCGGTCAGCGCACTGGTCATGCTTGTGATGAGCATGTAGCCGCGGCTGCCTGTATGGGAGACCGCACCGATGTACAATCCTTTGAGGTAATTCTTTATGTTATTGTTCAAATCATCCTGGTGGTTGAGTAGATCTTGACCGAACTGCTGGGTCAGACGTATGCGCATGTGCGCGCTGTAGACGCCCGTGTCCACCACAACAGAGGTGTTGGGCTTCAGCGTATAGCCGGTCTGGCTGTAGTTCAGCGGGGTAGGGTTGTAGCTCACGGTACTGGTTTGGTAGTATCGTTCTTCTGAGTTCAGGTCTTCTGTCAGTTGGTATACGCGGATGCCTACAGCTGAGTTGGTGTCTCCGTAATAGCTTGACACTTGGAGGGTTAGCACGGCTGAGTCGATAATCGGGTGGTTGCCGAAGTTGACGGCGGCGCCGCCGAGGGAAATCTGGGTGTAGATGCCTGCATCGCTGTTGCCGAAGATGGGGTCGCTGATGTGACCGACGATGTTGGCGGAGGCGTTGGTGGTGTTGATGGTGTCCTCCAGAACGGAAAAGGACTTCAGTGTGATGGTGTCGGTGAAATCCGTGCCCATCAGATTGTCGAGCAGGTCGATGCCGATATCCGTCTGGTCGTTTTTACATGAGGTTAAAAAAATGCACGTTAGCAGAACTAAAGTGCAATAGATGGTTTTTTTCATGAAGGTTAATCGTTTGCGTGCATTTCCAATAATTCGTCGTAGAATTCATCGTACATGTCCACATAGTTGTCATCGTCAGGATGTTGGAGGACCGGTTTGCCGGATTTTTCAACGTAGGTGAGCAGTTTTTTCTTGATGTCTTTGGTGAGTGCGATGCCGTCGGAGTAGTCGATGGCGGCTTGGATGATCTGGTCGTAGCCGGCTTTGCGGAAATGTTTGAGCCCTTGAGCGGGAATGTTGGTCTGTTTCAGCTTCTTGGCGAAGTTGGGCGAGAACTTGTCGGGGAATTCGTCCGGCAGGATGGAGTAGACGACCTGAGTGCCTTGCAGCAGCGGATCGTCCTTGTAGACGGTTTTCACGAACAATGGCACGAGTGCGGAGATCCATCCGTGGCAGTGGATGACGTTCGGATCCCAGCCGAGTTTCCTGACGGTCTCGATGACTCCCTTCGCGTAGAAGATCGCACGGGAGTCGTTGTCGGGATAGAAGTTGCCTTCCGCGTCGTGATATTGTGTCTTTCTTTTGAAGAAATCCTCGCTGTCGATGAAATAAATCTGCATTCTGACATTCTGCAGGGAGGCCACCTTGATGATGAGCGGGTGGTCGGTATCTTCAATGATGATGTTCTGTCCGGAGAGCCGGATTACCTCGTGCAACATGTGTTTGTGGTCGTTCACACAGCCGAATTTCGGCATAAATGTGCGAATTTCGTTCTCTCTCTCCTGGATTCCCTGAGGGAGGAAACGACAGATGTTGGCAATATATCCCTCAGGAAAATAGGGATATATCTCGGGTGTGATGAATAAAACCTTCTTTTGAGCCATTATATATAAATTAGTCGGCAAATATACTATTTTTTTTGATACAAAAATTTTTTTTTTTGAAAGTGGTACACCATATCAAAAAAATTGTATTTTTGCCGCGTCTTTCAAGCCCAGGTGGTGGAATTGGTAGACACGCTACTTTGAGGGGGTAGTGGGAGTACTCCCGTGCAAGTTCGACTCTTGTCCTGGGCACCACAAAAGCACCGTTTTTCCGACGGTGCTTTTTTTTATCCTTTCCCTTTGCCAATTCAAAAAAAATCCTATCTTTGCCGCTCGTTAAATTAGGGAAAATCTTTAACTCATTAAATTATATAAATATGGTAGAAAAAATTACATCAAGCCAGCAGGCTATGGACATGGAAGCCCGCTATGGCGCGCACAATTATCATCCCCTGGGCGTGGTCATCGCACGCGGTAAAGGCCCCTTCGTGTGGGACGTGGAAGGTAAGAAATATTTCGACTTCCTCTCCGCTTACTCAGCAGTGAACCAAGGTCACTGCCACCCGAAGATTATCGGCGCCATGATCGATCAAGCGCAAAAGGTGACCCTCACCTCCCGTGCATTCTACAACGATTGCTTGGGACCGTTCGAGAAATACGTCACCGAAACCTTCGGTTACGACAAGGTTCTCCCCATGAACTCTGGTGCCGAGGCTGACGAAACGGCTCTGAAACTCTGCCGTCGTTGGGGTTACGACAAGAAAGGTCTTCCTGAAAACCAGGCTAAGATCATCGTGTGCGAAGGCAACTTCCACGGCCGTACCATCACCATCGTCTCCCTCTCCAACGATCCTGATTCATACGCTGGCTTCGGTCCTTTCACCCCCGGCTTCATCCGCATCCCCTATAACGATGTAGATGCTTTGGCTAAGGCTTTGGAAGATCCCATGGTTTGCGGTTTCCTCGTGGAACCCATCCAAGGTGAGGCAGGTGTCTATGTTCCCGATGAAGGTTATTTGAAGAAATGTTACGACCTCTGTAAGGCTCACAACGTGCTCTTCATCGCCGACGAGGTGCAGACCGGTATCGCCCGTACGGGTAAGATGCTCGCTTGCGACCACGAAGGTGTGCGTCCCGACATTTTGGTGCTCGGTAAAGCTCTCTCCGGCGGTACAATGCCTGTTTCCGCTGTGTTGGCTGACGACGACATCATGTTGAACATCAAACCCGGTGAGCACGGTTCCACCTTCGGTGGCAACCCGGTGGCTGCACGCGTGGGTATCGCCGCTCTCGAAGTGGTGAAGGAAGAGAAGTTGGCTGAGCGTGCTGAGTACCTCGGCAAGATCTTCCGCGAAGAGATGGGCAAGGTCAACAGCCCGTTGATCAAACAAATCCGCGGTAAAGGTTTGCTCAACGCCATCATCATCCAACCCACCAATGGCAAAGAGGCTTGGGACGTTTGCGAAAAGATGCGCGACCTCGGCGTGTTGGCAAAACCGACCCACCAACACATCATCCGTTTCGCTCCTCCGTTGGTTATCACCGAAGAGGAACTCCGCGAAGCTATCGCCATCATCAAGGAAGC
>JAGBPE010000243.1 GCA_017633495.1 Bacteroidales bacterium | reverse complement strand
TCCTCCAGGCTCCGGTAAAACAATGTTGGCCAAGCGGTTGCCCTCGATTTTGCCGCCGCTCTGCTTGGAAGAGGCGTTGGAGACCACCAAGATTCATTCGGTGGCGGGCAAGATGAGCCGTTACGCTTCCATCATCTCCACGCGGCCGTTCCGCTCCCCGCACCACACCATCAGCGATGTCGCGCTGGTGGGCGGTGGCACGCACCCGCAACCAGGGGAAATCTCGCTCGCCCACAACGGGGTGCTTTTCCTGGATGAGTTGCCAGAATTCAAGCGACAGGTGTTGGAGGTGATGCGGCAACCGTTGGAGGAGCGGCGGGTGACCATCTCACGGTCTAAGTATTCGGTGGAGTTCCCCGCATCGTTTATGTTCATCGCGGCGATGAATCCCTGTCCGTGCGGCAATTACAACCACCCGACCATTGCCTGCACCTGCAAACCTTTTGAAGTACAGAACTATTTGAGTAAGATATCTGGACCTTTGATGGACCGCATCGACCTGCACGTGGAGGTCGTTCCTGTAAGTCACGAAGAGCTGGCCTCCAACAAGCCCACCGAAAGCAGTGCAGAGATCCGCAAGCGGGTGGTGGCGGCGCGAGAGATACAGAAACAGCGGTTCGAGGGATGTACGGGGTTGTTCGCCAACGCGCAGATGAGCAGCCGAATGGTGCGCGAATACTGCAGGATTGACGAGGCGGGACAACTGATTCTGAAGCAGGCGATGGACCGTCTCGGTCTCTCCGCCCGCGCCTACGACCGCATCCTGAAGGTGGCCCGCACCATCGCCGACCTCGACGGCAGCCCAAACATCGAAATCGGGCATTTGAGCGAGGCGATTAATTTCCGGAATCTGGACAGGGATAATTGGGGAAGGAGATGAGGTTTTGCCCCTGAAGGGGCAATGGGGATTCTTCGGGAACGCCGTCTCTACCGAGCTTGTGTCCCTGCGGGACATATTTTGCCCCTGAAGGGGCGTTTTGGGCTCGTCCGAAACCGCCAGCTCTACCAAGCTTCTGTCCCTGCGGGACATGTTTCGCCCCTGGCGGGGCTTTTGGAACCGACAGAGAGCGTCCTTTCTACGGGGCCGTCGTCCTTATGAGGCATTTCCCGGGCTGTATCGAATACGGGGAACAGCGACGGTCATGAATAGCCCCGTCAGGGGCTGAAGCTCGGTAGAACGGGTGCTGCTGCGGATTATCCCAACGTCCCGCAGGGACGAAAGCTCGGTAGAACAGGAACCGCGCCTATGTTCCACGTCCCGCAGGGACGGAAGCTCGGTAGGGGATGTCTTCACGGTTGTTGCACATTTTGGAGCTGTTGCGCAGGTGAGACATACCTCCTCGCTGTACCGTCTGAGCAAATCCGCACCGGCCGCGAATAGCCCCGTCAGGGGCCAAAGCTCGGTAGAACTGGAACCGCCGCCGATGTACCACGTCCCGATAGGGACGAAAGCTCGGTAGAATGAGGAACATCACGGTTCCCCGTAAACGTCCCTTCAGGGACGAAACAAAAGACGAAACGAAAAATAATTATCAAAAAAACAAACAAATCAAACCATTATGAAATCAATGAGAAACAACACCTACACGCAAATCCATATCCAAATGGTTTTTGCCGTTCAAAACAGAGGCTCCCTGATTCTCGACACATGGAGAGAACGTCTGTACAAATACATGATTGCCATAATCCAAAACAACCGTCATAAAGTCCTGGCCATAGGCGGAACGGTGGACCATGTCCACATTCTGATAGGAATGCGCCCGTCGCAATCATTGTCCGATTTGATGCAGCAGGTCAAAGGGTGTTCGTCAAAATGGATAAACGAGAACAGGCTCGCCAACGGCTGGTTCTCTTGGCAGGAAGGATATGGGGCTTTCTCATATTCAAAAGATGAAATACCCACCATTATCCGATATATCGAAAACCAGGCGGAACATCACAAACAACAAGACATGGTGGATGAATATAAAATGATGTTAGAGGAAAGCGAGGTTGAATATGACGAACAAAAAATATTCAAACAGGTGGAATGATTTGTTGAAATGCGTATTTTTGCCCGTCAAAAAAAAACAACAAATGGGACTCCATCGAAAAAGCTATTATCAAAAACGTCGGCAATACATCAAAGAGCCGTTCGAGGTGCAGGAAAAGGGGGTGCGGCGCATCGATCATGTCTTTTATGTCGTAATCGCGCTGCCCACTTTATATGCGCTTGTTCATGAATGTTTTGTCAGCAACTTCGGCAGGGCCGTGTTCTTTGCTCTCTTCTTCATTTGGTGGACCTGTTTTTGTTTCAAACCCGAAATCCACCGGCTCGCCAAGAAAAAAGGATGGAACGCCATTGCAAAAATGACCTATTATAAAAAAAAGGAGAAACCTCGCGAAGAAGCAGCCCTTCGCAAGGAACGCCTGAACAACCCGATTGACACGGAGACCCTCATCCTCGTAGAGAAAGCAACAGAACTTGAAGAGTTGGAAATCCTCCTTTTCGATTATGTCGAGGCGGAGTGCGATAACCTCAGCGAAAACCTGCCTCTGCTCTGGAAGGTAGGCGAATACTGCTATGCCATCACCTTTCCTTGCGGCATCAGCCGCCAGCATCTGCACAATCTGACAGACAACCTCGTTTGCTTTTTGCCGCCGGAGACTATCCACGCGTGGTGCCGACCGAGACTGTTCAAGAAGAATAAGGACGGATGGCTCTACATCTGCAACGGGGATGACGACTTACTTGATGCGCTTTCGGACGACGGCACCGCTTGGGACATCGATTACGATGACGCCATGCTCCATAACCCGCATTCCGCCAGTGGCTATAAGGAATACCCGAATATTAACTGGAATGCGGCTGAACAGATCGGGCTCTATTTTTAATGCACAACGCCCCAAAATTATGCATTATGAATTATGAATTGATTTAGTATTTTTGCCGCCCAAATTCCATATATCATGAACGGAGACCCGAGATTATATAAACTGCTGGATGAATTGCACATACCGTACGAACATCTGGAGCATCCGCCGGCCCCGACCATCGAAATTGCGAAGCAATACTGGGCGGGACACGATGCCAAACACTGCAAGAACCTCTTCTTCCGCAACCACAAAGGCAACCAACACTATCTGGTCTGCCTCGACTGCGACCAGGACATGAACATCCACGACATCGAGAAGCAGCTGCACCAGGGCAAGCTGAGCTTCGCTTCGGAGCCGCGACTAATGAAGTACCTCGGCGTGAAACCCGGTTCAGTGACGCCATTCGGACTCATCAACGATACCGAGCACCACGTACATGTCTTCTTGGACAAGCAATTACAGAATGCCGAACGGGTGAGTTTCCACCCCTGCGAAAACACCGCCTCGCTCATCGTGAAGCGCGAGGATTTCGAGCGATTCTTGCAGTATATGGGCAATCCGTATGAATGGATTGACCTGTATTAGCCGTAATCTCTCTCACAAATGCGGTTTATTCCCTCTCACGTCCTAAAATCGTCGTTTTTCGTAACATATTTACAACCAAAATATTAACCATTCGATAGCAACCTCCAAAAGACAATCTCATCATATTTTTGATTGAGAGGGAACATATTTTAGCTGTGAGGGATAAAAAGATATCGGAACAGATTATATTTTTGCAGCCTGAAAAAAAATTTTTTTCACCAGCTGCAACCTTTTCATTTTTTCGCATCCTATAATACGAAAAATATTATGTTTGCAGTTCCTTTCCTAAGGATGATACTTGGTATCATTCTCAGAAAAGGGCACTAAAAATGAAACAACATAAAGTCCTCAAAATAAAGTAAATAATGAAAAAATTCGCGTTCATTCTCGCATTTATTGTGACATTGGTATTCACATCCCACGGTCAAGTTCTGACAGTCGGGAACGGAAACGCCACCAACGAATTCTTCCCACTATCGTATCGCATGTGGCTATATCCGCAGCGCGGACAGGTTCTCTATCCAGCCAGCATGCTCACAGCCATGCAAGGGAAG
The DNA here is from genome assembly GCA_017633495.1 of Bacteroidales bacterium. GTDB lineage: Bacteria > Bacteroidota > Bacteroidia > Bacteroidales > WCHB1-69 > F23-D06. The sequence goes on along the minus strand of JAGBPE010000243.1, from coordinate 14,089 downwards.
TACATCTCTGGATTATCATTGTATTATCACGTCGATCAATGCAACGGTTGCACGTCCACGAATTACACCCATCTGGATGGCACCCAGACCGTCAGGATCGGCCATACCAGCGCATCAAACCTCTCGGGCGGATTCACTTCCGACATATTGGAAACCGTCTGGGAAGGTACAATGGAAAATGTCACAATCGGCGGGTTGACCACGGACGGCGAAGTGAGAATCCTGTTCGACCGCGCTTTCCTTTACCAGGGCGGGAACCTTCTCATCGAGCTGCAGACATACGATGACGCGCAAACCAACGGATGGTACTTCTTTTTCTGGTACGGACAGAACACCTCAGTAGCCAACAGTTATCACTCTGGCTCATACAATAGTTCGCAAGTATATTATGAGAGTGAAAATTTCCTCCCGAAAACCACGTTCATGTACCAGGACAACGCCTGCGTGGCCCCTTCGGTGTTCGCCCACGCCAACCAAGACCCCAATTCAACGACAATCCACTGGGATCCTGTTTATTACGATGGGAACGCAGTAGCCGATTACGAAGTTGCCTACCGGAAAGCGGCAGACTCCACTTTCCAAGCAGTCGCGGTGACGGACACGTTTTATGTGTTGAACAACCTGGAGTCGGCCACGGACTATGTCTATAAAGTCAGAACCTATTGCGGCGGAAGTGAATACAGTTTCTGGAGCGACGAGCAGGCTTTCCGCACCGACATTGCCATCGGGCAATTCCCTTATTACTGCGGGTTTGAGGACACGCAGGAGAACAACAGCTGGTACCGGACCACCCAGAACTGGCTCAACAACGATTATACCTGGTATATTGACACGGCCACGAGTTATGACGGTGACAAAGCCATGTACATATCCAAAGACCACGGCGCGACATTCAGCACCATAACCGCCTATTACGATGACGGCGACGTCTGGGCCTACCGGGACATCTACTTCGACACGATCTATCCCGCCTACAACATCACGTTTGAGCATAAAGGCCATCATATATTATATGTCTATCTCGGGCCTCCGGCAACGCCCTCCGGAAAGGGTCAGCCGACCGGCTCCGTCAGGCTGGGCAGTTCGTACATCACGCGCACGGACGACTGGAAGACGTGTGACTACATCGTCGATGGAACCCACACCGGACTGCAACGACTCTATTTCCTGTTTTACGCCGGCGCGCCCACCAATGTGGGAGCGGCTATCGACAACGTCCAAATATCGGGCATCGAATGCATCGCCCCTGTGAATCTGGCCGCCTTGCCGCAGGACTCCTCCGCCGTGCTGACGTGGCATCCAATGTGCGCAACGCCGCCCTACGGATATGTGGTGGCGTACAAGAAAAACACGGACACCGCCTTCACGGAAATCAACGTCACCGACACCACTGTGACGCTGCAGAATCTGCTCCCTTTCACGGACTACACCTGGAAAGTGAGTGCCAAAGCCTCGGATACCGTTCTTTATGGTTGGAGCGCGACGGCCACCTTCAAGACGACCGTTACCCCCGCGAGATCCGTTCCCTATTTCTGCGACTTCGAAGATGCCGCCGAGAATGCCGGATGGAAGTTCGTGCAATACACGGGCTCAAACAACCGGTGGAACATCGGCACCAGCGGAAAATACACCGGCTCCAAGGGCTTGCACATCACCTCCAACACCAGCAACTCCTACACCTATTCGTCCTCATCGTCGGCTGTTTGGGCATACCGCGATGTGATGTTCGATACGGTGGCAAAAGGAACGGTAGTGGAGTTCGACTACAAGGTAAGAGGCCTGGCCGGACATGACTTTGCCAAAATATTCATCGGCGACACCGTACAACCGTCAGGCTTTGACATCCCAACCGGATTGACAGACATCACGGGCGAACTGACCTCCACGGACTACAGCCCTAGTTGGGAACACAAGACCCTGTATCTATCTGATTCTACGTTTGTTGGATTGAAACGTATTTACCTGTATTGGCAGAACAACTACTCCTCCACTCGAACCCCGCCGATTGCCATCGACAACCTGTTCGTTTACACCACAGGCTGCAGCTCGCCTTCTAACTTGACGGCGACAGCTCTGGACACGACGGCCACTCTCACTTGGCATCCCAACGTAATCGGGACGGCACAATCCTACACAGTGGCTTACAAAAAGAGCACGGATTCCATTTACACAGAATTATCGGTTACAGACACCACTGCACATCTTAGCAATTTAGAGCCTTATACTTTGTATGATTGGAAGGTGAAGGCGAACTGCTCGAACGAGGAGAGCAGTCTTTGGCAAGAAGGCGCAACCTTCAGGACCTACCGTCTCTTCGGCCACATCCCATACGCCTGCGGTTTTGAAAATCCGGACGAAAACCTCAACTGGGGGGAGAGCAGCACCTCCTCCGAACCAAACCGCTGGAAAATCGGGACCGCCGCCGCGCATGAGGGACAATATTCGGTCTATATCTCCAGCGATAATGGTAGCACCGTCTCCATCGACTCTTCAAACTATGCAAGCTACACCTTCCTCTACAGAGACTTCGTGTTCTCCCCTGAATATCCGGAGCATGAACTCACCTTCGACTTAAAGGTAACAAACGCGAACCTGCCAGCATCCCTGAAGATATACGCTTCAGAAGCGACATCACCCGATTTCACTTGGGACTATGTACAGGATGACCTTTTGCTTTATGACTTGAATCCCACCCTTACCGTAACCCAAGACACAGCCTGGCACACCTACAGTGTGAAAATGGATAACACGCACAGCGGCATTATCCGAATCGTTTTCGAGTGGGAGTATCAGGATTCGTATAATCTCGGCTTTGTTTCGCCTTGTGTGATGGACAATGTGACCATCCAGAGGCATGAGGTGGGCACCCCAAACCATTTGACCCCGACACCGCAAACCGACACTTCCGTAGTATTCTCTTGGAAATCAGGCAACAACATACCGCCCATATCTTACACACTGAGCTATCGCAATATCGCCGATTCCTCCTTCACAGAAATCACAATCGCCGACACCTTCTTCCTACTCCAGCCCGTGACCACTCCTTCCTCTTACATTTGGCAGGTGCGTGCCAACGGTGCCGACACGATGTACAGCGACTGGAGCGAGGCCAAAACCTACGTACACACGACCGTCACCCTGCCGATGCTATGCACCTTTGAGGACAGCACCGACAACAGCCTTTGGAACAATTCCAGCTACTATGGGGACTATTATCCCCTCCCGACACCCCATGAGTGGTACATCGGAAATGCGGTCAGCCGAGAAGGCGCACAGTCCATGTACGTTTCCTCTAACAACGGCACCGACAACACGGTCACTTGCGACTACTACTGGTATCTTTGGACATACAGGGATGTCTATTTTCCAACGACAGACTCCTATTACTACATCTCATTAGATTACCAAGGTGCTATCCCTGTGTCCATTTTCATTGGAAATTATGAGGATAATCCCAACCTCACCACCTCTTACGATCTTGATTATACCTATTCGTTCAACATTCCGAAATCGGAAATTTGGAACCATTACCACAAAATGCTAATTCCGAACGACTCAAGCTTTTTCGGGGTGAGAAGAGTGTATATCTTATGGCAATGCACCAACTTCGCGACAGTAACCAATGCCGGAGCAGTGGACAATTTCAAGATTGGTGTGGTGGAATGCCAGGAGCTGGATTCTCTCGCCGTGGAAGAGGTAACGCATCAATCCGCCAAGGTCTCGTGGAAGAAGTTCCATGCTAACCGAGACGGCATCAACAACTGCGGCGACGTGCAAAGCTACACCGTGGCCTACAAGCCTGTGGACGCGCAGCAATACACGGAAGTCAACGTCAGCGACACCTTCTGCGTTCTGACTGGTCTGCAGCCGGATGTCATCTATCAATGGAAAGTGCGTTCCAACTGCGGGAACTCGGTCGTGGGTGAGTATTCCTCGGAATCCAGCTTCACGACGCTGGCGGCACTACCCTACTTCTGCGATTTCGAAGAGGCGGGCGAAAATGCAAAATGGCATTTTGCCAATAACTCCAACACGTACTGGGCAATCGGCGAAGACGGCGAGGTCAGCGGCAATAACCGGCTGAAGGTCATGAGCTCGCTCGGCACAAACTCCTACAACTATTATTACGGAAACAACATCTGGGCTTATCGGGACATTTACTTCAACGAGGGTTCATCGGAATACCAGATTTCCTTTGATTACAGAGGCATGGGGCAGTTAGGCCAGGACTACATGCAGCTCTTCATCGGGCCGGACACGATCACCGTTTCCGGAAGCACCGTGCCGGCGGAGCTGACGCAGATTGGCGACAACTTCTGTAATATCGCGAATTACACCCATTACAGTTTCACCCTTGACAGTACCTTCGCGGGCACCCGCCGTCTCTTCTTCTATTGGCGGAACAATTCCGATTCCAAGGGCACGAACCCGGCCTCCTCCATTGACAACATCCATATTCAGGCCACGGACTGCAAACTTCCGTTGAATCCGCGCGTCGTGGCGGTCCAGGCCACCTCCGCCGATCTCGCTTGGAGTTCGCCGGATGCCATGAACCAGCAGTTCACCGTCGCCTACAAGTCCAGCATGGACACTGCGTTCACGGAAGTGTCTGTCAACGACACCGCAATCCACCTTTCCGGGCTGCTTCCAAACACCAGCTATTACTGGTATGTGCGGAGCGATTGCGCCGGAAGCAGCCACAGCTTGTGGAGCAACAGCGGCACCTTCTCGACCACCCAACTAAACATAGCCACTCTGCCCTACTCCTGCGATTTTGAGCAGAGCGCCGAGAACAGCAATTGGTCGATTTCATCCTCCCAAAACAGCAATTTGTGGTATATCGGCAATGCTGTCAGCCATGGCGGCGACAACTCGCTTTACGTCACAGCGGACAGTGGAGCTACCAACTCATACGTAAATAACATCTACTCAGGTATTTGGGCTTGGCGTGACATTGACTTTGGAAGCGGTTATGAGGAGCATATCGTGTCGTTCGACTACAAGGGTAAGGGACGTGAAGCACACTATGCACGTGTTTTTGTGGGTAAGCCGACGATGCCGAACGGTCCTGCCGTCCCAGACGGGTTAACCCAACTGGGAGGTGCACTTTACAACATCAACGACTGGACACATTATACTTTCAGTCTTGATTCGAGCTATTCCGGCGTGATGCGGTTGTACATCCAATGGGTACAAAACACCTACACTGGCTACCAGCCGCCTGCCGCATTCGACAACATCACGATTATGGCCACGAACTGCAGCGCACCCCTACAGCTTTCGAGTTCCTTGACTGCCGACACTGTCACGCTTTCCTGGATGACCGGAATGGCGGGCGCGAACAGCCTGTTCACCGTCGCCTACCGCAAGGCCTTTGACTCCACCTTCACGGAAGTCAACGTCCAAGACACCTTCCTGGTGCTCACCGGCCTGCCTTCGAACACCGACTACATCTGGAAAGTGCGGCAGAACTGCGGCAACACCTCCGACTTCATCTGGAGCGACATGGCCTCTTTCCTCACCCTGCCACCCTACCCCTATTTCTGCGATTTCGAGGATACTATTGAGAATTCGAGATGGGTATTGTCCAACGGAAGCTATCCCAGCAAATGGTATATCGGCAACAACGCCGAGAGCGGGCTGAACCACCTTCTCTATATTTCGTCCGACAACGGCGCCACCAACACCTACTCCAACACCAGTTCCTACTACACTACGAACAGCGTTTGGGCATACCGCGACATCTACATCAACCCTGCGTACGACACAACCTACATCTCGTTCGACTGCCGGGTGAACGGAGATTATTACGACAACTTGAAGGTTTTCGTGGCCAACTGTGTGACGCCTTCCGGCGGCAGCACCCCGCAAAACGCCACCGTGCTCATTAACGGACTCTACGGGCAGTCCTCGTGGCAACACCACGTCTATGCGATTCCGTCGTCTGCTGGCGGACTGCGCCGACTCTTCTTCCTGTGGAGCAATGATAGCTACGATATTTACAATCCTCCTGCTGCCATCGACAACATCGAGATTGCCAACAAGCTCTACAGCCTTCCGCAGAACCTTGCCGCTACCGTCATCGACACGGCGGCGATCCTCTCCTGGCAGCACAGCTCCGGCGAAGCGCCCAGTTCCTATACGGTGGAGTACCGCGATTATCCCAACGGCTCGTTTGTCTCAACCACACTGACCCAGGAAAATCTCCCGCTTGGCAATCTCCAGCCCAACACGGACTACGTGTGGCGGGTGCGTGCGAACTTCAGCGACGGCCACCAGAGTTTTTGGGTCACCTCATCTTTCAAAACCGAGGAAAACGTCGCCCGGTTGCCCTATTATTGCGATTTCGAAGACACGGTTGAGAACGCCAGATGGAAGTTCTTCTTGGGGAACAGCACCAACAAGTGGGTCATCGATACCGCTGCCAACCACGGTGGAGACAAAGCCCTCTACGTCACCAACAACAACGGTGCCACCAACGCTTACACCGTGAGCTCCTCTTCAAGAGTGTGGGCATGCCGCGACATCTACTTCGACCCGCAGTATTCACAATTCATCATCTCCTTCGACTTCAAGGGGTTGGGCGAGAATTACGGCAATCACGCTTACGACTTCGCCAAGCTCTTCATGGGCCCTGCCGTGACCCCGAGCACCAACTATAGTTCGTCATACGTTTCCCCTCAAGGGAGTACGCAAATCGGCACGTACCTCTATCTGCAAAATGAGTGGACCACCATCCAGGACACGCTGATTGTCATCTCTGGAACGGGTATGCAAAGAATCTACTTCCTGTGGGAGAACGACGGATCTTACGGCGACAACCCGCCCGCCGCCATCGACAATTTCTCCATCGTCCCCTTCGGTTGCGGAAAACCGATAAACATGGTCACTTCGGACCTGTCGGCGAACAGTGCCACCCTCTCCTGGGACGGCACAACCAGCAATTTCGAGGTGGCCTACAGGCTCACGTCCGAAAGCAACTACACCACGGTACAGACAAGCGACCATTCCGTCACGCTCGGGAACCTGATGTCCGATTCGGAATACGAATGGAAGGTGAAGACCCTCTGCTCCGACTCTTCGGAGAGCGAATGGAGCGCGCCGCTGATCTTCTCCACTTATCAGAATGTTGCCCACCTGCCCTATTTCTGCGATTTCGAGAATTCATTCGAAAGCTCCAATTGGTCGGTTGTCAGCGGCAACGAGAACCTCTGGACGGTCGGGGGCGCGACGAGCAACGGCGGTGTCCACTCGCTCTATGTGACGGCCGACAGCGGAACCACGAACTCCTACACGAACAGCACTACATACGCAATCTGGACTTACCGCGACATCGACTTTGATGAAGGCTATACCGAATACGAACTGGAGTTCGACTACAAAGGCAACGGCTCCAACGTACACTATTGCAACGTCTATCTCGGAAGTCCCGTGAAACCTCATCCTGGCTACAACGCCGCGCCCGCCGGTTCTTCTTCAGTGACCCAGAGCATTTACAACAAGCCCGACTGGACTCACTACAGCATTACGTTGAACAGTGCCAACAGCGGTGTCCGACGCCTCTACTTCCAGTGGATCGTCTCCAGCGTGGGAAGCGGCTTGGGGAACCCGCCCGCCGCCATCGACAATATGGCGGTCACGCCCCACCACTGTGTGAAACCCCAAAACCTCCAGAGTTCCAATGTCACAGACAACACCGCAACGCTCTCTTGGACACACTCCGACGGAGCAAGCTTTGTGGTGGCCTACCGGGTCGAAGGCTCTTCAAATTACACTGAAGTTCAAGCAGTTGGGAATCCCATGGTGTTGGACAACCTGCTCTCCTCGACCACGTATGTGTGGCGCGTGAAGGCCGTATGCAGCTCGTCGGAAGAGAGTGCCTGGAGCCCGGAAGCGGCATTCACCACGAATTATTTTGTCGCGCAACTTCCTTACATCAACGGATTTGAGGAAGACTATGAAAATCAGCAGTGGCGCTATTTCTATCAAGGAAGCAGTCCCGACCATTGGGCGTTTGGCAGTGCGGCGAGCAACGGAGGAAGCAACGGATGCTACATCTCCTCAGATGGCGGAGCTACAAACTCGTACTCAGGTGGTTACTATAATTCCTGGGCTTGGCGCGACATCTACATCGACTCCGCCACCACACAAATTCAGATTTCGTTCGACTACCGCGGCATGGGTTATGCAAGTGCTTACAACTCATCGGAATATGGCCGTCTGCTCTTCGGGATACCGACAACGCCCTACTACGTCAACAACGACGGGATCACGGATCTGACGGGTGAGCTAAAGCTGATTCCGGACTGGACCCATTACCACTACGTGGTGGATGTCTCGAACATCACCGGGGTGCGGCGCATTTACCTCCACTGGCACAGCTACGCCTCGCAAGGTTCGAATCCCCCTGCCGCCTTCGACAACCTCACCATCATCGGGGGTGACTGCGGTGTGCCGAACAACCTCACCGTTGACAATGTAACGCAGAACAGCATCTCATTCCACTTCTCACGCTCCTCCGCTGAAGATGTGGAATGGCAGGTAGCCATCGCTCCTGAAGGAACAGAAGTTACTGATAATCAAATTGTCAACATTTACGATACATTCTATACCTTCACTGGGCTCGACCATACCACTCTGTACCGGATTTATGCCCGAAATGTCTGCAATGAAGAATCCTTCTGGAACTACATCTCCCAGTACACGGAATGCGGCCCGATTTCAGAACTTCCTTTCGCGGAGAACTTTAATGTGAACACTACTCCAGAAAACGTGAATCTGGAGTTCCCGCGCTGCTGGACGCGGAGTTCAAACAATGTCGGAATCGGACTAACCTTCAACACCAATTCGTTGGAATTCGGCGGAGCAGGACTTTTCGCCGTACTGCCGGAAATGGACTCCTCCATCGCCGTTTCAGACCTTCAGATCTCCTTCACAATGGAGTATTTCAACAATTCGCCGGGCAGCATCGTGGTGGGTGTGATGGATGACCCGAACGACATCACCACCTTCACGCCGATTGACGAGGTAAGCTCCTCGCCCGCGCAGTCCTGGACATACAGACATGTGCCGTTCAACAGCTACCAAGGTTCGGGAAGATACATTGCCTTGAAAAGTCTGAACTGGACCTACGTGGACAACCTTGTGGTGGACTACATCTCCGGATGCCCCTTCCCCACGCACGTGACGGCTTCCGGAGTCACCAACAATTCCATCAATTTGACCTGGACACCGACCGGCAACGAATCTGAATGGCAAGTGATTGCGGTTGAAGAGGGTGGCGACATAGCCTCTGCAACACCTCAGACGGCGACAACCACCAACTTCACGCTTAGCGGACTTTTGCCCAGCACGAGCTATGTGGCCTACGTCAGAGCCGTGTGCGGTGACGGCGGTTTCAGCACTTGGGAACGGTCCGACCCCTTCACCACAGTGTGCGACCCGATCTCTGAATTCCCGATAGTGGAAAATTTCGACGAGTATCCGGTGCCCACGGTCTATGTCTTCAATCTGCCCAGACCGGAGTGCTGGTCATACCCGGAATTTTACGGTCAGAACTATCCCGGAGTGGATTTCTATGAATCCTACTCGGGCACCAATTCGCTGAAATTCATCGCTGGTAATAACAGTTCTTACTCCTCCTATAACAATCCCATCCACGCCACGGCTGTTTCGCCCATGCTGAATGCCGACATCCATCAACTCAGCGTCCGCTTCATGCTGAAATCCAACTGGTTATATTATCCCGAAGGCATGGAGGTAGGCGTGATGAGTGACCCATACGACATGAGCACTTTCGAATCGGTAGAACTTATTGTTCCGCCAACCAGTAATGAATGGTACGAATTTTTAGTTGAGTTCGATTCTACAGAGCTTTCCGGCAGCGGCAATTTCATCGCGTTCCGCTATACGGGTACCTACAACCAGCGCTACAACTGGATTGACGATATCGTCATCGATTATTCGTCGCACGTCGTTTTCCCTTCCGCACCCACAAACCTTGTGGCAACTAACGTTACCTCAACCACCGCCGATCTCTCTTGGGATCAGGATTCATCGCAGGTTTCCGGCTGGAAAGTGGAATACCGCAAAGCGGAAGAATCGGAATGGATTTCACTTTTTGTTGACGACATGTCCTGTCATCTTGCCGGTTTAGAGCCAGACGAATCATACGTCGCAAGAGTGGCTGCACACTATGAAGATCTGTTATCCGATTACTCCAATGAATGCACATTCGTTACAGAAGGTGTCGGTATTTCGGGCTATACTTTGGAAGACAAGGTGTCCGTTTATCCAAATCCTGCACACCATTACTTGGTAATCAGCTCCGAAGAGGGAGTTGGCATCAGAAGTTACACCCTCTATTCAACGGATGGGAAACGGATACGCAATGTCTCTGTGGAAAATCTCCCCGTGCAAGTGCCCGTTGCTGATCTTGCCAATGGAATCTATTTCTTGGAAATTGTTTGTGACGAAGGAGTGATTGCCAAAAAAATTGTGAAGAAGTAATTTTCCCAATGTAGAGACGCGCCGTGGCGCGTCTCTACATTTCGTTTAAAAATGTACCTTTGCCGCAAAATAAAATCGTGAGAAATGTTGGAGAACAAGGCCTTAATTTCCCAATTAGAGAAGACGCAAACTCTTAGCAAACAAGAATTTACCGGACTCATCGCTCATCACACCGAAGAGGATGCGCAGTTCCTGTTCGAGCGTGCGAGGATCGTGCGGGAACGCTATTTCGGGAAATCCGTCTATTTGCGCGGACTCATCGAAATCTCCAACTATTGCGCCAACGACTGCTACTACTGCGGTATACGGCGGAGCAACGAAACGGCAGACCGCTATCGTCTCACCGAAGAGGACATCCTCGATTGTTGTGAAGAGGGTTATCAGTTGGGATTCAGGACGTTCGTCATGCAAGGCGGCGAAGATGCGCACTTTACCGACGAAGTGCTGGTGCGACTGATCCGCAACATCAAATCGCGCTTCCCCGATTGCGCCATCACACTCTCCTTGGGCGAGCGCGCCAAAGAGCGTTACCAAAAGCTCTTCGATGCCGGCGCCGACCGCTATCTGCTCCGTCACGAAACCGCCAACGCACAACATTACGCGCAGTTGCATCCCGCGTGGATGTCGCACGCACGCCGCATCCAGTGTTTGTGGGACTTGAAAGAGATTGGCTATCAGGTGGGTACAGGCTTCATGGTGGGCACTCCGTACCAAACGCCAGAACTGTTAGCAGAGGACATGCTCTTTATCAAGGAGTTACAACCACAGATGGTGGGCATCGGACCTTTTGTGCCGCACCACGCCACGCCGTTTGCCAACGAAACGGGCGGCACTGTGGAACAGACCCTCTTCATGCTGGGACTGCTGCGACTGATGATGCCGCAACTGCTGCTACCCTCCACCACAGCCTTGGGCACTATCGACAAAACCGGCCGCGAAAAAGGGCTGCTGGCCGGTGCCAACGTCGTGATGCCGAACCTTTCGCCCGTATCTGTACGCAAAAAGTACGACCTGTACGACAACAAGATCTGCACCGGCGACGAATCCGCGCAATGCGTCAACTGCCTTGGGGTCAGAATCGCCTCCACCGGCTATAAAATCGACGTGAATCGCGGCGATGCACCTGGGTGGTAATAAGACATTTACATCTCAACAACGTTTTTGAAAATTGTATATTTTTGCCGCCGCTAAAAAATCAGGTTTTAGCGTATTATTGAAGACGTTATGGCAAAAAGTTCAAAAGCAAAAAAAATTTGGAAAGCAGTCGGCAAGACCGTTCTTATATTATTCTTATTCAGCATTTTACTCCCGATCCTTTATCGTTGGGTGAATCCGCCCATCACCACTTTCCAGTGCGTGAAGGCCATCCACGAGGGCAACGGAATTCACAAGAAATGGGTGCCGATTGAGAAAATTTCGCCCTATATGTACCGCGCCGCCATCGCTTCTGAGGACAACTACTTCCTCGGTCACCGCGGCTTCGACCTGATCGCCCTCAACACCGTGATCGAAGAGCGCAAGAGCGGTCGTCGTCACCGTGGCGGCAGCACTATCTCGCAGCAGACCGCCAAGAACGTATTCTGCTGGCCCAAAAGCTCTTGGGTGCGCAAAGGAGTGGAAACCTACTTCACTTTCCTGATCGAAACTTTCTGGTCGAAGGAGCGCATTATGGAGGTCTACCTCAACGTGATTGAGATGGGTCCGGGAATTTACGGTTCCGAAATGGCGGCGCAGACCTACTTCCACTGCCACGCCTCGCAGCTGACAGCCCACCAAGCGGCCCTGATCACCGCCTGCTACCCCAACCCGATCAAACGCAATCCGTCCAAACCGACCGCCTATTTGCAAGGTCGCGCCGCCAACATCGAAGGGAAGATGGCCAGATACGGAATTCCCAAGTTCACAAAGGAATACATCTCCCATGTCAGGGAACGCTATTTGCAATCTGTGGAAAAGATGGAAAAGCGGAAACATAAATCGAAATCCGGCAAGACGAAATTCAAACCCAAAAAGAAGAGCACAAAAAAACAGCGGTAGATGCTACCGCTGTCCAAAACCATTAACCTATGTAAGACAATGAAAATTAATTCATAATCATTTTACTCTTACGAAGGTTGTTTCAAAAAGTTACACAAAAAGCATCACTTTCCATTATTTTTTTTGCGAAGGAGGTGTTGGCGAAGTGTCCAGGACGGTTCGCAACAATCTCCGCACACAACGGAACCCCTAGTAAATAAAGGTCTCCAATGAGGTCGAGCAGCTTATGGCGAGCCGGCTCATTGGGATGACGCAGATGCGTATTATTCAGGATATGATCGGCCGTCACGGTGATATCTTTCTTATGGAAGAAGTCGCCAAGGGCATTCAACACCTTATTGTCGGGCACCTTGTCCACGAAAACGATGGCATTGTCCAAGTCACCGCCGCGAGCCAAGTTGTTCTGAATCAGGAACTGCAGCTCATCCAAGAAGACAAACGTACGACAGTTGTAGACATCCGGCACAAAATTCTCGAGATTGTCGAGCACAGCCTGTTGTGCAGCCAGAATCTTCGTTCCGTAATCCACATTGACCGTCATTTTGAAGCGATCGGAAGGCTTGATGGTAAGCTCGATCTGTTTTTCAGGAATGGCGAAAGTGATTTCCTCCTTCACTATGCCGATTTTTCTGGGCACTTTGAGTGTTTTAATGCCCACTTCCTTCAGCATCTCCACATAAATGCGGGAGCTGCCATCGAGAATGGGGGTCTCCGGACCGACGGTTCTCACGAGTACATTGTCGATTCCGAGTCCGGCGAGGGCAGCCATAAGATGCTCAATAGTATGCACTTGCGCTTCTCCTTCACGGATGGAAGTACCGCGCGAGGTATCGAACACGGTGTAGGGGCTGGCCTTGATGACCGGGTGACCAGGAAGGTCGATGCGTTCAAACTGGACACCGAAATCTGCGGGCGCAGGCACGAACGTAACCGTCACCTGCTGAGCCGTATGTAAGCCTCTCCCCGATACGGATACCGGAGAGGCGATGGTGGTTTGCAATGCTGTCATGAAAGTTATTGGTTCTTTTTGTTGTTTATATATTGTTGATACAGTTCGGGTAATTTACGGCGCAGCACGATGAGTTTACGCTCTTCGGAAGCGGGGACGGCCGGGCTGCCGAGATAGACACCCTGCTTGAGAGAATGGGTCACGCCGGATTGCGCACCGATGATGGTGCCGTCGTCGATAGTAATATGGCCGGAGATGCCAGCTTGGCCCGCCACGATGCAGCGGCTGCCGAGTTTCGCAGAACCTGCCACGCCTGCCTGAGCAGCGAAAGCAGTACCCTCTCCCACCGTGACATTGTGCGCAATCTGCACCAGATTGTCGATCTTCACGTGGTCGTGGATACGGGTGGAGCCCATCGTTGCGCGATCGATACAGGTGTTGGCACCGATCTCCACGTGATTGCCGATCTCCACATTGCCGATCTGCGGAATCTTGAGGTATTCACCGTTTTGAGCAGCGAATCCGAAGCCGTCAGCACCGATGACCGCCCCTGCGTGCAGGATGCAGTCGGTACCGATGTGGCACTCCTCATAG
>JAGBPE010000242.1 GCA_017633495.1 Bacteroidales bacterium | reverse complement strand
TGGGATTTAGGAGAAAACGGAGGTGCGGGGTGGCGCAATGTGATTGTGATTCGCTGATTTTGGTTGTCACTTTTTTGTCTTACGACTGGTTCAGGTTGACTTCGGCACTAAAGTACAGAAAGGAGCACTAAAGGAACACCAAAGGAGGGGTATATGATTGATTGTACTATTTCGCTCACCGAACCACCGTGACACTGGTATGTATCCCTTTTTTCTCATTGCCGTTAACCACACAACGATACTCAATAGTGCAGTAATAAACTCCGTCGGATTGTCCAGAGGCGTCCCAAGAAAGCTCTTGAGTGCTCTCTTGCGTGTAAACGCGCTTGCCCCAGCGGTTGTAGATTTCCATCTCCAAGCTGACGAAATCGCCCTCCAACTGTGGGACGAATGCGTCGTTGAACCCGTCACCGTTAGGGGTGATGACGTTGGGGACAGTAATCTTGCAGGGTCTGCCGTCGAAATGGATGGAATTGTCAGTGGTGTCGCATTCGGCCTGCAAGCCGCCGTATTGGGCAGGACCGTCGCCTTGGTCGTTGACTGTAACGCGCAGTGGATAGGGATTATCGTAAGTCGCCAATAAAGCTACTTCAATGTTCAAAGTCAATGTAGCACATTCTCCGGGCTGCAGACTTTGAACCTCCTCTTCTGTCTGTATCAAGACACCGGAAGCTGTGTAAATAGACATAAAAAGCGGTCCTCCGAACACCAGCTCTCCCGTGTTGCAGACAGTCATCACCACTTGGATGTTGTCGCCGTCGTATGTAATAGTAGGACTCGAAGTAATGGACAGGTTTGCCAAATTCATGAAAGGCTTCCCGTATTGGTCCAATGTAGTAGCCTGCTGCAGGAAGTTGTTGAAAGGACGTCGAACAACACCCTCTGGATCGGTAAAGGTCGTAGCATTGTTGAACAAAGGCTCCGGAACGGTCAAATCTTTGTTGACATTAGTTACATTATACATATACTGGTTCCATACAGGCCGTGCAGGAGCCCACGGATGACCCGACGATTTGAAGATGTTCAGCTTCGAGCTGCCCACAGAGATGATTTCTGCCGCGCCATCAGCATCCACGTCCGCAATGACTGGGTACTGCATGATGGTGGTCTCGCTATACGGGAGCGAGTTCAATACATACACCGGCACGGTGTCGTTGTGCGTGAGATGGCTTTTGCCGCTGCCATTCACGATTTTCAGCGTGCTTTGGTCGCAGATGATCAGCTCCAGAAGCCCGTCTAGATTGAAATCGAATGCCGTGAAGCTGTTCGAAAAGCTGTCTTCATCGGGAACCATATCCCATATCAGAGTAAAGGACTGCGTGCTTGCATTGTACTTGTAGGCCTGTATCTGGTGATTCGTCGATGCCCCGCTCTGCAATACTATCTCCAACATGTCGTCATTGTCGATGTCCGCTATCAATGGTATGCTTTTTCCCGAACGGTTTGTGTTGATAATGAGAGGACTGCTAACTTGCCCGTTGTGTACGTCCCACACATAGCAATATACTGTCCCCACTTGCGCATCCGTGTTTTTGATGCTGATGAAAACATCCGGATGTCCATCCATGTTGAAATCGGCCACCTGCACGTGCCCGTCAGCGGGAGCATTTCCAGGCGGCGTGACCTGTTGCACCAGCGTGATAACGTTGCCTGAAGTCTCGTTCAAGTTGGTGATGGTAACCTCGTAGATTTCGTTTCCCAGTATCAGCTCCGGACGGCTGTCTCCGCATACATCGGCGGCAAAGGGCGCCGACAGTTTTCGGTGTGTGTACTGGGTGTAGTGCGCGTATGATGCCCCAGTATTCGTAGTGGATGCCGTCGCAAGCAACTTGCCATTTTCCGCATTGAAAATCTTGTTCCGCACATATACCTCCGGATGCCCGTCACCGTTAAAATCCACGAAATTCACATTCGCGGCATAGTTGTTCGTCCCAGTAGTATAATCCGCGTCCGACACCCAATAGGGCGAGTTTGGTGTTGAAGAAGTGATGTCGTAGGCCCGCAACCGGTTATCGCAGCTTGCCACCACGATGAGTCCTTTGCCGTAGGAGGTGCGGACCAACCCGTAGGATGCCGCATCATATTCTGAAACAGGCGAATCCATTGTAACCGTCGTTTTCAGCTGATGTGTTACCCCATCGTAAACCAGCATCTCATAGCCCACGTTGCCAAGCCACCCATCATTCGCGTAATGAGTCTGTCCGGCAAGCGAAAAGCAAACTATCTCTGGGTGACCGTCGCCGTCAAGGTCGCCTACCAATGGAATATTTAGATTTGACACGATTGTCTGTGATGACCATGTGTTCACTACGCCCCAGTCCATAGCCTCCTCATCAGTGGAGCAGTCTGCCTCCATCATGTTGTCGGGCAAAGTGGATTGCGCCTCCACATGAAAGCAGAGACCCAACAGACAGGCTGTTATCCCCCATATTTTGATGATGTCAAGCATAACTTATAACACTGTAATGGTCCCTCTCGCAGTGAATATTCTCCCAAAGTGATTCGAGTAATGAATCACATACTGATAGACGTTGTCGTAGAAGGTCTTGCCTTTGCACTCGCCGTGCCAACAGAACCCTTTATCCGTGGAATAGAAAACCATTTCTCCCCAACGGTTATAAATCGAAATCTCAAAATCAGCCAACTGGTTCTGAATTTTCTCGGGAAGGAAAAATCCGTCGTTCAAACCGTCGGATTTGGACGGGGTGATGGCGTTGGGCAGGTACAAAACGAGCTGTGCTGCAGCCATTTGAATGGTGACGTGAATGGTGCTGTCGCAGCCATAGACACTTGCGTAAGTGATGGAAGTATCGATACGTTCTATTCCATCCAATACACTCTCACTCAAGAAAATACCGTGATTGTCATAACTCGAACCTTCGGGGATGGTCTCCGTGAAGTGCTGGTCATATTCGGGATGGACCCGCAGCTGCAACACAATTACACTGTCGCATTCCCCTATCTGATACACTCTGCTAAAATAGTGTGTTCCAGCAGTTTCTGTCTCTGACGAGGGGATGTCAAAGTTCTCATCCGCATACGGCTCGCGAACACAAACATCAGCGGTGATGGTGTCTTTCGGAATGTTGCACGGATCCACATGGAAGGTGAAGAAGTTGTCGGTGGTGATGCACTCCTCCTGCTGGTTTCCGTTTTGGGCAACCCCTTGACCATGGTCATTGAGCGCCACCACAATGCTTTCGAGGCCAGGAATTGAGGTCAATAACTCGTCAGGAAACTGCACTTGCCATGTAAGGCATTCCTCGGGTGCCATCGTGGTGGTGACCGTATCGATATCTATCACTGTTCCACCGGAGGTGTTGGCATAATAGGTGATGTAAAAGGGAGCTGTTAACAGCTGACTGCCCGTGTTGCAGAAGCGAAAAGTGTAGGTGAAGATGTTGTTTTCGTAGGACGCGCTTGTGTCGGTAGTGGCGGAAGCGTTCGCCAAAGGCATAAACGGCCGACCGTATTGGTCTAACGTGGTAGTCTGCTGCAGGAAGTTGTTGAAGGGCCTTCGTACCACACCGTCGGGGGCGGTGAAAGCGGTAGCGTTGTTGAACACCGTGGTGGGAATGGTGAGATCCTTGTTCACGTTCGTGATGTTGTACAGATACTGGTTCCACACCGGTCGCGCTGGTGCCCAAGGTTGCCCTGAGGATTTTAAGATGTTCAGTTTCGTGCTGCCCACGGAGACGATTTCCGCCGCCCCGTCGGCATCTACGTCGGCAATGACGGGGTACTGCATGATGGTAGTCTCGCTATACGGAAATGTGTTCAACACATACACAGGAATTGTGTCGTTATGCGTGAGATGGCTCTTCCCGCTACCGTTCACGATTTTCAGGGTGCTTTGGTCGCAGATAACCAGCTCCAAGATACCGTCTTGGTTAAAGTCAAAAGCGGTGAAACTGTTTGAGAACGAATCTTCATCAGGATGCATGCCCCACATTATCGAAAACGTTTGACTATTAGCAATATACTTGTAAGCGTGTATTTTATTGTATGAGTCTGTAGAGCCACTTTGTATGACGATCTCCAAAGAACCGTCATTATCGATGTCCGCGATCAGTGGAATACTTTTGCCGGAATGTGAGTTGCTAATATCAAGGGGTGAACTGACGGTGTTGTTATGGACGTCCCATACATAACAATATACGTTTCCATAGTGTCCATCGGTAGTTCTGATACTGATGAAAACATCCAGATACCCATCTTCATTGAAATCCGCCACTTGCGGATGACCGTCAACGGGAACACCCGACGGTGGATCAATCTGTTTGACCAATGTCATACTGTTGCCTGACGAGCCATTGGTATTGGTGATGGTGACTTCGAATATTTCATTTCCAAGAATCAGTTCTGGACGGGCGTCTCCGTAGAGGTTGGCAACCATAGGCGAAGAAAGTTTGCGATGGGTGACGTGTGTCCAATGCGCGTACGATGAACCCGTATTCGTAGTGGATGCCGTTGCCAACAACTTTCCATTCTCTGCATTGTAAATTTTGTTCCGCACATACACTTCTGGGTGTCCGTCCCCGTTGAAGTCCGCGAAACTCACATTCACAGCGTAGTCGCTGGAGCCTGAACCATAGTCCACATCGGAGACCCAATAAGGGGTATTTGGATTGGACGAAGTGATGTCGTAAGCCCGCAGTTTGTTGTCATAGTTTGCAGTCACAATCAGTCCTTTGCCTTCGGAGGTGCGCACCAATCCGTAAGATGCTGCATCGTAGGCCGATACTGGCGATGTAATCGAGATAGTCGCTTTCAATTGCTTGGTAACCCCGTCGAATACCAGCATCTGGTTGTCGATGTTGCCTTGTCCCGAATAGGAGGACTGGCCGGGAAGCGAGAAGCAGAGAATGTCGGGGTGGCCGTCGTTGTCCAAATCCCCGACTAGCGGAATGTTCAGATTGGAAACGACGTTGGCATTTGATGACCAGTGCACTTGAACGCCCCAGTTCATCGGTTCCACATCAGTGGAACAGTCCGCCTCCACCAT
>JAGBPE010000241.1 GCA_017633495.1 Bacteroidales bacterium | reverse complement strand
TAGAAAAATACGGCAACGAAGCCCACGAAAAGACGATATTCAACACCGTGAACTTGTTAGGGGAAGTGTAATCGTTGTTTCCTCTCTCTCCTTCATCCGTGAGCGAGGGTGTGATGTAGGGCTGTCGCATTGCGGCAGCCCTACATCGCATTCGTAGACCGCAGTGATATACTCGATATTCGTTGGAAAAAGTGTATCTTTGCCGCGCATTGTCGTTTTAATAATCCTTTACGAAAGACAAAAATTAAATAACAAAAAATATGTTAGGAAATTTCTCATACCATAACCCCACCAAGCTCTATTTTGGTGATGAGTCTTTGAAATATCTCAAGGACGAACTGAAAAACTACGGACCTGTGGTGCTGCTGAACTACGGCAGCGGCAGCGTGAAGAAAAACGGCATCTACGACGAGGTGGTGGCTATCCTGAAGGAGGCCGGCAAGACCATCGTGGAGAACCCCGGCGTGATGAGCAATCCCACCTTGGAGAAGCTGCACGAGGGCATCCGCATCGCTCGCGAAAACAACGTCGATATGATCCTCTCCCTCGGTGGCGGCAGCGTTTGCGACTACTCCAAAGGCGTGGCCGCATCGGTCTTCTATGACGGCGACTACTGGGACAGATTCTGGCTGCAGGGAAAACACCCCGATGCCAACCAGCGCATACTGCCCATCGGCTGCATCCTCACGATGGCAGGCACCGGTTCGGAGATGAACGGCGGCTCAGTCATCACCGATGCGGAACACAAATTCAAGGTGGGACACGTGTTTGATGCCCGCTTGATGCCGAAATTCTCCATCCTCAACCCGAAATACACGATGACCGTGCCTGACGAGCAAATGAAGGCGGGCATCTACGACATCATGAACCACATCTTCGAGCAGTATTTCTCCGATTTCGACGACAATACCAGCGACTACCTCTCCGAAGGACTGATGCGCAGCCTCATTGTCGCCTCTCGTGCGGCGGTGAAAAACCCGCAGGACTATGAAGCCCGCTCCAACATTATGTGGACCGCCACCTGGGCGCTCAACACGCTGCTCAAATGCGGCAAGACGCAAGACTGGATGGTACACATGATCGGTCACTCGGTAGGCGCTTGGACGCACGCCCCTCACGGATTCTGCCTCGCCGCCGTCTCGATGGCCTACTACAAACGGGCAATGAAGCCCGGTCTGGCCAAGTTCGTGCGCTTCGCCAAGAATGTGTGGAACGTCTGCCCTGAGGGGAAGACCGACGAACAAATTGCCGAAGCTGGCCTCGAAGCGTTGAAGAACTGGATGGTGGAAATCGGTCTGCCGCTCACCATCAGCGAACTCGGCGCCACCGAAGAGATGATTCCCGGCATTACCAAAGGTACCATCTGCTATCCCGCCGGCTACATGGATCTGAAGCCCGAAGACATCACGGAAATTTTGAAAGAGAGCCTCTAAAGCCGCATTGAACTATGACAGATTTTAGCATTTGGGAAGTTCTTTTCCTGCTCTGTTTCTCGGTCAGCTGGCCCGTGTCCATCGCCAAATCGTTGCGAACCAAAGTGGTGATTGGCAAAAGTCCGATGTTCATGTCCCTGATTGTGCTGGGCTACATCTTTGGCATCATCCATAAAGCGCTCTACAGCAGAGACATCGTCATCTGTTTGTATGTGTTCAACGCCCTGTTGGTCTCCACCGACCTGTTCCTCTATTTCCTCTATATCGGGCAGAACCGCCGCGATTTGTTGAAAGAAAATCCAGACGATGAAAGTTTATAAAGCGCATATCCTCTATACGAAGGAGAAAAACCGTTTCGAGGTACTGGAGAACGGTTACATCGCCGTGGATGCCGATGGCTGTGTAACAGGGGTGTCAACCAACTTGGCATCGTTACATGGCGAGGATTCGGAGGTCGTTGATTTTGGCGACCGTCTGCTTATTCCCGCCATGAACGATCTGCACGTGCACGCTCCGCAGTACCGCAACCAGGGCATCGCCATGGACATGGAACTGCTGCCGTGGCTGCATAATTATACCTTCCCCGAGGAGATGAAATATGCCGACACCGAGTACGCCGAGCGGATGTACCGCCGCTTTGTGCGCGACCTGTGGCGCGTCGGCACCATGCGCACCTGCACGTTTGCCTCCGTCCACACGGAAAGCACCCGCGTGCTGATGCGCCTCTTCCAAGAGTCCGGCATGGGCGCACTGGTGGGCAAAGTCGGCATGAACCGCAACTGCCCCGAAGGCCTCTCCGAATCGGTGGAAGACTTCGTTCACGGCTACGAATCCTTAATAGCGGAATTCAACGATCCGAACGCGCTGGTGCGACCGATTGTCACACCTCGTTTCATCCCCTCTTGTACGCCGGAGATGCTCCGTGCCTGCGGTGAACTGGCGGCCAAATACCACCTCCACGTGCAGTCGCATCTCTCCGAAAACAGAGACGAAATCGCCCTCGTGCAACAGTTGGAGCCCGAAAGCACCAGTTACGGCGACGCTTACGACCGCTACGGACTCTTCGGTCAGACGCCCACGGTGATGGCCCACTGCGTGTTTTCCGAAAGCGAGGAGATCGCTCTGATGAAACGGCGCGGGGTGATAGTAGCCCACTGTCCCACCTCGAACCTCAACGTTACCACGGGCATCGCCCCCATCCGCCAATTCCTCGACGAAGGGGTACGCGTAGGTTTCGGCAGCGATATCAGCGGCGGCCACAACCTGAGCATCTTCCAGATGATGGTCTATGCGATACAGATGAGCAAGCTGCACTATCAGCGGAATCACGCCCGCTCGTTCCTCACCCTCTCGGAGGCGTTTTGGATGGCCACGAAGTCGGGTGGCAGCTTCTTCGGCAACGTGGGCAGCTTTGAACCCGGCTACGAATTCGATGCCCTCCTCATCGACGACCGCGACCTCAACCACGACAACTATTCGTTATTGGAGCGGCTGGAACGCTTCATCTACATCGGCGACGACCGCCAAATCGAGAAACGATTCTGCAGGGGGAAAGAGATTAAGGAGTTATGAAGAAAGTGATTGTCATCGGGGCCGGCATTTCCGGTCTGACGGCGGCGGTTTATGCACGTCGCTCGGGTTTTGAGGTGGTGGTGTTGGAGAAGGCGGCAAGTCCCGGAGGCGTCTCCACCAACTGGGTGCGCAAGGGTTACACCTTCGAGGGCGGTGTACACTGGCTTATCGGAGCCAGGGAGGACATTCCGCTGCATGCGATATGGAAAGAGACAGGAGCGCTGCAAGAGAACAACCCGGTCTATTTCAAAGACCCTGTATATACCTTGATGGACGATGCGGGACAAATGCCCCTTCGGAGAGATTTGAAAGAGTTGGAAATCACCGGTTTGCGCGACAAGCTCGCCCTTGCCTCGCTGCGCTTTCATCTGGCCTGCTTCCGCAATTTCCACTCTCCCATCATGGACATGGCCGGGCTCAAATCCCGCTATCCCCGCGGTTTCCATCCGATGGAATTCGTGCGGATGCTGCCCGCCGTCATCATCACCCCTTTCCTGCTGATGGAAAGCGCCTCAGGCTATGCACGGCGATTCAAAAACCCCCGCATCCGCAATCTGCTGAGGGCGGTGGTAGATCCCGACATCAACGCGCTCTCCCTCATTTACACCCTCAGCACCTTCAGTGCCGGCGACAGCGGTTATCCCCAAGGCGGCTCGCTTCTGATGGCGCAAAACATGGCCGATTGCCTCACCTCCCTTGGTGGTGAAATCCGCTATCGCACCCCCGCCCTCTCCATTGCCAAGGAGGGCGACACCGTGCGCGTGCAAACAGCCAATGAAACGCTTGAAGCCGACGCGGTCATCATCTCCATGGACGCCCGCACGGCCATCGACAAGCTCTTCGGCGAGCCCTTGCAGGTGCGCTGGGCGCAACGGATGCGCCAAAATCTGAAAACCACGCAATGCATGTTCATCGGAATGGGGGTAAAGGCTGATTTGAGCGCCTATCCCCGCTCCATGCAGATGATGTTGCCGCGTCCTTTCACGATGGCGGGCATCACATACAAAACATTGATTGTCAACAATTACGCCAAAGAGGGCGACTATGCCCCCGAAGGTTGCACCGTGCTCACCTGCCTCCTTCACGGCAACAGCTACGACTACTGGGCGGCAGCCAAGAGAGACGGCAGCTATGCCGCCAAGAAGCAGGAAACCATCGCGCTGGTGATCGACCGCCTTTCCGACAGAATACCAGAACTGAAAAACGCCGTGGAGGTGACCGATATGGCCACGCCGCTCACCTACGAACGCTACTGCGACACCTACCAAGGCAGCTATATGAGTCATTGGGAGCCCTTCACGCGCGTCCCGCACGCCCCTATCCGCTTCGCCCCCGGCATCTACTTCACAGGCCAGCGGGTGAACTTCTCCGGCGGCCTTCCCCCCGCAGCGGTCACCGGCTACCGCACCTCCCAAACCCTCTGCAAGGATTTCGGTGTGGAATTTGTAAGTCGCTAACTAATCAAAGAATCCCAGTCCGCTGATAGCACTCAACATGCGGTCCACATAGTCCCACGTGGTGGGCGACCATTTGAAGCCTAAGCGATAGAGC
>JAGBPE010000240.1 GCA_017633495.1 Bacteroidales bacterium | reverse complement strand
CAGCTGACCCAGAACCCGCAGATGTATGTTCATGGTACGCATCCTCATCATGTGCTGCCCGATGCTTCTATGCCCGATAGCGGACAATACCCTTTTGTGACGGCTCACGAACACCACGGCACGGAACCTGAGCAGTACGACGACTCCGAAGTCATTGAAGAGACCACCGACTATTCTATGGAAGGACTTGAGAAGCAGGCCATCATCGCCGCACTCAAACGCCATCACGACAATCGCAAGCTCGCCGCGCAGGAGCTGGGCATTTCGGAGCGGACGCTGTACCGGAAGATTAAAGAATACGGAATTAGTTAGCAATTAGCAGTTAGTAGTTAGCAGTTAAGAATGGAAAACGAAAAGCCCCAATATAATAAAAACTACTTCCTTGAGCAGCCTCGGAGAGGCAAAACGCGCGAAGCGCAATTAACCCCACATGAGCGACGTAGGAGCGTAATGTGGGGCGTGACTCGCAAGAGCATCGCCGCAGTGTGGGGTGCAGTCTGTGTCATCCTATTTACGATTTTACTTTCAGGTTGCCGCATGTCCGTCTCCCTCACCGGCGGCACGGTGGATGCGCGGGCGAAGACCGTGGCCATCAACACGTTCCCGAACAATGCCTCGCTGGTGAACCCGCAGCTGAGTCAGGTGTTCACGACGGCGTTGAAGGACAAGATCCAGGGGCAGACCCCGCTGACCATCGTGGCGACGAACGGCGATTACGAAATCGAGGGCGAAATCACCGACTATTCGGTGAATCCCGTGGCTATTCAGGGTAACGACTCTCCGGCAATGAACCGACTGACCATCACGGTGAGGGTGCGTTTCACCAATAAGTTTGACGACAACCAGAACTTCGACCAGTCGTTTTCCCGTTACGCAGACTACTACAGCACCCAGAATCTCAGTAGTGTGGAGTCGGGTCTTGTGACTGAAATCACCGAGGCGCTCACCGACGACATTTTCAACAAGGCCTTTGTGAATTGGTGATCATCAATTCTAAAAAAATGTATTTTTGCGAATTGTTTCAGAATCTGAGAATCGATGGAAAATCAGTCGAACCAGGCTACTAAAAAGGGACTCATCCTGCTGCTCGGGGTCATCATCGGGCTGCTGACGGGTATGCTGGTGACGTTTGTCATGGTCAACAAACTCCGTGACAGATTCCAACTGGCGGAAAAGACTGATACTTCGGCTCCCGAAAAAGGCACCTCCGACACAATATATAAATATATTGTACACCAATATCAGGGAATGCATGATGCCCAGCAGGGCACAGCCTCCGATACGACGCAGTATGATTCGACTTTTGTGGATGAATCGTCGATGGACTATATGTTGGATGAGGAGGAGCCGCTGGCTTTCCAAGAGAAGGATAACGCCAATGTGACCTCTTCGAAGATGATTTCCAAATATGAGGCGCCCATTATCTATTTTGATGCTTCGAAAAATGCCATTGAGGCGCCGGCCAATGCACCGAAATTCGTGGAAGTGCAGTTTTGGAGCACGCCGATCCACAACAAAGTGGTCTATATGTTCGATAATAATGTGCTGAAGATTAAAGGTCTCAAGAGCAATGAGGTCTACGTTATCAACTTCAACAATCGCTATTATTTGCAAAATGACAGGCGAGTTTACCAAATTTCGCCTACAAACGAATATAAACGGCTGAGCGAAATTCAGGAGGGAACCTTCTTCTAAGCCCCTCAGATACGACAAATAAAAAGACAAAATTTTTTTGTCGAACGTATAAAAAAAAAGTGTATTTTTGCCGCCGAATTCTTGGGACGTTAGCCCAGTCGGTTCAGAGCGCTGCCTTCACACGGCAGAGGTCACTGGTTCGAGTCCAGTACGTCCCACAAGAGAAACGAGATGTCAATGGCATCTCGTTTTTTTTTTGCTTTGTAGAGACGATGTGCACATCGTCTCTACAGGTGGTTGTGGATTTTTGCTGCCATTCACATTTTTTAACAATTGTATTTAGAAAATTGTATCTTTGCCGATTGATTCTAAATTTTGGATTATTTGACAAAAATATACATCATCTTATGGAATTGAAAAGAATGTTGGTAGCCAATGCTTTGCTGGGCATGGCCGGCGGTATTCAATACCGTCATCTTGTGAAAGCGGACAAGAATCCGCGTAAATCCAGCGAACAAACCCTCCGCAATATCCTCACCTATGCGAAGGACACCGTTTACGGCAAAGAGCACGATTTCGAGTACATCTTGGCTGCTCCGAACGATGAGGAACTCTACAAACGTTACCAAGAGAAGGTGAATGTCAACGATTACGAAGACCTGCGCCCTTACGTGGAACGCCACAAACATGGCGAGTCGGACATCCTCTTCCCGGGGAAGCCCGTCCTCTACGCCACCACCTCTGGCACCACTTCGGAACCGAAATGGATTCCCATCACGCAGGAGTATCTGAACAACATCTATGGCAAGATGACCAAGGTGTGGCTCTATAACTTCATTAAGAACAAACATAAGGTCTTCAGCGGCAAGATTTTGTCGATTGTGGGCAAGGTGATTGAGGGTTATGCGCCCGACGGCACCGTTTTCGGCTCCGTTTCCGGCGTCACGCAGCGCGACTGTCCCAACTTTGTGAAGGTACTCTATTCGAACCCGCAGTGCGTCTACAGCATTGCTGACTACAATGCCCGCTACTACGTGCTTATGCGCATGGGCATTGAGCAGGACATCACCCTGATTGTGACCGCCAATCCTTCCACCATTGTGGAGCTGCAGAACAACGTCAACAAGTTCTACGACGAGTACGTGAAGGACATCGAAAACGGTACGCTGAACAAGGATCTGAACATCGATCCTGAGATTCGTGCCGAGTTGGAGTCTTGTCTGAAGCCCAATCCGAAACGTGCCGCCGAACTGCGCGAGTTGAAGGCGAAGTACGGCACGGTACTTCCGAAACACTATTGGCCTAACCTTCAGCTGCTTAACACTTGGAAATGCGGTAACACGAAGGTCTATCTCGACAAGTTCAAAGACTCCTATCCCGAGACAATGCTGCATCAGGAGTTCGGTTATTTCGCTTCGGAATGCCGCTTTGGTCTGGTGCTGGACGACACGGTGAACACGGTGCTTTTCCCGCACTTCCACTACTACGAGTTCATCGACGAGGCTGATCTCGACAACCCGAATCCGAAGTATTTACAGCTGCATGAGCTGCAAAAAGGGAAACGTTACTGTCCGTTTGTGACCACTTTTGCCGGACTTTACCGCTACAATATGAACGACCTGCTGGAGATTGGTCCGAACTTCCAGAACACCCCGACCGTGCATCTGATCCAGAAGGTGAACGGCATTGTGACCATCACCGGTGAGAAGCTGCACGAGCGGCAGTTCATTGAGGCGGTGCGCGAGGCGGAAGAGGAGACGGGTCTCAAAACGCGCTTCTTCATCGGGTTCGCCGATCTGAGCATCGTGGGCTACAAGTTCTACTATGAATTTGCAGACCAGAGTGTTACGCAGGAGCAGGCCGAGAAATTCACCGAAGAGGTGGACCGCATTTTGAAGCGCATCAACGTGGAGTACAAGACCAAGCGCGACTCCTTGCGTCTGAAAATGCCCGAAACCTACCGCATGATTCCTGAATCTTTTGAAACCTTCAAAGCGCAATGTATCGCCGAGGGTGCTCGCGACGGCCAGTTCAAGTTGCAACTGCTTCTCCAAGACGAAAAACGTCACGAGAAATTCAAAAAATTAGTTATTGAATAATTGACCGTAGGGGCGTATCGAATACGCCCCTACGTGTTGAATACGCCCCTTGTTCAATTTTGAAGAAAACGATTTTATGAAAAAATACAAAACCCCCATTCTCCTCTTTGCCATTTTTGAGATTATCGCCATTTCTTTGTGGCTGGCGACGGGCAACCTTTTCTTCCTGCTCAATTTCACCTACATCGGTCTCTGCATCGGGGTAGGGTCGGCCTTGCAGGCGGCGGGGAAGAAGTACGCCCGCGAATTTGTGCAGTTCGGCGTGGGCGCCTACATGCTCGTATTCCTCGGACTGATCTGCAGGGAGAACATGCAGATTGAGGGCTTTTGGTACTATCTTCTTTCCGGTGTTTTCGGGGCGGGGGTGCTGCATTATCTCATCGCCAAGATCTTCGGACCGCTGCTGTTTGGTCGCGGTTGGTGCGGCTACTGCTGCTGGACGGCCATGATCCTCGACCTACTGCCCTACAAGCAGCCGCAAGGTCCGCGGAAGAAGATCGGCTACATCCGATACATCGTTTTCGCGCTGTCGCTCATTCTCGTTCTCCTGCTGTTCCATTTCGGGAAAGCCACCAAGCAGACGATGTTCATGATTTTCCTCGTCGGCAATTTGCTCTATTACGTGGTCGGCATCCTGTTGGCCATCGCGTTCAAAGATAACCGTGCGTTTTGCAAGTATATCTGCCCCATTACGGTCTTCCTCAAGCCGATGAGCTACTATTCCTGGCTTCGTGTCCGCTGCGATGAGGAGAAGTGTATCCAATGCGGTAAATGTCTGGAAGTTTGCCCGATGGACGTGGAGGTGAACAAAGACTCGCGTGATCGCATAAACGCCACGGAGTGCATTCTGTGCAACAAATGCAAGAAAGTGTGCCCCGTGAAGGCGTTGAAATAAAATAGCTGGAACAGGGTTTTCACCTCCTGTTTGGAGAATTGAAAAAAGCCCCACGGCCTGTATGGTAGCGGGGCTTTTTTTTATTATGGTAAACTGACGTTTATCCCAAAATAGAGGCTTCGCGGCATCAGCGGACCGTAGATGTAGCCGGCATCGCGCGTAGGACCTACGTCCAAATCACGCTGGTAGGCATCTGTGATGTTGCGGATGCCTGCGGTGACCTGCAAAACGATTCGGTCGGGTAAGTTTTCGGACAACTTTTGCTGCAACTTGATGCGGAAATCGTAGCTTACCTGTGCGTTCAGTACGAAAAAGGTGGGCGTTTTCACCAAGACGGGTTCGTCTAATTCGTGCGGCACCAACATCGGACCGGTGAGGTTGCCCGTCACGTTGAGGGTCAGCTGTCGCCACGGGTTGCTCTCCAGAATCAGGTATCCGTAGATGTTCGGGGTGCGCAACATCCGGATTTCCGGCGCGGCGTCCTCGTTCCACTCCAGTGGTTCGTTGTAGCGGCTCACCTGCCACGTGGCGCCGAGCTGTGCTGTCAGCCACCGTTTCCAAGCGATTCGCATCGAGAGGTTGGCACCTGCCACATAGCCCTTGTCGGCGTTGTAACGCTCTGATACTTCGTTGCCTGCAGCATCCTCATAACGCCGTTCCGCAAAGATGTCTTTAAGGTAGGTGAAGAATCCTTCGCCCGTGAGGTCCACGTCCACACCGCCCTTGTAGAGGCAGTAGTCGGCGGAGAGGGAGGCGCTGTGCGAGCGCTCCTCCTTGAGGTCGGGTGCGAGGGTGCTGATGATGCGCTCTCCGTCTGCCAAGGCCACGTGCAGATCCTCGTCGTAGGCTTGCGGGGCACGGAAACCTGTGGAATAGCTCATTCGGAATGAAAGTCTTCGGAAGGGGTTGTAACGAATGTTGACGCGCGGTGAGAAGATCGGGTTGCGGATGAGCGAGTGCTTGTCCATGCGCCCGCCCGCCAGCAACGACCAATGCTCGTTTTTCCACTCGTTTTGCGCATATACGCTGCCGATTTGCACATCTTGGTGCAGATATTGCGCATAACCCGGGATGGAGTCGGTCAGATGGTCGAAGCTGTATTCTGCCCCTATGGTCAGTGATGCAGGCATAAACCACAGCTTGTCAAAGTGATAACGCCACAGAGCACCGGTGGCGAAGGTCAGATTGTGGGTGTAACCGTATGCCTTCAATGCATCCTCCCGCTCTTCGGGCGTCCCTTCCCCGATGCCTCCGTAGTAGCTGTCGCGGTTGATATGCTGCAGCGCGGCGTAGGCCTCCACATGCTGGTGTCCGAAATCGATGTGGTAGTCGATGTGGCCGCTATGGATAAGATGCGATGCGCCCTCCGAAATGTTTGACTCGTGGGGTGGGAGACTGAGATTGTTGCCGCCACGGTGGTCGTCGTTCACGATGTTGTAACGGAAGCTCAGTTTCGAGAGTCGGGTGGGGCGGATGAAAGCGTTCAGCCCAACGGAGAGGTTGCGCAGTTTCGGAAGGTCGCTGTAGCCGTCACCGTTGCGGTCGTAAGGGTCGCGGTGACGGTCCTGTGCGAAGAGATAGAGACCGGCGTTGCGACTCTTCGTTACCGCGGAGGCGTACGCGTGTGTGGTGTTGTCGAAGGAGCGGGTGAAATCGAGGTTGGTGACACTGTGTCCGAAGCCGCCGCCGTTGCAGGTCGCCTCTTTGGTGATGATGTTGATGACACCGCCCACGGCTGACGCCCCGAACAGGGCGCTTCCGCCACCTCGTATCACCTCGATGCGGTCGATCATCTCGGCTGGAATCTGCTCCAAACCGTAAACGCCGTTCAATGAGGAGAATATCGGCTTCGAATCGATGAGGATTTGCGAATAGTGGCCGTCCAAGCCGTTGATGCGCACCTGCGTGAAGCCGCAGTTCTGGCAGTTGTCCTCTACGCGCAGTCCGGGCACGAAGTCGAGGGTCTGCGCCAGACAGACGGCATTGAAGGTCTGCATAGTTTTCGGGGTGGTGATGGTCACCAACGCCGGTGCTTCCCGCCGTAAAGTCTGCTCGCGGTTTGCGGAAATGGTGATTTCATCCACGTGTGTGGTATCGTGGTCGTGGTGCGTAATATTCTGGGCCCCTGCACCAAGGGCTATCGCCCCGAACAGCATAGTCAGGGCGGAGTATAATGCTTTTTTCATTGTTTTGATTTGCTTGTTACGGAAATAGTTAGCAGTTAGTAGTTAGCAGTTAGTGGTTTGCCGGCGGTGCTCGTAACAAGCTGACACCCTGAACTCTAGTGACGAAGCAGGGCGTTAAAACAAAAGGATGTAGGAAAAGTTTCGGGTTTTCGTGGAAAATGTTCGTGATGGTCGGGATGACCACCTTGGTGACCGTGAAATGGCAGATGGCGCAGTCGTTGTCGTCCTCGTCGAGGGATTCCAGGATGGAGTGGGCGAGGGTGTGGTGCGACATGGAGATGCCGTCCAGCGGACAGACGACGTCCTCAGCGGCCTTCCAGTGATGGTGGTGGAAAGCTTTGGTGCCGGTCATGCCGCAGAAGGCCACGAGCAGCACCCACGCGATCATCTGTCTCAAACGCGGTCTCATTTTCGGGCGGCAAAAGTATAAAATCTTTGGATAAATGAGGCTGCAAAATACCGTAATACAAATATTGTTTGTATTTTTGCGCCCGAAATTTTCCATACACTATAATAGAAATGAAAAAGCACATCCTATACGCCTTGTTGCTAGTATTCGTAACATCGTTTTCGGCGACAGCGCAAAAAAATCGTATCAACGGAATCAAGTTCTCCCGCCACCATTTTGTGGACACGGTGAAAATCAAGATTTGGGACGGGGCGGTGATTATTCCGGTGGAGATCAATGGACAGACAAGGCATTTGATGTTCGATACCGGTGCGGAATTCGGTTTCTGGATTGGCGATGAAGAGGGATGGATGAAAGCGTCGGGTGACACCATTTCTGTTACAGATTCCCAAAACTCGAGGTTAAAGAAGGCTTTCTTGACCTTCCCGCCTATCAAAGTGGGCGACGTCGTCATCGAAAACTATCCGATGGTGGTTGACAAAGGCATGAGCGATTACGTTTGCGACCGGATTGACGGTGCTTTCGGGTACGATCTTGTCGCTCGCGGTCTCTCCTTTAAGTTCGACACAAAAGACAGTGTGATGATTGTGACCGACCGCAAAAACTATTTCTCCAAGGAAGAAAAGGGGCAGCCCACGCTGAAATATTTAAGGTGTCATAAGACACGCCCGATGGTTTGGGTGCGGTTTCCTTTCGGCCTATTCAAGTTAGTCTTCGATTCCGGAGCCATAGGCGGGGAAATTGACTTGTCGGAAGATTTTGTGAGCCGTATAGCCCATGCCGATCCGGAAATACGGCAGAAACTTGACGCCATTACGGTGCGGAAAGACACGACGGTGATCACAGAAGCAGGCCTGTTCGGCAATTCGCAAGATTCGGTTTCCTATAGGACGCTGCATTGCCCAGAGGTGGGGTTGGATAATCTCATACTTAAGGATGTGTGGATATCGACCGACAAGCGACTTAGCAAAATAGGTTCGACTATATTGGAACATAATTCGCTGATTGTCAATGGAAATAAAATGCACCTTGTCTTGCTGCCACATGACGGTAAGATGGTTCAGCATGTCGGCAACGAGAATAAAAAAGGGTTAAAGCTTCTCCTTGCTGACAAAAACGATACCCTCGGTGTGTTGAAAGCCGTGGTGCGCAAAGACGGAGAAGCCTACCGGAATGGCCTCCGTTCGGGTGATTATCTGGAGAGCATCAACGGCGTTCTCATCACCGATTATTGCACTTACCTTGATCTTATGACGGAAGCGATGGAGCAACACTGTGTTTTCCGCACGCCGGAAGGGACGAGAAAAGAGGTGGAGTGGTGAAAATTTTCGTGGTGGATTGCGATATACGAATCAACACCCCAAACCTTCGTTGCGGAGGCGTTCGTGACCTGACGACAGAGCAGGCAAAAGTTAGGCAGAACGCCATGCCGGAGGCATGAGACGCGCCAACATGCGCAATTAACACCATACAAGCGCGATAGCGCGTAGTGTGGTGAGAGACGGACGCGGCTGGTCCAGCATATCGGAGAGATGCGACATCACACAGCCTCTGTCATCCAGCTCAGCCTGTCGCATCTCTCCAAGATGCTTATCCCACACGTGCGCACTACCATCACCACACTGCGCTCCGCTTGTATGGTGTTAATTGCACTGCGTGCGTGATGCCTCTCCGAGGCTATGAACCGCAAACCGCAAACCGAAAAGCTCGGCTTGCGGAATTTTTGTACTTTTGCAGCCTTTGTAGTGAACATTTTGGATTATTCATGATAGACAAGGACCACACCTACGACTTCGGACATATCATCGTTCGCGACGCCACCGAGAACAACCTCAAGCACGTCAACGTCAGGATTCCCAAGGGGAAAATCACGGTGGTGACGGGCGT
>JAGBPE010000239.1 GCA_017633495.1 Bacteroidales bacterium | reverse complement strand
TCGGAACTGCCTAAGATGCAGCAAGTTTCGAAGAATATGTTACGGGTTTTGGAGGAAGAAGGTGCGGATTACATCGATTGCACCGACCTTTCCGCTGAGCCGGGCGTATTCGAGGATTGGCAGCACCATTCCAGTTACGGCGCATTTCTCATCTATCAAAGAATCAAAAGCTATGTTCTGGAAAAAGAGGGTCGTTAAAATATTGATAACCATGGTGATATTCGCTTTGGTGCTGCTGCTCTTGATGTATCGCAGCGAAGGCGACATTTCGTGTTTGTATACTACGTTTTAATGCGTATAGAGACACGATTAATCGCGTCTCTACAAAAACCAAACGGGACACCCTCATCGGATGTCCCGTTGTTTTCTATTTGCGAATTTTTAAGCTCCCAAGCTTCTAAGCTCCTAAGCCATATTATTCGCAAAAATGCTCGTAGAAGTGCGTGATCACTTCGATGCCGCGGCGGAAATGCTCGAGTTTGTAGTTCTCGTTCGGGGAGTGGATGTTATCCTCGCCGAGACCGAAGCCGCAGAGGATGGATTTCACGCCGAGCACCTTCTCGAAGTGCGCCACAATCGGGATGCTGCCGCCGCTGTAGGTCGGGATCGGGCGTTTGCCGTAAACATCCATATAGGCTTTCTCAGCAGCTTGATACGCAGGCACATCCACGCCGCAACGGTAGGCTTCGCCGCCGTGTGCGGGAATCACCTCCACCTTCACGTAGTCGGGCGCGATCTTCTCGAAATGTCTCTGGAAAAGTTCCGCAATCTTGTGGGAATCCTGGTTGGCGACCAAGCGCATAGAGATGTTGGCGGAAGCCGTTGCGGGCAGCACGGTCTTGAAGCCCTCTCCCGTGTAGCCGCCTTCGATACCGCACACGCCCAAGTTCGGACGAATGCCGGTGCGTTCGATGGTGCTGTAGCCTTCCTCGCCGTATAACGCTTTGACATCCAATGATTTCTTGTACTCCTCTTCATCGAACGGAGCTTGCGCGATGAGTTCGCGTTCCTCTTTGGAGAGCACCACCACATCGTCGTAGAAGCCGGGGATGGTGACTTCGCCCTTGTCGTTGATGAGACCGCTGATGAGGTCGCAGAGCACGTTGATGGGGTTGGCCACTGCGCCGCCGAAGATACCGGAGTGGAGGTCGCGGTTCGGACCGGTGACCTTCAGGATCATATTGCACAAGCCGCGCAGACCAGCGGTAATGGAGGGCGTGTCGGTGGCGATCATGCCGGTGTCGGAGACGAGGATGACGTCGCACTTCAGCAGGTCTTTGTGCTCCTCGCAGAAGCTGTAGAGCTGTGTGCTGCCGATCTCCTCCTCACCTTCGAGCATGAACTTGACGTTGCACTTCAGGTTACCGGATTTCACCATGTATTCGAATGCTTTCGCGTGCATGAACGACTGTCCTTTGTCGTCGTCGGCACCGCGGCCCCAAATCTTGCCGTCCTTGATGACGGGCTCGAAAGGCTCTGTGTTCCAGAGTTCTATGGGATCCACGGGCATCACGTCGTAGTGACCATAGACCAGCACAGTCTTGGCGTTGGGGTCGACCATCTTCTGACCTACGACAATGGGGTTGCCATCAGTGGGATAGACTTCGCACTTGTCGGCGCCGGCAGCCATGATCAGCTCTTTCCAACGCTCGGAACAGCGCACCATGTCCTCTTTGTGCTCACTTTGCGAGCTGATGGAAGGGATGCGCAACAGGCTGAACAGTTCGTCCAGGAATCGGGGTTCGTTTTCTTGAATGTAATTTTTGATATCCATATTACGATGTTTAAAGATGTTCTTAAGGGGTGGCAAAAATACAAATTTTTGGTTTAGAGGTTTAGAGGTTTACACGTTTACAGGTTTACAGGTTTACAGGTTTACAGGTTTACAGGTTTAGAGGTTTACACGCTTAGGAGTTTAGGGTTGGTAGTTTTCGACTTGGATGACCCAGGCGTTCTCCAGATGATTCAACAACTTCTGTGGTATGTTGGAAAAGTCGATAGTGAGCGTGCCGTGCTTGTCCTGTTTCCATTTCAGCTTGCCCCAATATGCCCAATCATCCACCAAACGAAATATCGCCTTGGGATTGATTCTCGGCATATTCTTTATCACCAAAGGTTTATTTCGGTCAGGACGATTAAATTCAATGATATACAAGTCATTATCGCGAGTGGTAAAACAGCGGGTGGTTCGGTCCCACAAAACATTCCCTTCCCAATATCCTGGAACAGGAGTTGCTTCGCCTCCGTCTTTGCTCCATTTTAACGATATGGAAGCTTCCAAATCCTCTTCGTGATATTCTATTTGAAGAAAGATTGTTTCTCCTTTTTGCAACTTCAATACGGTTTGCGCTTTCGGATTAATGGACGCACTTTTGTCGTAATGCAGCAAGGTGTCCCATCTGTCTTCAGCGGTTTTCCTGTAAACAGTGGCCTTATCATCCGCTTTCAGGGTCAACGTGTATTCCCCGTCGAAGGGAACTGTCACTTCGCCATCCCAGTGTATGTCAAAATGGTCAGGGGTCGCTTCGCGCATCGGGGCGTTGCGCACCCAATCGAAATCAATGTCCTTACCGATGGCATTGTGGTACCAGTATGGTAATTGGGATTTTGTTCGTTCCCGTTGGCACGGAATCTCATACGGGCGCGTGCCGTAGATGGCCGAACCATTGAACATTAGCCATTCACCTAAGCCGCGCAGACGTTCTTGCTGGATGAGCGGGATGGTGCCGTCGGCGTAGGGTCCTACATTGAGGGTGAGGCCGCCGCCGTGGGCCACCAACTCCACGAAATGCTGGATTAACTCTTTGTCGGTCATATAGTTGTCGAGATCCTCGTTGCGGTTGAGGCCGAAGCTGCGTCCGAGTCCGCGGCACTCCGCCCACGGCACCTCCGTGTTCGCGATGCCCGCGCTGTACTCTGGCGTGAGAAAGCCGTGCTGCGTGCCGTTGCCCCATCGGTTGTTCACGATGGCGTCTTTGCCCACGGTGTTGTAGTACCAGCTGATAAGTTCCTGTGAACGAAGTTGTTCCGCTGTGTTGTTCCAGTCGCCGTCGG
Source organism: Bacteroidales bacterium (assembly GCA_017633495.1). Lineage (GTDB taxonomy): Bacteria > Bacteroidota > Bacteroidia > Bacteroidales > WCHB1-69 > F23-D06. The sequence goes on along the minus strand of JAGBPE010000239.1, from coordinate 15,432 downwards.
AGAAGATGAGGTCGGGTTTGTAGCGAGTCACCAACTCTTTGAACTGCGGCACCATGTAGTTATCGACATAGTCGCCGATCTCGTTGTCGGGATCCACCATCCAGATGTGGCGCGGATTGGTCCATTCGGGCAGCGAGTAGTAGAAACCCATCCGCAGTCCTCCCCAGTTGCGCACAGCGTTGGTCAACTCCTCTACGATGTTGCGGTGCGGACCGCTTGTCACGCTGTTCCATTCGGGTTGGAGTTCGCTGTCCCACAGACAGTAGCCGTCGTGGTGCTTGGTGACGAGGACCACATATCTCGCACCGGCATACTGGAAAAGTTCCGCCCACTCGTCGGGGTCCCAGAGCTCTGCGTGCCAGTATTTTGTGAGTTCCTTGTATTGGTCGAAGGCGGGTAGGGTAGTGTCGGCGTAGTAGCTCATGATGCGCATCCGTTCGGGCACTTTCTGCATCAGCCCGCGGTAGAACCACTCGCCATAGCCCTCTTTCGAGGCGTAGGCGGGCACGGAGTAGAGTCCCCAGTGGATGAAGATGCCGAGTTTCGCGTCCTGGAACCACTGCGGGTAGCCGCGCTGGTTGAGGGATTCCCATGTGGGCTGCACAAGACCGAGACGTTCCGCCAATTTATGCGGCTCGATAATGGTCTGGGCACCGTCGGATCGTGGACATTGCGCCCATGCAGTGAGAGTTGCCAGTAACAAAAGAAATGTGATGGTCTTTTTCATTTAGATGATTTGATAATTGTTTTGTCACATTAAGCATACGTGATTAAGCATCTCTGCAAAACGAGAGATTCCGTCCTGAATGCGGGAAACGGTTTTTGGGGAGGGTTTGCGGTAGCCTGTGGCGTAGTGACTGAGTTGTTTGCTGTTGATGCCAGTTATCTTTTGCAAACCTGTGAGGGTCAAGATATCTCCGTAATATTGCAGGAAACTTTCAGTGTCGAATTTCCAGACAAGTTCGTATTGCCCTTTTAGTGCTGAGGGCCACTGCTTTTTGGGCAATTCGCTCTTGATTAGATTAATAGCCTGGATTGTGTCGGCTTGCACCTCTTCAATAGTGTTTCCAGCAGCATATATTCCATCGCCATTTTCGGCATAAGCTCCGTAATAATTCCGGGACTTTTCAATAATCATTACAATTTTTTCCATAATTATAGTCCGTATTTTTTTATCAGATTGATAGCCATTCCTTTTGGAATTTTCTTTGATCCATGAAATGGAATGGGTTCAGATTTTATTCCATTTTTTGTGTAAAAATAGTGACTTTCGACTGCGTGGTCAAATTTCCAGCCTGCTCTGATGAATCGTTTGTGTAGTTCACTGTATTTCATAGTCCATTTTAGTTTTCCATTCAGGCAGCAAAGATATATTTTTTTCTATTATATTGGATAGAGAAAAATATATTTTTTTAAGAAGTGAAAAAATGTACTTTTGCATCATAATTGACTGCGGAGAAATGAACATCAAAATCACATACCGAAGAACTCGGCGTCTCTCGATGCGGGTGGTGAGCAACGGGGATTTGCATATCTCCGCGCCGCGCTTTACGCCGAAACGCGCGATAGATCAGTTCATTCGCGACAACGAGGCGTGGATTCAGGGGGCGATGCAGCGGCAACTGGAAGCCAATCGGAAGCGCCTCAGTTTCTACGAACAGCTGCCTTTGGAAACGAAGGAGCTGGCTCGTGCCGCGGCGGATCGTCTGGATGCCATGATCAAGCCTATGTTGCTGAAATATACCGAGTTGATGGGTGTTCATCCGCAGAAGATTACTTACAAACCGACTATCTCGCGCTGGGGTGCATGCAACAAGAAAACCGGTGTCATCAGTTTCAGTACGTATCTGTTGCTGTTGCCCGAATGGTGCGTGGAACACGTTGTGGTTCACGAACTTGCGCACCTTGTCGAGCCTAACCACGGTCCGAAATTCCATGCGCTCATGGACCGCTACTATCCTCGTTGGAAAGAGGCGCGGAAAGCGACGCGGGCGTTAATTCATAATTCATAATTCACAATGCATAATTATTTTTCTCCGTTGGAAAGAAATTTGTATTTTTGCAGGTTCTAACATTAATGTAAAATAGACAATATGGACAACTTTATCGTTTCGGCGAGAAAATACAGACCTTCGACTTTTAACTCTGTGGTGGGGCAGGAGACCATCACGGCGACGCTCAAAAACGCCATCCGCAACAACCAGGTGGCGCAGGCTTTCCTCTTCTGCGGACCTCGTGGTGTGGGTAAGACCACTTGCGCCCGTATTTTCGCGAAAGCTTTGAACTGCCAGCATCTCACCGACGATTTCGAGCCGTGCAACGAGTGCGAATCGTGCCAAGCTTTCAACAACTCGGCCTCTTTCAACGTCTTCGAACTCGATGCCGCCTCCAACAACTCGGTGGAGGGCATCCGCGACCTGGTTGACCAGGTGCGCATCCCACCGCAAGGTGCCAAATACAAGGTGTACATCATCGATGAGGTACACATGCTCACGGGTGCTGCCTTCAACGCTTTCCTTAAAACGCTGGAGGAACCGCCTGCCTACGCCAAGTTCATTATGGCCACTACAGAGAAGCACAAGATTCTGCCGACTATCTTGTCGCGCTGCCAAGTCTATGATTTCAAGCGGATTAACGATAACGATATCGTGCGCCATCTGCAGTATGTGGCGCAACAGGAGGGAGTAGCTGCCGAGGAAGACGCTCTGCGTGTGGTGGCTGCCAAGGCCGATGGTGCCCTGCGTGACGCGCTCTCCATCTTCGACCAGCTGGTCAGTTTCACCGGCAAGAACATCACTTACAAGGAGACCATCGCCAACCTGAACGTTTTGGATGTAGACAACTACTTCCAGATTTTGGACACGGTGTTGAGCGAGGATGTTTCGGGTGCATTGTTGCTGTTGGACGATATTTTGGCGAAAGGATTTGATGCCCAGCATTTTATCGCCGGTTTTGCCTCCCATATCCGCAACTTGCTCTTGGCGCAGAATCCCGGAACGGTACAGTTGCTGCAGGTGTCAGACACCATCAAGCAGAAACTGCAGATGCAGTCGCAGCGGGCTGACCGGATGCTGCTCACCCGCGCTTTGGAACTGGCCAATCAGTGTGATTTCAACTATAAAATGTCCAACAACAAGCGGCTTTCAGTCGAGTTGTGCTTGATGCAGATCAACGCCAACTACGTCTATAAGCTGCGCAATGCGAGGCAATCGCAGGAGCGTAGATAACCCGGAAGGCGCAGGTTCCGCCGCAGGAGATCCGACAGCTCGAATCGCCCCTGCAGAACCCCAAAGAGCTACCCAAGGCTTGCAGTTCGCAGGCTTCACGCCGATACAACCGTTGCCCTCAATCAAACAGGTAACAACTCAGACGCAGGTTATTGTACAACAGGTACAACAGGTACAACAAGTGCAACAGCCGCAACAGGTTCAGCAGCCTCAGCCACCGCAACCGGCTGTAGAGACGCGATTAATCGCGTCTCTACAACCCGAGACAGACAATGTAGAGACGCAAAATATAGCGTCTGTACAGCCCGAGAATAATGAGACAGAAATGCAGGTTGGTGCGTCACCACAACCCGAACCAAATGTTCCGGAAACGCAAAATGAGGCGACGGAGACCTTTGAGGAGTGTTGGCAGAAGATGGTGGACGTCATCTTCCAGAAGAAGCCGGCATTTTACCATCAGTTGAGAGACTATCTGCCTCGTTATGAGAACGATGTGATATACGTAGATGTGGAGAACGACTTCCAGAAAAACCAGTTGGAGATGAGCAAGCGGGCGATGCTGGAGTATTGGCGCAACCAGTTCAAGCTGAATGTCGATGAGATAGAGTTCGTCATCCACGAACATGAGAAAAAGAAGGTGATTTACACCAGCGAGGACAAGGTAAACAACATGCTGGAGCAGAATCCGGAGCTGAAGGATTTCTTGCAAGTGTTGAATTTCCGAATCAAGGATTAACCTTGAAAGCCCTGTAAGGGCGACATATTCTAGCCCAGTGGCGTAAGCCCTGGAATATGAGATGAGGAGATGAAAAGATGAAGAGATGAGAAGATGAATTATTGATGGAGAAATACGTAAAAATATGAAAAAAAGTTTATTATTTGTTAGTTTGATAGTGTTGATGATGTCGGCGAATGCCCAAGGTTTTTTGCATAAGGCTGCCGTTGACGGTCGCGTGGACAGTGTGCGTGCCGCCATCAATTTGCCGCAGGAATTCACCGGAGAGGGGGTGATTATCGGGGTTACCGACTGGGGCTTCGACTACACGCATCCGGTATTTTATGATACAACTATGCAGAATTACCGTGTGTTACGTGCTTGGGACCAATTCAAAACATCTGGACCTGCTCCTGCAGGATACACTTATGGCACGGAATATGTTGGTCGTGAAGCACTCCTTGCTGCACAATGCGACACCAGCAATGTCTATCAATACGCCTACCATGGCACGCACTGCGCAGGTATTGCCGGCGGCTCGGGCGGAGGCTCCATTTACAAAGGGGTCGCTATGGGAGCTGAGTTCCTTTTCGTTTCTGTCAGTTTGACAGACCAGGAGGTGATTGATGCTTGGCGTTGGATGTACGATGTTGCGCAACAGGAGGGTAAACGCTTGGTTATCAGCATGAGTTGGGGGTTGTATTGCCTTGATTATATGGACGGAACTGGTCCGTTAGCCGATGAAATGCAACGACTCACCGATTTAGGTGTGGTCTTTGTGACTAGCGCGGGCAACAACGGTGATGAAAACTCCCATTTGACCCATACTTTCACCCAGCAGGACACCATCCGCTCGGCTTTTAACTTCCCCAGCTCCTCCATCGGGTCTGTCCTCACCATGATGAACAGCGCGAACCAACCGTTCTCCTTCTCCGTGTTCGTTATGGATAATTCCTACCAAATTATAGCAGAAAGTCCGTTCTTCTCCACTTCTGACAGCGCTTTTGTGGACGATATAGTTGACTATGCTTTGCCAATGGGTACTGACAGTCTCCACATTTGGTTCTATGCGGAATCTACCAATGAATATAATCAACGTCCTGTTGTGCAGTTGTATGTGGATAAGAATACCAATTACAAATACGGAATCGCGATAGCGGCGTCCGATGGCGAATTTCATGCTTGGAACATGGCTCTCATTGAAAGTAGGTACGGCAACTGGGGTGGGGAATTCAAACGTCCGTCCAATCACCCGGATTGGATTGCCGGTGACAATGAATACTCTATCAGCACACCGGGAAACGTTGATTGTGCCGTCACCGTGGCAGCCCATACCTCTCGTTACCAGGCTCCTTCGGGGAATATGGCAGGTGGTCAAATTGCAAGCTTCTCCAGCTCCGGACCTGCTTTTGGACAAGTGTCGAAACCCGATATTTCCGCACCTGGTAAAAATGTGGTCTCCGCGCTCTCCAGCTATACGACTACCTATACGGGAACCACAATGGCTTCTGTGCAATTTAATGGTAAAACCTACAAATTCGTCTCGTTGTCGGGCACTTCCATGGCCTGTCCGTTCGTGGCTGGAGTGGCCGCTTTGGTCCTGCAAGTGAATCCCTATTTGTCAGCAGCACAAGTGAAAGAGATTCTGTTGGAAACGGCTTATAACGACCAGTTTACGGAACAGGCTGGCGAACTGCGCTTCGGCAGTGGCAAGGTGAACGCCTATCAAGCAGTCCTTCAAGCGTTGACAACTGTCGGCGTGGATAGTTATGTTACCCCGAAAGAGTCTCTTTACACGGTCTATCCTAATCCGGCTGTGAACCAATGTTTTATCACGGCAAACACAGAATCTGAGTCGTCACTTTGTCAGCTGTTCGACCTCTCTGGCCGCATGGTACTGCAAACTATCCTTACACCGGGAGTCAACAATGTGAACCTACAGGGTCTTACTCCTGGTTGTTACTTGATGAAGATTACGGATAATAAAACCGTCACTACCAAGAAATTAGTAATTAGAAATTAGTAATGAGTAATTGATTGATAATTGATAATTGATGTAAACAGTATTACCCTCAACTCTCCTCATCTTCTCATCTTCTCATCACATACCCTCTAACCCTTAACCTTAAACCTCATTAATCAAAATTGGCATAATAATTGCAAAACCAAACTTATATTGCAAAACCAAACCTATCGAGAATAAATTATGGCAGAATACGTTCCGAATGAACAATTAGAGAACCAGACGGTGGTGCGGAAGTACCGCGAGTTGCTGCAGGTGGTCTATCCCCGCACGACGGTGGAGGAGCGCAAGCAGATTCGCAAGGCTTTCGTGTTAGCCACCAACGCCCACTTCGGCGTGCGGCGCAAGAGCGGTGAACCCTACATCTACCACCCGATTGCCGTGGCGATGATCTGCTGTTCCGAGATGAACCTCGGCGCGACCTCTGTGATTTGCGCTCTGTTGCACGATGTGGTGGAGGATACAGACTACACCCTCGACGACATGCGCGAGCTGTTCGGCGATGTGGTGGCCAATATTATCGACGGTCTGACGAAAATCGAGGATTTGGTGGTCGATAACCAGAATATCTCCATTCAAGCCGAGAATTTCAAGAAGATTTTCCTCTCCATGTCGAAGGATATCCGCGTGATTCTCATCAAGTTGGCTGACCGTCTGCACAATATGCGCACCTTGGACGCCATGCCGCCCGAGAAACAGCTCAAGATTGCTTCGGAGACCTCCTACTTCTACGTTCCATTCGCCCACAGATTAGGCCTTTACGCCATCAAGAGCGAGTTGGAGGATTATGCCATGCGTTACACCAATCCGTCCGAATATTTCACCATCGCGGAGAAGTTGAAGGAGTCGGAAAAGGAGCGTTCGACGATGATTCCGGAGTTCATCGCCCCGATTCAGGCGGCCCTTGACAAGGCCGGTATCAAGGCGGAAATCACCAGCAGAACCAAGTCCGTGTCGTCCATCTACAACAAGATGCTGCGAAAGCAGATCAATTTCGAGGATGTGTACGACATCTTCGCGGTTCGGTTTGTGTTCGACAGCCCGATGTACGAGGAATTCGATATTTGTTGGCGTATCTATCACATTATCTGCAATTTGTATCAGACCAACCCGATGCGCGACCGCAACTTTCTGACTCATCCCAAGCCCAATGGCTACCAGTCGCTGCACGTGACCGCCATGAGCAAGCAGGGACGTTGGGTGGAGGTGCAGATCCGCTCCAAACGGATGGATGAAATTGCCGAAAAGGGTCTTGCTGCCCACTACAGATACAAGGAAGACGGCGAAATGGAGGATGAGGAGCTGAACAAACGTCTGGAAGACTGGCTGATGAAGACGCGCGATATTCTGGACAGCAAGGATGCCGACGCCTTGGACTTCCTCAGCGAAGTGCGCCTGAACCTCGGATTGAAGGAGATTTACGTCTTCACTCCGAAAGGTGACATGAAGACGATGCCGCAGGGCTCCACCGTGCTCGATTTCGCGTATGCGTTGCACACGAACCTCGGTGACCACTGCATCGGTGCGAAGGTCAACTACAACATCACCCCTGTGAACAAGACCCTCAGCAATGGCGACCAAGTGGAGATCATCACTTCCAAAAAGCAGTTCCCGAAGGCGGATTGGCTGGAGTTTGTGCAGACCCCCAAGGCGCGCCGCAGCATCAAGGACTTCTTCCGTAACGAACAGCACGAGCTTGTGTCATCGGGAAAGATGATGTTAAAGCAATATTTCGATGAGCTGGGCGTTGAATTCACCGAAGAGAATGTGCGTAAGGTGAAGGAGGCTTCTTTGGAGAAGAGTGATGAGGCATTCTGGAATAGCGTGGTTTCCAAGAAGTTAACCAAGAATAAGATCGCCAAGATGTTGTCGGTGAAGAATGCCAAGGAGTTGGCGGACTTCCAACAGAAAGTCACGCAGGAGATCGAGAGCAAGCCGCTGAACCAGCTGATTGACGAGCAGATGAATGTCACCCCGAATGCCTTCCTGCTGGATGATGACTACGAGCAGATCAAGTACGTGATTGCCGACTGCTGCAACCCGATTCCGGGTGACGCTGTGGTGGGCTTCCAGGTGTCGGACAACCGCATCGTGGTACACCAGACCAGTTGTCCGAACGCCATCGCTCAGATGTCTCGCTTCGGCAACCGCATCATCAAGACCAAGTGGCGCAAAGGTCAGGACATCGCCTTCCTCTCCGGCATCAAGCTTAAGGGCTTCGACCGCAAGGGCATCATCAAGGAGATGATGGATGTGGTGACCTCCCAGATGGATTTAAATATCCGCTCGTTAAACATTGACTCCAAAAACAATGTCTTTACCGGCACGCTGATGTTGTATATCCAGAGTGTGAAGACCTTGAACAACCTGATTGAGCAGCTTCGGCAGATTGACCAGATGGAGTCGGTGGAACGCATCGGATACGATATTAATTGATAATAGTTGGGGTAGTATTAAACCCTAAACCTTAAACTTTTAATAAACTTAACCCTTAAAATTGTAATAAAATGAAAGCTTCAGAAATTTTAGCATTCGTGGCAGGAGCTGCCGCAGCTACAGGAATCACGTTGTTGTGCACTACCGAAAAAGGTAAGGAAATCCGCACAAAAGTAGGTGAGAAGATGACCCGCGAGGAGATCGACCGCGTTATCGCCAAGCTGAAGGAGAAACGCTGTTGCGCTCCCTCTGAGGAAGACTTCAACATCGATATCGAAGATGACGATTTCGAGAAGGAAATGACCGACGAGGTACTGTAATGGACATCTTAGGTAAATTCACTAAAAAATCGGAACGCGGCGAGAAGACATGGTCGGATGCGAAGACCTACTTCTCGCAGCGTTACGACTTGCTGAAGTTGGAGTTCTTGGAGAAATCCTCGCAGTTACTGTCGGTGGTTTTCTCCATGTTGATTGTGATTGTCTGCGCCTTAGTGGTGCTGATTTACCTCTCTTCGGCCATCATCCACTGGCTCACGTTGGCACTGAACGCTGCATGGGCTTACACGATTATTTGTTTCGTGTTTGTCGCCATCATGGTGTTTGTGCTTTCCAAAAAAGACGTGCTTTTCGTGAAGCCGCTGATTCGGAAATTCAGTCGCATTATGTATCCCGATGAGGTGGAAGAGGTTGAAAACGAGAATGTTGTGAAAGACGTTCAGGACGAATATGCCGCTAAGAAAGGAGGTGGTCATGAGCAGTAAGAAAGCCCCCATCAACGACTTGCAGGAGATTGCAAAACGCAAACAGCAGTTGCGAGCCAAAATCGAGGTGCAGGAACGCAAGCTCAGCAAGGATCTTGATGCCTATCAAGACGACGTCGAGACGTTAAAGAAAACCTGGAATGGACTGAAGAACATCCGCAATTTCGGGCAGAATTTCAGTTTGTCCGGCATTTCGAACGCTGTGCAGACAGTCCGAGCTCTGCCTATCGGCAAGGCGGCCAAGAAGACCGGCAAACCCGGATGGCTCGCCGCTTTCACCATTGGCGCAGAAGTCGTCAATTGGATTGTTCAACGCCGCAAACGGAAGAAGGAGAATTCCAAGTAGAGACGATGTGCACATCGTCTCTACAGAATGAATACATTCGTATTTGTAATTTGTATATTTTTGCACTCCAAACGAATCAATCAAAAAATCAACAAATAAACAAGAAAATAATGTCAGAAAAAATTTTATCGAAAGTGAAACCCGGTGTGGTTTATGGTAAAGATTTGCAAGAAATCTTCCGCATTGCTAAGGAAAACAAGTTCGCCCTTCCGGCTGTGAATGTGGTCGGCACCGACTCCATCAACGCTGTGATGGAGGCTGCAAAGGCAGTGAACTCTCCCGTTATGATCCAATTCTCCAATGGCGGCGGTATCTTCTGTGCTGGTAAATCTCTCAGCAACGACGGTCAACAGGCTGCTATTCAAGGCTGTATCTCCGGTGCTATGCACATCCATCGCATGGCCGAGATGTACGGCGTGCCCGTGGTCGTTCACACCGACCATGCCGCTAAGAAGCTACTTCCTTGGATCGACGGTCTGTTGGACGAAGGCGAAAAATACTATGCTGCACACGGCAAACCGCTTTTCAGCTCTCACATGCTCGATCTCTCTGAAGAGCCTCTGAAAGAAAATATTGAGATCTGCAAGAAGTACTTGGCTCGTATGGCTAAGCTGGAGATGACCCTCGAAATCGAGTTGGGTATAACTGGCGGCGAGGAAGATGGCGTGGACAACACCGGCATCGACAGCGCACGTCTCTACACACAACCCGAAGATGTGGCTTACGCTTACGAAGAGCTGAGCAAGATCAGCCCGAACTTCACCATCGCTGCCTCTTTCGGCAACGTGCACGGCGTCTACAAACCCGGTAACGTGAAGTTGGAGCCCATCATTCTGCACAATTCTCAGGAATACATCCAAAAGAAGTTCAACACCCAACCGAATCCGGTGAACTTCGTGTTCCACGGCGGTTCCGGTTCTGAACCCGCTAAGATCAAGGAAGCCATCAGCTACGGTGTCATCAAGATGAACATCGACACCGATACGCAATGGGCTTTCTGGGAAGGCGTGATGAACTACTACAAGAAGAACGAGGCTTATCTGCAAGGCCAGATCGGCAACCCCGAGGGCGAAGACAAGCCGAACAAGAAGTACTACGACCCGCGCCAAGTATTGCGCGAAGGTGAGAAGTCTATGGTCGAGCGTCTGAAAGTGGCGTTCAGCGACCTGAACTGCATCGACAGACTGTAAGAGATCTCGATTTGTTAAAAACGATGCGGCGGGCTCCCAATGGAAGTCCGCCGCTTCTGTTTTGTTAAGTCTTGTCGTTTATCGTTTTGTGATCATCTGTCGTGCCACGGTTATTCCTTTTTTGTGAAGAACGAGGATATAGTTGCCGGCAGGTAGTTTGCTCAGATCCAGCTCTTGCTTGTCATTGCTGACTTTGTATGTCTTTACTTTGCGGCCGAGTGAGTCGTAAAGCACGGCTTTGTCCGCTTTCGATGCGTCGGTCATCAGGGTGACGGAACTTTGAGCAGGGTTCGGATATATATACATTTGCACGGCCATACCGTATGGTTTCACAGCTACGTCTTCCTCTGCCACGGCGAAGCAATACTGTCCAGGGGCAAGGTCTGCGGTGGTGAGAGTGCTGTTGTAGGGACTTCCGGAGCGGGTGTACGGCACGGGCATCCATTCGGTTTGGGCATCAGGACGATACATCAACTTCAAATTCTCAAGAGCGTAGCCGTCCAAAAGGTGTTGGTCCAATTGGTTGGAACCCCTTACCAGACGGAATTTCCAGCCGCCGTCAGGATTGCTTCCCGTGTAATTCACTGTCCAATAGTGGTTGTCGGAAAATTTGAAATAGCCTTCGGGTAGGGTAGAGGGGATGTCGGGCGAGACGTAGTGGTGCTCAACGCGGAAGAGTGCGGAGTCGCTCAGCTGGCTGATGTTCGCCCCGCAATAGGTGTCTCCGAAGTTCACAGAGCCGGTTGCCTTCACCATTTTCGTGTCGTCAATCGTGGCATCCGACAGTCTGTCGTGATAGTTGAGGATGACCAGGGAGGGGGAGAATGGCACGAAGACCATCACATCTGTGGTGTCTCCAGTAATCAATTGGCTCTCAACGGTATGGAATTCGAACTGATCAGACACGAAGGTGAGGTCGATGGGTACGTTTGTGCCAGGGTGGTTGGTGCCATAGCCCTTCTGCCGCACGGTCACCTCGTATATGCCACAGGCATGGTTGGTGATTTTTTCAACGTCGAAATCCAGAAAACCGGGCTGGTGGATCCAGTCTTCATAGAAATCCATCAAGTTCATGCCCGAAACTTGGGAAAGGTAGGTAAAGAACTGCTCGGAGTTGACGTTTTGGTAGGCGTAGTGCTCCAGAAGCTGTCTCAAACAGCTGAAAAACAGCGAATCACCCATGTAGGTGCGCAGGGAGTGGATGGCCAGACCACCTTTCTGGTAGGAGTGCATGCCGTAGGTCTGGTCTTGCGGCACGTTGTCCAGCGCGTAGAGTCCACCGTCCCGCTTGACGATGTTTTGGAGCGTACTGGTGTGTATGTCTCGGATGTTATCGATGTAGGCGTCATAAAGCCATCCCATCACTAAGGATTCGGAGTAGTCGGCAAAGCCCTCGTTGATCCACATCTCCTCGGGGCGTTCGCAGGTGATGAGGTCGCCGAACCAGTGGTGGAAAAGTTCGTGCATGATGGTGCCCTCGTATTGGAGTCCGCCGTTGACAGCTGCGTTGGGAAGGGCGATGTTGGTGGCATGTTCCATTGCGCCGCCGGTCATGGCCACGCAGACGTAGCCCACGCGCGGCCACACGTAAGGACCGAAGTACTCCTCATATTTATGCAGCACGGGTTTTAGGTTGGCGAAAGAGCCGGGAATGTTCGGATAGATGGCAGGCGAAGTGTATAACTGGATGGGAATCACCCCGTTCATGCCATGGAAAGTGTCGGCATAGCAGAGGTATTCGCCCACCGCCATGGAAGCCAAGTAGACAGGGATGGGGTTGTCTAAGTGCCAATCCCAAATGCGTGTGCCGTCGGCGAGGGTGAGCGAGTCGGTCAGCATGCCGTTACAGACTGCCATTTTGCCGTTTTGGGTGCGGATATGGAAGCTGTAGGACGATTTGTCGGTGAACTCGTCCATGCAGGGAAACCAGCAACGTCCGTAGGAGTGGGGCTGGTCTTGCAGCGCAACGCCCACGATGTAAGCATATTCGCCGCTGTAGTAGAAGCCGCCGAAGCCATCGTCGTGACCGGGTGTGCCGTGATAGTATACCCGCAACGCCGCAGTGTCGCCGCTCTGCATTGCCGGCACATTAATATAGATATGCTCTCCAAGTTGAGTGAAAGTCGCTGTTGAGGTGCCGACAAACACCGAGTCGCAGGTCAAGAACTTCAAATCCAGACGTATCTGGTTGAGGTTGTTGACTTTAGCGACCGTGGTAAGGTCGGTGTATCCGTCAATGATATGGTTGGTGAAGTCCACCACCGAGAGATGCAGGTCGTAATGCGCGATATGCACGGAATCGGTGCGCTGCTGCGCGAACCCCATAGTCCATGTCATAAGTAAAAGGCCGAGAGCTACGATTCGTTTGTTCATTTTTTTCAATTATTTGTGATTTTTGTATCTGTCTGAATTTGAGGGTGCAAAAATAGGAAAAAACTTTTTTTCTGAGCACATTGCCTGAAAATATTATATCTTTGCAGATTCAATGGATTATAACCTTAAAATTTAGATTATGAATATCAAACTTAACTTTCAAGACGCATTATTTGCTATTGATAATCAACAGATTGAGAACCTGAAGCCTCAAGCGGAAGCAGCTTTGCAAACTGCGCTGAACAAGACGGGTCGTGGTAACGATTTCCTGGGATGGGTCACGTTGCCGAACGATATGACGGAGAATGAAATCGCTGCCATTGAACAGTGCGCAGCTCGCATGGCCGCCCAATCGGATGCGGTTGTGGTGGTCGGCATCGGCGGCTCCTACCTCGGAGCGCGCGCTGTCATTGAAGCGTTGCAAAACGCTTTCGCACCCTACGTGAAGGGCAAATTTCCGCATATCCTCTATGCCGGCAACAACATTAGCGAGGACTATCTGCATGATTTACTGGGTGTTCTTGATGTTAATGACTACTCCGTGGTGGTGATTTCCAAGTCGGGCACAACTACCGAGCCGGCACTCGCGTTTCGCATTCTGAAACAGCATTGCGAGCAGAAATACGGCATGGAGGGCGCGAAACAACGCATTGCCGCCATCACCGACAAGGCTCGTGGCGCACTGAAAACCCTCGCTGACAAGGAAGGTTATCCCACCTTTGTGATTCCCGACGACGTGGGCGGTCGCTACTCCGTGCTCACCCCCGTGGGCTTGCTGCCCATCGCGATGGCCGGCTTCGATATCCGCAAACTCCTGCAAGGCGCCAAAGACATGCAGAAGTTCGTGGCGGAGAATGTGAAATACGACCAGAACCCGATTCTGCAATATGCCACCATTCGTAACATTCTTTATCAGAAGGGATTGAAGGTGGAACTGCTCACCTCTTTCGAGCCGCAGCTCTTTTATTTCATCGAATGGTTCAAGCAGCTTTTCGGCGAGAGCGAGGGCAAGGAGCATAAGGGCATCTTCCCCGCCGGCGCCATCTTCTCTACCGACCTGCACTCGCTGGGTCAGTACATTCAGGAAGGAACGCGCCAGATCTTCGAGACAGTGTTGGCAGTGGAGAACGCACACCATCGTGTCGCAATTCCCGACGATGCCGAGAATCTCGACAATCTGAACTATCTGCAACATCGTACCATCCACGAAATCAACCAGATCGCGCGCAAAGGCACGTGTCTCGCGCACGTCGATGGTCAAGTGCCGAACCTCTGCATCACCGTTCCGGAAATCAACGAATACCACCTTGGCGAGCTGATCTACTTCTTCGAAATGAGCTGTGCTGTAAGCGGTTACATGCTCGATGTGAATCCGTTCGACCAACCCGGTGTGGAGGCGTATAAGAAGAATATGTTCCGTTTGCTTGGAAAACCCGGCGTGAAGTAGTTTCAAGTTTCAGGTTTCAGGTTTCAAGTTTCAGGTTTCAGGTACTTGAGTCTTGAAACTTGAATCTTGAAACCTGAAACCAAAGTTTACTTAACTGATTGTAAGGACAAAACAACAAACAAGTGCAGACCTTTATCTTCACTTTCTTCGCCCTTTATGTGGTGATGCTGTTCGTGATTACGGGGCTTACCTCCCGCAAGACGGACAAGATGACATACTTTACCGGCAACCGTAAGTCACCTTGGTTTGTGGTGGCTTACGGCATGATCGGCAGTTCGCTGTCGGGTGTGACGTTCATGTCCGTGCCCGGCGATGTTTATACCACCCAGTTCACCTATTTCGGGGTCGTGTTGGGCTATATCATTGGTTATGCGGTGATTGCGCTGCTGTTGCTGCCGCTCTATTACCGGCTCAACGTGACTTCCATCTACGAATACCTCGGCAAGAGGATGGGGGAGGAGGCGCACAAAACGGGTGCACTGTTCTTTTTCCTGTCGCGACTGTTGGGCTCGGCATTGCGTATGTATCTGGTTATCTTTGTGTTGCAGATATTCGTCTTTGATGGTTGGCATATTCCCATTTGGGCGACGGCCATCGTGATGATAGCGATTATCCTGCTCTACACGTTCCGGGGCGGCATCAAGACCGTGGTGTGGACCGACATGTTGCAGACCACGTTTCTGATTGGCGCATTGGTGATTACGATTGTGGTGATCATGCGCAATATGGGCGGCTCGTTCAGCGATTTGTGGGCACAGATGGCCACCGTCGGCAAGGACGGCTCCGATGTGCGCACCGTCTTCAACACCGACTGGCGCAACAACAGCTACTTCCTGAAGCAGATTATCGGCGGCATGTTCATCACCATCTCCATGACGGGCCTGGACCAGGACATGATGCAGAAGAACCTCT